>JAJYUU010000003.1 GCA_021792405.1 Actinomycetes bacterium
CTCCCGCCGAACCCGGCGCGACCACCGGGCCGTTGTCATGCCCGCACGCCAGGCCGGACAGCTTCAAGATCGTCTGCCCGATTGTGGATAACGGCTGACGCTTTACTCGTTGATTCGGGTCTGAACGGCCCGGTAAGGGGCACCTGGTCCGCTGGCGGTGAAGTCGCCTAGTTCGGCATCGGGGATGCTGATGCGGACTAGGCGGTATAGGTTGACCATTCTCTTGGCGGCACGCGGAGTGGGGAGCAGGGCACCGAGCCGGGTGATGAACTCGATTTCTGCCGTGGTCAGCCGCAATCCCCAGGGTCGCAGGTCGGGCAGCGACATAGGCTGGCCGGGATCGGCGAGGCCGGTGCCCTCGGTGGCGTGAGGTGCCTGGAAGTGATCACCGGCTGTGGTCTCCGCTGGGGTGCCGGCGCCGTCAGGTGACGCGCCTGCTGGCGTCACGTCACCGGGCTCCTCCGGCTCGTGGGCCTGAGGGAAATGGCCTGCAGGTGGTGGTGCACTGGCCGGGATGGGGTCGGGCAGCAGAGCGCGCAGGTAGGTGGCGGTCGCGGCGGGCGGCGGAGTGAGCAGGGCGTAGGGGATCTGGAAGATCTTGTCGAGGTAGTCGACGGGGGTCGCCGTCGCGGCCGTGTCACCGCCGCCGGGGGTGGTCGCGGGATCGGGGCTGGTCCGGAACAGGTCGCGGTGGTGGTATTCCAGTGACCGGATCAGCCAGCGGGCGTCAACGGCGACGACGACCACGAAGAGGTCGAGTGCCAGCATGAGGTGGACTGCCTCGAGCACCTCGACGACCCGGTGGGGCCGGCAGCGGTCAAGGTCATCGATGTAGAGGACGATGCGCTCCAGCGGCGGCGGGGTGGCCGATCCGCTGGCCTGCCACTCGGCGCGGGCCTGCGCGAGGTCTGCTGACAAGGTTTCCAGGTCTGCGTGCACCTGTCCGAGCAGGCCGCGGTACTCCTGGTAGGCGCCCGGGCGGGCACGTTCATCCAGGAAGTCGGACGGCCGGGCGGCCGCGTCGATCAGGGAGAGGCGCTCCCGGAGCCGCCCGATTTCCTGCTGCACTGCCCGCTGACGCGATTCCAGGTTACGGCGCTGCCGCTGCACCAGGCGCATGCCCGTGCGGTGAGCGAGCCGCACCTTGAGCCACGCCGCGATGGTCGGCGCTGCGAGGACCGCGATCGCCGATGCGACGGCGCCGATCCGCGCCCCGTAACGGGCCCAGACGGCGACATTGGCCTATGCCCGGCGATTGATGCTGCTGGTAGAGCGGCATCTGGCTACGCAGAGCCATCGCCTGGTTTCGTATGGAATGCAAGCGGAACAAACGTCAACCGTACTCGTACAGCCCTGTCGCAGAGCTAACTGGCGAAGACCTGGTCCATGACTTCTGCTCCCGTCTTGATGACGGGACGCAGTTCGAGTCTGTAGACGGTCTCGGTCACCTTGGTTGAGCTGTGGCCGACGAGGTGGGATATCTCTTCGATGTCCACGCCTTGGAGGCTCATAAGCGACACAAACGAGGTTCGCAGTTCCCGCGGGGTCCAGTCCTCGCCGATACCTGCGGCCTTGCAGACCCTCTTGAACATCCTCCGGACGTTCCCTGCATCTAGCCTCGTGCCGAGTTTGGTAGCGAATACCAGGCCGTTCTCCTGCCATAGTTCGCGGGCCTTGTCTTTGTCCTCGTCCTGGGAGCGTCGCTGTTTTTCGAGCGCGCTTACGACTAGCTGAGGAAGCGCGAGAGTGCGCCGAGATTTCTTCGTTTTAGTGTCTCCGTGCGCTCGCACGGATCGCCAGACTGAGACGCTTGGCGGGACCGGCGGCGTCGTCTCTGGGTTGCCGACTAGATTGAGGTGGTCCCATCGCAGTTCGCGCGCTTCTTCCGTGCGAACGCCGACAAGGAGCGACAGGCTGATGTAGGCCTGCATTAGCGCTGGAGGACGAGGCGGGAGACCGGGGAACTCTGCAGTGGCGACAGGCTTGCGTGATGCTTCGAGAACGGCATTGGCCTGCTCGAGTGTGAGCGACTTGCTCGGCCGACCGTCAGTGCCTCTGGGGGTGGTTACGAGGGCCACTACGTTCTTGCGAACACGGCCGTTGGCCTCCTCGTGGCGGACTGCTCTCTCAAGCCCAAGCCGGGCGATGCTGACCGTCTCGGTCGAATGAGTGGTTGCGTAGCGGACCAGTGCGCTGCGGACCTGCGCGGCCGTGAGCTCAGCTAGTGGCCGCTGCCCAAGCGCTCCGAGCAAGGGCTTCAGAACGTTCCGGTACTTGGCGATCGTCGCTTGGGATGGGTTGTCCATTCCCTCAGCTAGCCAGTCATTGACGGCCTGCCGGAGGGTGTAGTCGCGTGACGTTTTGACGGACTGCGCGGCGTCCTCATGCGCTTCTTTGAGCTTGTCTTTGACTTCTTGCTTGGTCCGTCCGTGGACGACCTTACGCTGCCGCTTGCCGTCCGGCCCCCAGCCTAAGCTGATCGCGCCCGCGTACCGCTTGCGACTCTCGACCCAGTAGATCCCGTCGTCGCCCCAGCCGCGTCGTGCCATGGCCGCAGTATAAACCGGCCGGAACCGGATGGCTATCAGATGATCTTGAAGCTGTCCGCAGCTGTAGCCCTCCGGACATCGACCTGCAATAACTCTGGTGGGCGGTACTGGGATTGAACCAGTGACCTCTTCCGTGTCAGGGAAGCGCTCTCCCGCTGAGCTAACCGCCCCCGAGGCGGAAGCGGGAATCGAACCCGCGTACAGGGCTTTGCAGGCCCTTGCCTAAGCCACTCGGCCATTCCGCCACAGGCCGACCCACCTGGGAGCCGGGCCGGTACCGAAGAGCCGAGCGGACCGTCGGCACGCAGACGGCTTCCGGCACCTCCGAGCGGACGACGGGATTCGAACCCGCGACCCTCACCTTGGCAAGGTGATGCTCTACCAACTGAGCCACGTCCGCAGTCCCGGCTTCCGCAGCGGCCGCAGCAGCCGCAACCGGTATGCGTAGAGAACTGTAGCCGATCCTGACTCGCGGGCAAACTCGCATACCCGGATAGCGGCCCGCGCGCTCCGCCGACGCGCTCCGCCAGCCAGCGAAGCCAGGCCGCGGAACCAGGCATGTGCCCCGGCGCGACTGCGCTAGCGTCGGGACCATGGTTGTCTGGATCAACGGGGACCTGCTCCCCGACAACGAGGCCAAGATCTCGGTATTCGACCACGGGCTGGTCACCGGTGACGGGGTCTTCGAGACCGTCAAGGTCACCAACGGAACACTGTTCGCGCTGAGCCGGCATCTGGTCAGACTCGGCCGGTCGGCAGCCGGGCTCGGCCTCGCGGAGCCCGACATGGACCAGATCAGGGCGGGTGCACTCGCCGTGGTCGATGCCTCGCCCATGCTGCCGTTGGCCCGGGTGCGAATTACGGTGACGGCCGGGATGTCCGCACTTGGGTCGGAACGAGGCAATTCTCCCTTGACGACCATCGTGGCTCTCGCCGAGCAGAAGCCGCCTGCCGCCGCTATCGACGTCGTGGTGGCGCCCTGGCGGCGCAACGAAGAGGGCGCCCTGGCCGGGCTCAAGACCACGTCATACGCGGGAAACGTGCGCGCGCTGGCGTACGCCGCCGAGCGTGGCGGCGGCGAGGCCATCTTCGCGAATGTCGCCGGGAACTTGTGTGAGGGAACGGGCACGAACGTGTTCGTCGCCATCGGCGGCAAGCTGATAACACCGCCGCTCTCGTCCGGTTGCCTGGCCGGCGTGACGAGGGGTCTGGTCCTTGAGTGGTTCGGCGCGGCGGAGGATGAGCTACCGCTAACGGCTTTGTCAAATGCTGATGAAGCATTCCTTACCGGTACAACCAGAGACGTGCAGCCGATCCGTCACGTTAATGGCCGCAAGCTAGCGGCGGTGCCCGGTTCTATCACCAGAAAGGCGGCGGAGGTATTTGCCATGCGAGCAACCGAGTCGCCCGATCCGTGATATGGCCATGCCGCAAGCGGCATGGCCATATGTCACGCAGGATTGGCATTATGCGCGCCAGAGAAGCTCGTCGAGCTCGCCGTCCACGTTGATGTAGTCGGTCTCGTGACCCGGCGCGATGACCTCGTAGGTCCGGGTCAGGAACGCGGCGGTGGAACCACGCGGCGCTTCGAAGTGAGCCTCGCCGAAGGGAGAGGACAGCGCGATGTTCAGCAGTTCGCGGCCGTGCTCGTCGGCGGGCCAGACCTGGACGTCACCCTCACCTGCGGGGCCTTCTAGTCCGACCGCCAGCAGGTCACGGGCGAAAATCCACTCAACAGGCTCGTCGGTGCCGACGTGGAATGCCATGCGGATCGCGTACGGGTCATCGGCGCTGTAGTACAGGCTCGCCACCAAGGGGACCGATCCGTGGTCGGGGACGACCAGACTGAGGCCGAGTTCTGCGGACACGGTCACGCTGCTGTTCATCATCGGGTCAGACCTTTGCCTTGTCGTGTCCCGGATTGCCGGGCTTCACATATTGGTGCGCGCTTGCCCCATCACTTAGGACATCGCTTGTCCCGCGGAATTGTTATCGCGGATGTTTGATTCCGCGAAAGAAGTCGCTCGTAACCTCGGTCACCGATCATCAAACCGGCTGCGACCTGGTCAAACGCTTCTCGCAATAAAACACCGGTTTAGACGCTGGATCATCCCCGTGGGTCACAAGGATCAGATGTGACCTTCGTCTCAGGAGGCCCGGGAAGGCCCGTTAGCAGCGGCGGAGCGCCTGGCGCCTGGTTAATAGTCCGCATTTACCAGGCTTTCAAGTGACATACGAAAATCCCGTTGGCGGTGAATTGAGAATAACTAAAGCCGATATTAGCTATGTCGGATTTTTCGCCTTCACCGGACTCGGAGCTTGCCTGCACGCAGCCACCAGGTCACGTAGCCACCCGGCCGGGGGCGGGGGTCGGGGGAGGGGGGCGGACACGAGCTCGGCGCTCCGGCGGCAGGGCGGCAGGGCGGCAGAGGACGTTGTTGGTGCAGCGATGCCAGGCCCGTCCATGCGCTACTCTAAGATCGCTCCGCGGCCCGGAATCCGGCCGCGGGCCAGGGCGATTGGCTCAGCGGGAGAGCGCCTCGTTCACACCGAGGAGGTCACTGGTTCGATCCCAGTATCGCCCACCAACCAAGGATAAGCAGCTCAGAGGCAGTGCCCTCAAGATCAGTAACCAGGCAACCATAAAGGCGCCACCGAAAGGCGGCTTCGGATGCCATGTCGGGGCCGGCAGCGTCGGAGCGCCGCTCGCGGCGTCGGAGTGGCCGCTCGCGGCGTCGGCAGCGAGCCTTTTACCCGGCTTGTCCTGCGATGGCAGGCGCCAGGGCGAAGAAGCCGGCCAGGGCGGTCTGACTCGCGAGAAGGGCCTGGCTAGCTCACCGCCCGGAGCGCAGCACGTCGGCTACCGCTGGCCAGGCATTCTCGTTGCCCATCGTTTACCGGACTTATGGCTTTCTCGCTTCCCGGCGGGGGTACGCAGCTAACGCTGAGTGACGGTAATGGCACGCAATCAGGGTCGCAGCAGAACTGCCCGGCTGATCGTGCTATGGGACGGGGGATTAGGCGTGTTCAGAGCGGGGCGGTCCGGTAAGCAGCCAGATAGCAGTGAGCCCGGCACAGGCGGGACGGCAGGTAGCCCGGCACCTGACAGCGGCGAGCCGGGCGATCAGGGCGATCAGGCTGGCGGGACCGACATGGCCAGCGCGCCAGCCCGCAAGAGCGGCGGGCCGGCCAGCCGTATCGTCGTCGTCGCGGTCGCCGTGGCCGCCGTGGCCGCGGCGGGTACGGCCTACGCGGTCTCGCAATCGCCTCGCAGCCGGCAGCCGGCGACCGCCCGGCAGGCCGCCGCCGCGCCAAGTGGTCCCATGCTCGTGACGTCGATAACCCCGGCGACCGCGAGCACCGGGGTGGACGGTGCGTCCCCGATCGCCATCAGTTTCTCCGATCCGGTCGCGGCACACTCGCCACGCCCGCAGATCCAGCCGAGTGTGCCGGGAACCTGGCGCACTGAGGGCTACTCGATGGTGTTCACGCCGTCGGTTCCGTTCGGGCAATCCACCCGGGTGACCGTCGAGATCCCTGGCGGCCGCACCGGCATCAGGTCAGCCGGCGGCGTTGCGCTCAGCGCGCCGATGGCGGCACATTTCACTACTGGCCGTTACCCGCAGCTGGCGCTTGCCGAGCTTCTCGCTGAGCAGGGCTACCTGCCGATGACCTTCGAGGTGACGACAGCCGGCGCGACGAGCACGGCGAGCGCGCAGACCAGTGCGGACCCGGCCAGCTCGACCCCGGCCGGCCAGGCCTACTCACCGCCCGCCGGTACTTTCAACTGGGAGCCCGGCTATCCGTCGATGCTCCAGAGCATGTGGACTCCGTACTCGCCCAACGTGATCCTGCGCGGTGCCGTGATGGCGTTCGAGTCACAGCACAACATGACCGTGGACGGGAACGTCACGAACCGGCTCTGGAACGCGCTGTTCCGGGCACAGCAGAACGGCGACCGGAACCAGAACGGCTACACCTACGCGGTCGCTGACCAGCGACTTCCGGAGACGCTGACGATCTACCACGACGGGCATGTGGTCCTGCGCAGCCTCACCAACACCGGCATCCCGGTCTCGCCGACGGTGAACGGCACGTTCCCGGTGTATGAGAGGCTCCGGTACCAGATCATGTCGGGGACTAACCCGGACGGCAGCCACTATGCCGACCCCGTCTCGTTCGTTTCCTACTTCAACGGCGGTGACGCGGTTCACTACTTCCCCCGCGCCGGCTACGGCTACCAGCAGAGTCTCGGCTGCGTCGAGCTTCCCTACCCCGCGGCCGAGCGGGCCTATCCGTACCTGACCTACGGGAGCCTGGTCACGGTAATGGGCTGACGGTCAGCGCCCGGCCAGCGGCTGCCCAGGCCGACTGGCTGCGAGCCGCCGGATGAGCTACCGCCCGGCACCGCATCGTCGCGGTGCTGGGCGGTGTGTTGTCGTTATCCTGGCGATCCGGTCGCTAACCTGTTTCCGTTTCTTTACCTGTCCCGGTCCAGGTAACTCCTGCGTCCATCTAAAGTCGAGCAGAAGGGTTGTCCTGATAAAAGTCAGGTAGCCCTTATCAGCGCCCGCGAACGACCGCTGGGCATGGATGGCGAGCGAGGGAGTCACTGTTGTCCTCATTGACGCACCTGCGCGGGCGGATTGTCGCACTCGGCGGCGTGATTCTGCTCTTGCTGGTGGCCGGCGTCTGGATCACGCTCACGCATGCGTCGGCGCAGTCGGCGGGAGGCAACGGCAAGACTGCCGCCGGCGGCAGCAAGCCGAGCACTGGCCCGTCCTCGCAGCGCAGCGCCGGGCCACTGCAACTGGTGTCGGAGACTCCGGCCAGCAGCGCCACCGGCGTCAGCGGGGCGACGGACATCAAGATCCAGTTCTCCGCTCCGCTGGCCGCGAACTCCCCGCTGCCGCGGATCAAGCCGCATGTGGCCGGGAGCTGGCAGGGCATCGGGACCGCGACGCTGGAATTCGTGCCGAGGCGAGGCTTCGCCCAGCGGACTCGCGTCCGGGTGATCATTCCCGGCGGGCAGCTCGGAGTCCGGTCCGCGCACGGCAGCCTGCTCGCCAGGTCAGCCAGGCTGGACTTCAGGATCGGCACCTATCAAACCGGTCGGCTGGCGGAGTTGCTGGCCCAGCTCGGCTACCTGCCGCTGACCTGGACCGCGTCGCCGGGCGCTACGGTGCCGGCGGCGTCGGACGCGGCAGGCCAGATTGCCGCCGCCTACTCCCCGCCGCAAGGGACGTACAGCTGGCAGCCCGGTTACCCGCGCAGGCTCAGGGCCTTCTGGCAGAACGGCGACGCTAGCAGCCTCATGCTCAAGGGCGCGGTCATGGCCTTTGAGGCAGACCAGGGTCTCGCGGTCGACGGCGTTCCGGGCCGGGCGGTCTGGGGGGCGCTCCTGCGGGCGGTGGCGGCCGGCCAGGACAACACGCATGGCTACACCTACGCGGTGGCCAGCGAGGGGAACCCGGAGCAGCTCACGGTCTGGCACGACGGCAGGGTGATCATGCGGAGCGTGGCCAACACCGGGATCCCGGCCTCGCCGACCGCGATCGGCACGGCCCCGGTCTACCTGAAGTACTACTACCAGGTCATGAAGGGCACGAACCCGAACGGCACCAAGTACGCCGACCCGGTCTACTACGTGTCGTACTTCTACGGCGGCGACGCGGTCCACTACTTCAACCGCGCTACCTACGGCTGGCCGCAGAGCCTTGGCTGCGTCGAGCTGCCCTGGAACAGCGCGAAGTTCATCTGGAAGTACCTCACCTACGGCACGCTTGTCACCGTCGCCCGCGGCAGCCAGACTCCGGTGGGCAGCCCGCCGATGAACTAACGCCGGCCTCCGCGCCGGGTCCGGGCCGCCGATAGCATCATGCCCAGGGCGAATCATTCGCCCTGGCGCTGCGGGCTGCCGTGCCCGGCTGCCGCGATCACCACCAGAAGGAGCCAGACGTGCCTGCGGACAAGCTTCACATCACACTCGCCGGGAGCGAGCACGTGGTGGAAGAGGGCACTACCGCTGGCCTGGCGCTGGCCGGCCGCGACTCCGCCGCCGCCATCATCGCTGCCAGGGTCAACGGTGAGCTCCGCGACCTCACCTGCCGCCTTGCGGATGGCGACCGGGTCGAGCCGGTAGCGATCGACTCCGCCGACGGCCTGACCATCCTCCGGCACTCGACCGCGCACGTGCTGGCACAGGCCGTGCAGGCCCTTTTCCCGCGGGCGAAGCTCGGCATCGGGCCGCCGATCGAGAACGGCTTCTACTACGACTTCGACGTGCCGGAGGCGTTCACGCCGGAGGACCTGAAGTCGATCGAGCAGAAGATGCGCCAGATCGTCAAGGAGGGCCAGCAGTTCAGCCGCCGCGTCGTCACCGATGCCGAAGCGCGCGCTGAGCTGGCGGAAGAGCCGTACAAGCTGGAACTGATCGGCCTGAAGGGCAGCGTCGCCGGACCGCCAGGGGCTGTATCGCCGGGTGGCGCCGGGCAAGCCGACGCGGGGGAGTCCGTCGAGGTTGGCGGGACCGAGCTGACGATCTACGACAACCTGGACGCCAAGACCGGCGAGCAGCGCTGGAAGGACCTGTGCCGCGGCCCCCATCTGCCCGCGACCAGGAACATCCCGGCCTTCCGGCTGATGCGCACCGGCGGCGCGTACTGGCGCGGCAGCGAGAAGAACCCGCAACTGCAGCGGATCTACGGCACCGCCTGGCCGAGCCGGGAAGCCCAGGACGACTACCTCAGGCTGCTGGCGGAAGCCGAGAAGCGCGACCACCGCAAGCTAGGCGCTGAGCTCGACCTGTTCAGCTTCCCGAGCGACATCGGCAGCGGGCTGCCCATCTTCCACCCCAAGGGCGGCATCGTCCGCAAGACGCTGGAGGACTACTCGCGCCAGCGGCACGAGCAGGCCGGCTACGAGTTCGTTTACACCCCCCACATCACCAAGTCGAACCTGTTCGAGACGTCCGGCCACCTGGAGTGGTACGCCGAAGGCATGTACCCGCCGATGGAGATGGAGGGCGCGAAGTACTACCCCAAGCCGATGAACTGCCCGATGCACATCCTGATCTACGCCTCCCGCGGCCGGTCCTACCGCGAGCTCCCGCTCCGGCTGTTCGAGTTCGGCACCGTGTACCGGTATGAGAAGTCCGGCGTCGTGCACGGACTGACCAGGGCCCGCGGCTTCACGCAGGACGACTCGCACATCTTCTGCACGCCCGATCAGCTCAACGGGGAGCTGGCCAGCCTGCTCGACTTCGTGGTGGGCCTGCTCCGCGACTACGGGCTGACGCAGTTCGAGGCCGAGCTGTCGACCCGGCCGGAGAAGTTCGTCGGCGAGATCTCGGAGTGGGACAGAGCCGAGGCCGCGCTGAAGTACGCGCTGGACAAATCGGGCCTGCCGTACGTCATCGCGGAGGGCGAGGGCGCGTTCTACGCGCCCAAGATCGACGTGCACGTCAAGGATGCGATCGGCCGGCGCTGGCAGCTGTCCACCCTGCAGGTCGACTTCCAGGAGCCGGGCCGGTTCGGCATCGAGTACCAGGCCGCCGACGGCAGCCGGCAGCGTCCGTACATGATCCACCGGGCGCTGTTCGGCTCGATCGAGCGCTTCTTCGGCATCCTTACCGAGCATTACGCCGGCGCGTTCCCGCCCTGGCTCGCCCCGGTCCAGGTGGTCGGCATCCCGATCTCCGACGCGCACGTGGATTACCTGCTCAGCGTCGCGACCCGGCTGCGTGAGCACGGCATCCGGGTCGAAGTGGACACCAGCGACGACCGGATGCAGAAGAAGATCCGCACCGCGCAGCGGCAGAAGGTCCCCTACATGCTGCTCGCCGGGGATGACGACGTGGCTGCCGGGGCAGTGTCGTTCCGCTACCGCACCGGCGAGCAGAAGAACGGCGTGCCGGTCGTCGACGCGATTGCCGAGATCACCGGCGCGGTAGCCAGCCGGATCCAGGTCTGACGCCGGTGCCCCATCAGCTGCCAGGGCCAGCGGACCTCGGCCTGGACGAGGGAGACGTCCCTGCCGGCCAGGATGGCGTCCTGGACGAGCCATACCAGATCGTGCCGGATGGGCTGCAGCGGCTGTGGATGCCGCACCGGCTTGCCTACATCAAGGGTGAGGGCAAGCCGTCCGGCGCCACCGCGGTCGAGTGCCCGTTCTGCGAGATACCGAAGCTGAGCGATGCGGACGGGCTGATCGTGGCTCGTGGCGCGCAGGTCTACGCGGTGCTGAACCTCTACCCGTACAACAGCGGGCACCTGATGGTCGTGCCGTACCGTCATGTCGCCGACTACACCGACCTCACCGGGCCGGAGACCGCCGAACTCGCGGACTTCACCAAGCGCTCGATGATCGCGTTGCGCGACGCGTCGGCGGCGCAGGGCTTCAACATCGGCATGAACATGGGCGGGGTGGCCGGGGCCGGCATCGCCGCGCACCTGCATCAGCACGTGGTGCCGCGCTGGGGCGGCGACGCCAACTTCATGCCGGTGGTCGGCCGCACCAAGGTTCTGCCGCAACTTCTCGCCGACACCCGCGTCGTCGTGGCCGACGCGTGGCCCGCTGCCTGACCCCGCAACCCCGAACCTGAGGTAACGGGCTAGTACGGGGCCAGGCACCATCGAGCCCTTTTAGCGAGCCTGGGATCAGGGTTTCTCGGCCGCTGCCACCTTCTCCGCGAGGTGCGACGGCAGCGGCTCATACCGCAGGTAACTTCGGGTGAACGAGCCAGTGCCGTGCGACATCGAGCGCAGATCGATGGCGTACCGGGTCACCTCGAGTTCGGGGATCTCTGCTCGCACCAGCGTGCGCCCGCCGGCTACCGGCTCGGTGCCGAGTACACGGCCGCGGCGCGAGGACAGGTCGGACATGACGGCGCCGACGTAGTCGTCGGCGACCAGCACCGAAACCTCGTCGACCGGCTCCAGCAAGAGCACGTGCGCTTTGGCGGCGGCATCCCTGAGTGCCGCGCGCCCCGCCTTCTGGAACGCCATGTCGGAGGAGTCCACCGAGTGCGCCTTGCCATCGAACAGCGTGACCCTGATGTCGACCATCGGGTAACCGGCGACCACGCCCTGTTCCATCTGGGCCCGGACGCCCTTCTCGACCGACGGGATGAACTGGCGCGGGACCACGCCGCCGACGATCTTGTCGACGAACTCGAACCCGCCGCCGGAACCGAGCGGCTCGATCTCGACGCTGCAGATCCCGTACTCGCCGTGACCGCCCGACTGCTTGACGTTGCGGCCGAGGCCCTGGGCCTTGCCCGCCACCGTCTCGCGCAGCGGCACGCGCAGCTCGACCTGCTCGACTGCCACGCCGTAGCGGCTGGACAGCCGGTCCAGCGCCAAGTCGGCATGGGCCTCGCCCATGCACCAGAGGACGAGCTGGTGGGTCTCGGCGTTGTTTTCCAGCCGCAGCGTCGGGTCCTCGGCTACCAGCCGGGCCAGAGCTTGGGACATCTTGTCCTCGTCGGCCTTGGACTTGGCCTGGATCGCGACCGGCAGCAGCGGCTCGGGCATCGCCCAGGGCTCCATCAGCAGCGGCTTCTCCTTGTCGGAGAGCGTGTCGCCGGTCTCCGCCGTGGCGAGCTTGGCCACCGCGCAGATGTCGCCGGCCGCGCAGCTCGGCATCGGCCGCTGCTGCTTTCCGAGCGGTGAGGTGATCGCGCCTACTCGTTCGTCCTCGTCGTGGTCCGCGTGCCCGCTGGCCGCGCGGCCGTGGCCGGACACGTGCACGACGGCGTCCGGCCGGAGCGTGCCGGAGAACACCCGGACCAGGCTGACCCGGCCCACGTACGGGTCGGATGTGGTCTTGACGACCTCGGCAAGCAGCGGCCCATCCGGATCGGACTCTAGGCCGCTCACCGGCTTGCCGTCGGCCGTGGTCACGGCCGGCATCGGGTGCTCAGCCGGGGACGGGAACGCCTGGGTGATGACCTCGAGCAGTTCTTCCATGCCGATGTGGTGCGGGGCCGCGGAGGCGAGTACCGGGTAGAAGCTGCCGCGCGCCACCGCCTTCTCCAGGTCCTCGATGAGGCCCTTGACGTCGAGGTCGGCGCCGGAGAGGTAGGAGTCCATCAGCGACTCGTCTTCGCTCTCCTGGATGATGGCCTCGATCAGCGAGCCGCGCGCCTCATCGACCCGGTCGGCCTGGCTGCCGGGGATGTCGGCGTCCGACCGCTGGCCGCCCGAGTAGTCGTAGAACCGCTGGGACAGCAGGCCGATCAGGCCCTGCACGGCGCCCTGACCGTCGGAGACTGGCAGGTAGAGCGGCGCAACCGAGTCACCGAACGCCGCCCGGCAGGCAGCCAGTGCCTCATCGAAGTCGCCGCGCTGATGGTCGATCTTGGTGATCACGACGGCTCGCGGCGTGCCGACGGCAGCGCACTCCTCCCAGAGCATCCGAGTCAGGCCGTCGATGCCATCGGCTGCCGAGACGGTGAAGAGGGCTGCGTCCGCCGCGCGCAGTCCGGCTCGCAAGTCGCCGGTGAAGTCGGCGTAGCCGGGCGTGTCGAGAAGGTTCACCTTGATGCCCTCGTGCACGAATGGCACCAGCGTCAGGTTGACCGAGCGCCCCTGGCGGATCTCGACCTCATCGAAGTCGCTGGTGGTGGTACCTTCCTCGACCCGGCCCTCGCGCTGGATCGTGCCGGTCGAGACCAGCAGGGCCTCGGCCAGCGTGGTTTTTCCTGCTCCCGAGTGGCCGACCAGCACCACGTTGCGCACGCTTGCAGGCTGGCCGGCCGCTGATGTCCGGCCGGCGGCCCCTGTTGCGTGAGTTTTGTCCGCCATCCGCATCGCCTCCTGAGCGCTGAGTTAGGTTCTTGCCCTGTTCCGCCTTCTGCTGTTGCCCGGTTCGGTGTTGCCGGTGCCGGCCGCGTCCGGAGCTGACTTCTTGTTGCCCTACGGCCGGATGCCGCACGCTCAGCCTTTACCTGCTTGTCGGTGTTCACAAGACCCCCTACCGCATTGATTAGCACTCGGCCAGGCTCCGGCCGGCGCCGGGGCACCCGCGCTGACCGGAGTCGGGGACGAGCGGGCATGCGCCAGGGGCCGAGCGGGCGCTCGCGCGGCCGCGCCCGCCAGTAGGATCAAGCCGCCATGCTCAAAGTCCTGCGGCCAGCTATTGCCCGCGTGCTGACACCGGTCGGCCAGATCCTGGCCAAGACGCCGGTGACGCCGAACGCGCTCACCATCATCGGCACGATCGGCATGTCAGCAGGCGCGCTGTCGCTGTTTCCCACGGGCCACCTGTTCGCCGGCGTGATGGTCTGCACCGGCTTCGTGCTCACCGACATGCTCGACGGCACGCTGGCCAGGATCAAGGGCACGACAGGAAAGTTCGGCGCGTTCCTGGACTCGACCATGGACCGGGTAGCGGACGCGGCGGTGTTCGCCGGCCTGGCGGCCTGGTTCGTGCTCGGCGGGCACGACAAGCTGCTGGCCGGGGTGTCGGTGTTCTGCCTGGTCACCGGGGCGCTGGTGTCCTATGCCAAGGCCCGCGCCGAGAGCCTCGGGCTGCGCTGCGACGTCGGTTTCGCAGAACGGACCGAACGGCTGCTCATCGGGCTAGTTGCCGCCGGCCTCGCCGGGCTTGGCGTACCGTATGTCCTCGCCATCGGTCTCTGGCTGCTGGCGGCAGCCAGTACCTTCACCTTCGGCCAGCGAGTCCTGGCGGCGCGCCGGTCGGCGGCGGAGACCCCTGCCGCCGGGAGCCAGCCGGACTCCGGCTCCGTTGCCGTGGCCACCGGTGACCGCCGGCCTGCGGACCGAGAGGATTAGGCATGGCTGGACTGCGGGAACGGCTGATAGCAACCGGCTACGGCCTGGGCTGGAGCGTGGTCTGCAAGCTGCCTGAGCCGTGGGCACAGCGCGGCTTTCAGTTCTTCGGCGACCTGGCCTGGCGGCGGCAAGGCCGGCTGGTCCGCCAGCTCGAGGCCAACCTGGTGCGGGTACTTGGCCAGGACGTCGACGGTAAGGTGCTGCGGGCGGTCTCCCGCCAGAGCATGCGCTCCTACGCCCGGTACTGGCTGGAGGTGTTCCGGCTGCCGGTGATGCCGGTCGACCGGCTGATCGAGGGCATGTCCGCCGAAGGCCCGTTCGACGAGGCCTTCGGGTTCCTGGCGCAGGGCCGGGGCGTCGTCTTCGCGCTCCCGCACATGGGGAACTGGGACCAGGCCGGCGCTTGGATCATGGCCAAGGGGGCAGGCTCCATCACAGCCGTCATGGAGCGGCTGAAGCCCGAGTCGGTGTACGAGAAGTTCGTCGCCTTCCGCGAGGGCCTGGGCATGGAAGTGCTGCCCGCCAGCGGGGGAGCGAGGCCCTTCGGCATCCTCGCGCAGCGGTTGCGCGCGGGCAAGGTCGTGGTCCTGGTGGCGGACCGGGATGTCACCGGTACCGGCATCGAGGTCGATTTCTTTGGTGAGAAGTGCATGATGCAACCGGGGTCAGCCGCCCTGGCCGTGCAGACCGGGGCGGCCCTGATGCCGGCTATCTTGTGGTTCAACGGCGACGGCTGGGGCGTGCGCATCGGCCGGGAGATACCAGTGCCGGCGCTGCCCTCTCGCAAGGAGCAAGTCGCGGCCATGATGCAGGAGGTGGCCAGGTTCTTCGAGGACGGGATCCGCGAGCATCCACAGGACTGGCACATGCTGCAGCCGGTGTTCGTGTCCGACCTCGATCCGCAGCGGCAGGCCGCCGCCCGCGAGCGCGCCATCGGTAACGGGCAGCTGGCAAATCAGGACGCGCTATGAGGATCGGCATGGTGTGTCCCTACACCTGGGAGGTGCCCGGCGGCGTGCGCGAGCACGTCAGCGGGCTGGCCGAGGCGCTCATGGAAATGGGCCACGAGGTCTCGGTGATCGCCCCGGCCGACGACGACGCCGTCTTGCCGCCCTACGTGGTGCCGGCCGGCCGGGCCGTGCCGGTTCCCTACAACGGCTCGGTAGCGCGGCTGGCGTTCGGCTTCCTGTCCGCCAGCCGGGTCCGGCGCTGGCTGAAGGACGGCGATTTCGACGTGCTGCACGTGCACGAGCCCGCCGCGCCGAGCCTTTCCCTGCTGGCTTGCTGGGTGGCCGACGGCCCGATCGTGGCCACCCTGCACGCGGCGCTGCCACGGTCGCGCGCGCTGCACGCCGCCCAGCCGATCCTGGCTTCGGCGCTGGAGAAGATCAGCGGCCGCATAGCGGTCGCCGAGGCGGCCAGGAACACCCTGGTCGAGCACCTTGGCGGGGACGCCGTGCTGATTCCTAACGGCGTGCATGTCGGCCGGTACGAGAAGGCAGAGCCGCTGCCGGGATTCCCCGGCACTGGCGGAACTCTCGGTTTCCTTGGCCGGATGGACGAGCCGCGCAAGGGCCTGGACATACTGCTCGCCGCGTTCACCATGATGGCGCCGG
Organism: Actinomycetes bacterium; assembly: GCA_021792405.1. Classification (GTDB taxonomy): domain Bacteria; phylum Actinomycetota; class Actinomycetes; order Streptosporangiales; family Streptosporangiaceae; genus JAJYUU01. The sequence goes on from JAJYUU010000003.1 coordinate 15,961, forward strand.
ACCGGCCGGGGCTGCGGCTGCTGATCGCCGGCCGCGGCGATCCTGGCGAGGTGCTAGACCAGGTTCCCCGCCCGCTGCAGCCCCGGGTGGTGCTGCTTGGCCAGGTCAGCGACGCCGACCGGATCAAGATGCTGCACTCGGTCGACGTGTTCTGCGCGCCCAACACCGGCGGCGAGAGCTTCGGTTACGTGCTGGTCGAGGCGATGGCCGCCGGCGCCCCTATCGTGGCGAGTGACCTGGAGGCATTCCGCCAGGTGCTGCGTGGCGGCGAGGCTGGCGAACTGTTCGAGACCGGGAACGCGGCTGGACTGGCAGCGGCGGCCGCGCGGCTGCTGGACGACCCAGCCCGCCGGGCTCGGCTCGCGGCCGCTGCCTCGGTCGCGGTCCGCGAGTTCGACTGGTCCGTGGTCGCACGGGACGTGGTCCGCGTCTACCAGGCCGTCGCGCCGGCCGCGGGGCGGGTGGCTGTCGCGCTATGACATTGCTGACCGGCATCATCGTCATCGCCGTGGTGGCCATGATCGGGGTTTACATCTCCTGGCGGGCCGGCCGCCTGGACCGGCTGCACGCCCGGCTGGAGGCGGCGCGCTTCGCGCTGGACGCCGCCTTGGTCCGGCGCAGCTCGACAGCGCTGGAGCTGGCATCCTCCGGACTGCTGGATCCGGCCACCAGCGTGCTGCTGGCCGGCGCCGCGCATGATGCCCGGTCTCCCGAATCCGGCCGCGAGCTGGCCGAAAGTGACCTCACCAGGGCGCTGCGAGCGGTCTTCAGCCAGCCGGACTTCCGCGCTCTGCTCGCCGGCCGGGAGGGCGCTGAGGAACTGCTCACCGAGCTGGAGAGCGCTGCGCATCAGGTGTTCCTGGCCCGCAAGTTTTACAACGACGCGGTGGCCGCTACTCAGGCTGCGCGCCTGCGCTGGCTGGCGCGCATATTCCGGCTGGCGGGCCGGGCGCCGGATCCTGAGTTCTTCGAGATCGACGACTCGCTGGTGCTTGCCGCTGAGACTGGCGGCCGCGGCGCTGACCTGCCGCACCTGACCGGATAGCCGGGCTGGCCTGGCCACCGGGCTCCCGTCCTGCGCTGCCGGGCTCCCGTCCTGCGCCGCCGGACGGCAACAATTGCTATCGTTATTTGTGGGCGAGGATAGAAGCACTTTCCTGCAGTGCCGGGAAGTGCTATCAGCGCGAACCGGGATTTCCGGCATCGCCGCGCAGCTTGCGGGCCGCGCGCTGCGCACCGCCTGCTATCGCGATCACCGTCAGCAGCTGAAGTGAGGTATGCCGTGTCCATCCAGAATGCAGCAGAACGTTCCGAGCGCTCCGGCGGCGGTGCCGGGGCAGTGCCAGCCGGGCAGCCGCAGAAAGGCACGAGCCTGGTCAAGCGGGGCATGGCCGACATGCTCAAGGGCGGCGTGATCATGGACGTCGTCACGCCAGAGCAAGCCAAGATCGCCGAGGACGCTGGCGCCGTCGCGGTGATGGCGCTGGAACGTGTCCCGGCCGATATCCGGGTCCAGGGCGGCGTGGCGCGGATGAGCGACCCGGACATGATCGACGGCATCATCGCCGCCGTGTCCATCCCGGTCATGGCCAAGTGCCGGATCGGCCACTTCGTCGAGGCGCAGGTGCTGCAGGCCATCGGCGTCGACTACATCGACGAGTCGGAGGTGCTGACGCCTGCCGACGAGGCGCATCACGTCAACAAGTGGGACTTCACCGTGCCCTTCGTCTGCGGCGCGACCAATCTGGGCGAAGCGCTGCGCCGCATCACCGAGGGCGCCGCGATGGTCAGGTCCAAGGGCGAGGCCGGCACCGGCAACGTGATCGAGGCCACCACGCACATGCGCGCGATCAGGTCACAGATCCGCAAGCTGACGACGCTGTCGCCGGAAGAGCTGTACTCGGCGGCCAAGGAGCTGCAGGCGCCCTACGAGCTGGTCGCTGAGGTCGCCGCGGCCGGCCGCCTCCCGGTCGTGCTCTTCACCGCCGGCGGCCTGGCCACGCCGGCCGACGCAGCCATGATGATGCAGCTCGGAGCCGACGGGGTGTTCGTGGGATCAGGCATCTTCAAGTCTGGTGACCCGGCTGCGAGGGCGGCGGCGATCGTGAAGGCAACCACCTTCTACGACGACCCGGACGTGATCGCGAAGGTATCCCGCGGTCTCGGCGAGCCGATGGTCGGCATCAACCTGGACACGCTCGCGCCAGAGCAGCGCTACGCCGGCCGCGGATGGTGACTGGGCTGACCGGTCTGGCGGGTCAGCCCGGTCTGGCGGGTCAGCCCGGTCTGGCGGCACCTTCGGTCGGGGTGCTCGCGCTGCAGGGTGATGTCGCCGAGCACATGCGCGCGCTGCGCGCATGCGGCGCGACGCCGACGGCAGTGCGCCGGCCAGAGGAGCTCGACCGGGTCGACGGCCTGATCATCCCCGGCGGGGAGTCGACGACGATCTGGAAGCTGATCGACATCTTCGGCCTCGCCGAGCCATTGCGAAAGCGCATCGCCGATGGCATGCCCGTGTTCGGTTCCTGCGCTGGCTTGATCATGCTGGCCGCCCGGCTGCCCGATCCCGCTGCCGGCCAGCAGACGCTGGGCGGGATCGACATGACGGTCCGGCGGAACGCCTTCGGCCGCCAGGTGGACTCCTTCGAGCGCGATCTCGACGTCAAGGGCATCGACGGGCCCCCGTACCGTGCCGTCTTCATCCGTGCCCCGTGGGTGGACGAGGTCGGGCCCGCTGTCGAGATTCTCGCCACCGACCCCGGCACGAGTAGGATCGTCGCGGTTCGTCAGGGTCGGGCGCTCGCCACCTCGTTCCATCCCGAGCTCACCCCGGACTGGCGTATTCACAAGATGTTCGTCGACATGGTGAGGGATCCGGCATGAGCGGCCACTCCAAGTGGGCAACCACCAAGCACAAGAAGGCGGTGGTTGACGCCCGTCGCGGCAAGCTGTTCGCCAAGCTGATCAAGAACGTGGAAGTCGCCGCCCGCAGCGGCGGACCCGACCCGGCAGGCAACCCGACCCTGTACGACGCCGTGCAGAAGGCCAAGAAGAGCTCGGTGCCGAACGAGAACATCGACCGCGCGATCCGGCGCGGCGGCGGGCTCGAGGCTGGCGGCGCGGCCTACGAGTCGGTTACCTATGAGGGCTACGCGCCGGGTGGCGTGGCCGTCCTGGTCGAGTGCCTGACCGACAACCGGAACCGGGCCGCATCCGACGTCCGGGTCGCCTTTACCCGCAATGGCGGCTCGATGGCTGACCCAGGCTCGGTTTCCTACCTGTTCAGCCGGCGCGGGGTGGTTATCGTGCCGAAAGCCGGCAGCGTCACCGAGGACGACGTGCTGACCGCGGTGCTGGACGCGGGCGCCGAGGAAGTCAATGACCTGGGCGAGTCGTTCGAGGTGATCAGCGAGCCTGGCGACCTGGTGGCGGTGCGCACGGCGCTGCAGGACGCCGGGCTCGACTACGAGTCGGCCGAACGCCCCTTCCTGCCCTCGGTCGAGGTCGACCTGGACGAGGACAACGCGAGGAAGGTGTTCAGGCTGGTCGAGGCCCTCGAGGACTCCGACGACGTGCAAGACGTGTACGCCAATTACTCGGTCTCCGATGACATCATGGAAAAGATCGGATGAGCCGGGCCGGGGAAGCAACAAGGCGGGAACGGGCCGGGAGGCGCGACTGAGTGGCATCGCGGTCCGGCGGCTTGAGCTGGCCGACGACCTGGAGGCCGAGCTAGACCTGCACCTTCGCTCGTTCGGCCCGATTCCGCCCGCCCGCCGGGCTTCGCTGATCGCGAGCACCCAGCGAAGTATCGGGGCCGGCCAGATTCTGGGTGCCTTCGACGGACCGCGGCTGGTGGGCAGTGCCCGTTTCCATCCGATGCGGCAGTGGTGGCACGGCAGATCCATGCCGATGGCCGGCGTGGCGGGAGTCAAGGTAGCCCCGGAGTACCGGAGCCGCGGCGTTGGCCGGGCGCTGATGACCGAACTGGTGGCGGACATCGCCCGGGGCGGCTATCCGGTGTCCGCGCTGTACCCGGCGACGGCGCCGCTGTACCGCTCACTGGGCTGGGAGACGGCAGGCGGCCGGTACGAGACGACCGTGCCGATGGGCTCGCTGGCCGGCTTGCTCGTGCCCGACCCGGCGGCGAACGCCGGTGCCGGGGAGCGCGCAGATGCGCCGGCGGGCCTGCGGCGGGCCACCGCCGCGGACGCTGCGGCCGTGGCCGAGACCCTGGGCCAGGTCTACGGGGCGCTGCGCGATCGCGGTGCGGCCACGCATGATCAGGGTTTCCTCGCGACCTGGCTGGACGATAGTGATCGCTTTGCCTATCTGGCCGACGACGGGTTCCTGACCTATCGCTGGGGCGAGGGACACGACAACATCCGGGTCGACCTGCTGGCCGCGGCATCTGCGTCGACAGCCAGGGCATTCTGGCGGCTCGTCGGCTCGCACGCGACCATGGCCGACCAGGTGCGCGCCTGCCTTGCGCCCGACGACCCGATCGGGTGGCTGACCAGGGAGCCCGGCGTCGGTGTCCGGCAGGTATGGCCCTGGATGCTCCGCATCATCGACGCTCCTGCCGCCATCGCGGCACGCGGCTTCCCGGCCTCGGTCGAGGTATCAGTCCAGCTAGAGCTGGCAGACGACGCGCTGCCTGGCAATGCGGGCCGCTGGCAGCTGGAGGTCAGCGGTGGCAGCGGGACGCTCGGTTCGCTCGGCTCAGTCGGTTCGCTCGGTTCGCTCGGCTCAGTCGGTTCGCTCGGCTCAGTCGCCTCGGCTCGCTCGGCCAGCCCAGCCGGCCACGTTCGGATGGCCGGGCGCGATCCGGCGCTGCGACTGGGTTCGCGCGGCCTGGCGGCGCTCTACGCTGGCGTGCCCATCAGCACCCTGCGCCGGGCGGGCCTCGCCCAGGGCGGCGCCGAGGCCGCTGACTCCGCCCTGGACGGCGCGTTCGGCGGCCGCCCGGCCTTCATGCTGCATGACTTCTAGCCGGCCGGGCCAGCATGCTTCCGCGCTTGCCAGCTGCGCGCCTGGCTTTTTCCGCGGATATCACTGAGAAAGCCCGGCGGACAGTTCCGGGCGCTACCAGCGCGCCGCCGCCCGGGCGGGCGCGAGACCCGGTAACGTGCTGGCCGAACAGATGTTCGCAGCGTTCCCGGTGATCGCGGCGTTCCCGGTGATCGCGTTGTTCGCGGCGTGTCAGGCAGGATGGTGACGGGATGCGGGTGCTCGGCGTCGATCCCGGCCTGACCCGGTGCGGTCTCGGGGTAATCGAGGGCGCACCAGGCCGCGCGCTGCACCTGATTGGCACGGACGTTGTGCGGACGCCCGCAGGCGACGAGATCGGCCTCCGGCTGCTGGCCCTGGAAGCCGAGCTGTGCCGCTGGCTGGACCGGCACCAGCCGGATGCGGTCGCGGTCGAGCGCGTCTTCAGCCAGCACAATGTCCGGACGGTGATGGGCACCGCGCAGGCCGGGGCGGTGGCGATCGTGTGCGCGGCGCGGCGCGGGATTCCGGTGGCGCTGCACACCCCGAGCGAGGTCAAGGCCGCGGTCACCGGCAGCGGCCGGGCCGGCAAGCAGCAGGTCACCGAGATGGTGACCAGGCTGCTGCGGCTGCCCGACCCGCCACGCCCAGCTGACAGCGCGGACGCGCTGGCGCTGGCCATCTGCCACCTATGGCGGGGCAGCGCCCACGCCCGGCTGGCGCAACAGCAGCAGGTTGTGGCCGACCGTCATCAGTCAGCCGTGCGAGCCGCTGGAGGTATCCGATGATCGCGCACGTAACCGGACCCGTCGCCGCCATAGCGCCAGAAGGAGCGGTCATCGACGTCGGCGGGGTCGGTCTGATGGTCCAGTGCACCCCTGGCACCCTGGCCGGGCTGCGGACCGGCGAGCGGGCGCGGGTGGCGACCTCACTAGTCGTCCGTGAGGATTCGCTGACGTTGTACGGCTTCGCCAGCGATGACGAGCGGAACACTTTCGAGCTACTGCAGACCGCGACCGGCGTCGGGCCCCGGCTGGCCCAGGCCATGCTGGCAGTGCTGACGCCGGACGCGCTGCGGCGCGCCGTCGCGAGCGAGGACCTGGCCACCCTGACCTCGGTTCCCGGCATCGGCCGCAAGGGGGCGCAGCGCATCGTGCTCGAGCTTGCCGGGCGGCTCGGCGCACCCGCCGACGCGGGCGGCGGGCAGGCTCGCGGTCCGGCCGCCGCCGCGCCGCAGTGGCGTGACCAGGTTCGGGCGGGCCTGGTCAGCCTCGGCTGGCAGGCCCGGGAGGCCGATCAGGCGATCTCGGCCGTCGAGGCGGAGCTGGCGGCGCCAGGCGGCGACACGCCGGCCGAGGTGGAAGTCTCGGTGGCGCTGCGCGCCGCGCTGCGCGTGCTGGGACGGCCATGACTGGGTCCGGAGCGCTCGGTGACGGGCACTCCGGCCGGCCCGGACTGCCTGTCGGAGGGTCCGCCACCGGCGGTGGCCTTGGCGACGGGCATGAAGCCGAGGGTGGCAGCGCCAGCCGGGACCGGGTCGTGTCCGCCCTGGCCGATGCCGACGACCGGGTCATCGAGGGAGCGCTGCGGCCGAAGCGGCTGAGCGAGCTGATCGGCCAGAACCGCGTCCGTGAGCAGCTGTCCCTTGTCCTGGAAGGCGCGCTGCGGCGCGGCCGGGTGCCAGATCACGTGCTGCTCTCCGGCCCGCCCGGGCTAGGCAAGACCACACTGGCCATGATCATCGCGGCTGAGCTGGGCGCGCCGCTGCGGATCACCAGCGGTCCGGCGATAGAGCGAGCAGGGGACCTGGCTGCCATCCTGTCAACCCTGACCGAGGGCGAAGTCGTCTTCATCGACGAGATCCACCGCGTGGCCCGGCCGGCCGAGGAGATGCTCTACCTGGCCATGGAAGACTTCCGGGTCGACGTGGTCATCGGCAAGGGGCCCGGCGCGACCGCGATTCCGCTCGATATCGCCCCTTTTACGCTAGTTGGCGCGACGACCAGGGCTGGCCTGCTGCCTGCCGCGCTGCGAGACAGGTTCGGATTCACCGCGCACCTCGACTTCTACGAGCCGGAGGAGCTGGGTATTATCGTGCGCCGCTCCGCGGGCCTGCTCGGGGTGGCCTTGCGGGACGACGGCGCGGACGAGATCGCCGGCCGGTCACGCGGCACGCCGCGGATCGCCAACCGGCTGCTGCGCCGGGTGCGGGACTTCGCTGAGGTACGCGGCGACGGGGTGGTGAGCAGGGACTGCGCCCGCGCGGCGCTGGAGTTGTACGAGGTCGATGAGAGCGGTCTTGACCGGCTCGATCTCGCCGTGCTGGGCGCGCTGGTGAGCAGATTCGGCGGCGGGCCGGTTGGCTTGTCGACTCTCGCGGTAGCAGTCGGCGAGGAGGCTGAGACCGTCGAGGTCGTCGCAGAGCCGTTCCTGGTCCGTGCCGGACTGATGGTCCGCACCCCGCGCGGCAGGGTGGCGACCCCGGCTGCCTGGCAGCACCTGGGTCTGCAGGTGCCACGGCAGACCGCCTGGATGCGGCGGGCTGGCACTATGATCGAGTGGGCAAGTCAGGAGGATGACGGCGGAGAGAGCGCGCCGACACTTTTCGGCTGACTGCAGGCTCGTGACCTGGCCAGGACCGTCGTAGCGGATCGCAGGCTGGTCACGATCACTCGCCGGAGGCCGTAGCCTGTTGGGTGCGCGGCGTGCGCGCCGCTACACTGCGGCAGTTGGTTCAAAACACGCCACTTCGGCGCTGCCACCCGGCCCGCACGACCTGGTGCAGGTCAGCATGCTGGCCGCCCGGGCCAGGACTAATCGGAAGGATGCCCCTCGATGGGGACACAGATTCTCGCCGCCGCCGCTGCGGCGACCAAGTCAAGTACCGGCAGCAACAGCTCGCTGCTGATCATCATCGTGATCTTCGCGGTCATGATGTACTTCATGTTCCGGTCGCAGCGCAGGCGCCAGCGCGCCACGCAGGACACCCAGCGCCAGGTAGTGGACGGCTCCCGCGTTCGTACCACGTTCGGGGTATTCGGGACCGTGGTCGAGAGCGACGACCGCAACGTCATGCTTGAGGTCGCTCCAGGCATCCGGATCAAGATGCTGCGGCAGGCCATCGCGGCCGTCGTGCCCGACGACGAGCCCGACGGCGTGGCCCAGACGATGCCGGCCTTCGGCGAGACCGAGCCTGACTCCGGTGCCGGCCAGAGCGGTCCCGACCTGAACGGCGACGGCACGTCAGGGAGGTCGGACAATCGCAGCGACCTCGCCTTTTAGTCGCAGCGCTAGCATTGAGCCGCGCCGCTTGAGTGCGTCGTACTGGCGCGCAATACCGGCCTAACGAGAGACAAAGGCACCGTGGCACCCCGAAGCGCCTCAACCTCCCATCCGGGGCGGTACCTGACCGCCCTTGTTGTGCTGCTTATCGTGATGCTGGCCAGCGTGCTCGGCGGCAATATCATCAAGCCGGCCGACTGGCACAAGAGCTTCAAGGTCGGCCTGGGGCTCGACTTGTCCAGCGGCACGTCCGTGACGCTGAAGGCCGTCCCGCCGCATGGCGGGACGCCCAACCAGGGCGAGATGTCCAAGGCGATTCAGATCATGACCAACCGGGTCGAGGCCACCGGCCTCACCGGCTCGTCCGTGGTCCAGCAGGGGACGAACGAGATCGTCGTGTCGGTGCCCGGCGCCGGTGCGCAGAAGGTCGCCACGCTGGTCGGCGAGACGGCTCTGCTGCGGCTGCGGCAGGTGCTGCTCATGGCGCCGAACACCACCACTGGCGGAGCCACGCCGGCGCCGTCGGCCTCCTCAGCGCCCAAGACGGGTTCGGGGTCGTCGAGCCCGTCGTCGTCAGCATCGGCCAGTGCGTCCGCATCGGCCAGTGCGTCCGCATCGCCCAGCCCTTCCTCGTCCGGCGGCTCGGGCAAGGCAGCCGGCGCCGGCCAGGCCAGCGCGAGTTCGACGCCGTCGCCGGGCACGTCAGCATCGAGTTCACCGGCTGCGTCGGCTAGCTCTGGCACTCCAGCCACCGGTAAGGCCACGCTGTCCACGACCGCGGACGGAAGCGGCGACCCTGCTCTGCTCAAACCGGCCACGGTGAAGCTGTTCGACGAGCTCAACTGCACTGCCAAGCAAGGCTGGAAGCAGCAGATCTACCGCGGCGTCCCGAACGCCTGGGACAACCCGAAGGTGCAGACTGTCACCTGCTTCAAAGCGCCCGGTGTCGGGTGGGAGAAGTACGCCCTGAGTTCGGCCGTCGTGCAGGGCAGCGACCTGACCGGCGTGCAGGCGGTCGATCAGCAGACCGGCTGGGTGGTCACCTTCGGCGTCAAGGGCCCGGCAGCCAACGCCCTCGGCGCGCTCACGACCACGATGTCGACCGCCTATTACAACAAGACCACTCAATCCGCGACATCGCCCCTGGATTACCTGGCCATCGTGCTCGACGGGGTGCTGCAGGGCTCGCCGCCACAGGTGACCAGCCCGATTTCCACCAGCGGGCAGATCAACGGGGGGACCGGCGGATTCAGTCAGTCGCAGGCGACCACGCTCGCCGACGTGCTCAAGTACGGCAGCCTGCCGCTCTCGTTCCACAACCTCTACACCTCGTCGGTGTCCGCGTCGCTGGGCGCCGACCAGCTGTCGGCCGGGCTGTTTGCGGCGATGGTCGGTCTGCTGCTCGTGGTGATCTACTCGTTCCTGTACTACCGCGGTCTCGGCGTGGTCTCGGTGCTCAGCCTGGCGATCGCGGCGTCGGTCTCCTACCTGTCGGTCATCCTGCTGTCGAAGTATGAGGCGTTCACCCTTAGCCTGGCCGGCATCGCCGGGCTGATCGTCGCCATCGGAATCACGGCCGATTCGTTCATCGTCTACTTCGAGCGACTGCGCGACGAGGTGCGCGAGGGCAAGTCGCTGCGAGCCGCGGTGGAGCGTGGCTGGGTACGGGCCAGGCGGACGATCCTGGTATCGGACACCGTGTCGTTCCTAGCTGCGCTGCTGCTCTACATCCTGTCCGCGTCGGACGTCCGGAGCTTCGCGTTCACGCTGGGCCTGACCACGCTCGTCGATGTCCTGGTGGTGTTCCTGTTCACTAAGCCGATGATCACGCTGCTGGCAAGGACCAAGTTCTACGGCCAGGGGCACCGGCTGTCCGGCCTTGATCCGGCCAGGCTCGGCGCGCGGGCGCCATGGCGCGGTGGCCAGCGGCCGGCCGTCGGCACCGCGTCCTCGACCACCCGGACGTCGACCACCCCCCGGACCTCGACCACCACCAGGGAGGCGTGATGTCGCGGCTGGGCAACCTGACCGGGCGGCTGTACCGCGGCGAGGTCTCCGTCGACTTCGTCGGCCGGAAGAAACTCTGGTACTTCATCTCCGGCTGCATCGTGGTCGTCAGCCTGCTCGGACTGGGATTCCGCGGGCTGAACTACAGCCTCGAGTTCAAGGGCGGCTCCGAGTGGACGGTCCCGGCAGCAGCGGGCGTAAGCCAGGCCAGGCTGGAGCAGATCGTCACCAACGGCGGCGGCCTCAATGCGAGCGCGACCGAGGTAAAGCCATTTAATGGTAACGCGGCGTTCTGGCAGGTCCAGGCTGGCCAGCTGCCCACGAGCACGGCTATCAAGATCGAAGGCGCGCTGGCGAAGACATTCGGCATTCCCGCCAAGAAGGTCTCGGTAACGACAGTCGGTGCAAGCTGGGGATCGCAGGTCACTCAGAAGGCGATCGAGGCCCTGATCGCGTTCCTGATCGTGATCGTCATCTACCTGTCGATCGCGTTCGAGTGGCGGATGGCCGCCTCGGCCTTCATCGCGCTGGCGCACGACATCATGATCACCGTCGGGGTTTACGCGCTGACCGGTTTCCAGGTCAGCCCCGCCACCGTCATCGGCTTGCTGACCATTCTCGGTTACTCGCTCTATGACACCGTCGTCGTGTTCGACAAGGTCAGGGAGAACACGGCGCCGATTCTCGGCACCCGGAAGAGTACCTACAGCGAGGCGGCCAACCTGGCGCTGAACCAGACCCTGGTCCGGTCCATCAACACCTCGCTCACCGCACTGCTGCCGGTGACCGCGATCCTGATCGTCGGCACCCTGCTGCTCGGCAACGGCGAGCTCAAGGATCTGTCGCTCGTGCTGTTCGTCGGGATGCTGTCCGGAACTTACTCCTCGATCTGCATCGCGACGCCGGTGCTGGCAGACCTGAAAGAGCGGGAGCCTCAGTACAAGCAGCTAGCTAAGCAGGTGGCGCTGCGCGCGGCCGGCGGCCGCGGTGCGTTGCGCCGCGCGGCCAAGTCGGGCGCGGCGGTCGGCGCAGGCAGTGCGTCGAGCGCCGGTGCGGCTAATGGCGGCGCGGCTAACGGCGGCGCGGCTAACGGCGGTACTACCAGAGCGGGGCTCGCCGCTGAGGGCCGCCGGACCGCTGTGCCGGAATCTGGCGCCGTCAGATCTGGCGGGGTGGCGGACGATCTGGTCGACCAGGATGTCGATCCTGACGAGGAGATAGCCGACGAAGAGGCCGTGGCAGCCGCTCAGCCAGCAGGCAGCGGCCAGGCACGAGGCGCGAGCATACCCCGAGCGGCCGGATCACGTCAGCAGCCGGTCCGCCGGCCGGCGGCGAAGCGGCGGCCAGGCGGCAAGAAGAAGCGGCGGTAGTGCGTCAGCAGGCAACCGGGGAAGGACCCGGCACGGACGTGACCGGATTGCTCCAGTCAAGCATCCGGGACATCCTCGATTACCCGCAGCCGGGCATTGTCTTCAAGGACATCACACCGCTGCTGGCCGACGGCGAGGCGTTCGCTTCGGTGGTCACTGCGCTCGCGGCCGGGTACGAGGGCGTGACGAAAGTCGCCGGGATCGAGGCGCGCGGTTTCATCCTGGCCGCCCCGGTGGCCCTGGCGCTGCAGGCCGGCTTTGTGCCGGTGCGCAAGCACGGCAAGCTGCCAGGGGAGACGTACGCGCAGTCCTACGACCTCGAGTACGGCACGGCCACGCTCGAGGTGCATACCGATGCGTTTGACGCCTCGGATCGGGTTCTGATCGTCGATGACGTGCTGGCCACCGGCGGGACCGCAGCGGCTACCGCCGAACTTGTCCGGCTGACAGGTGCCGAAGTGGCTGGCGTGGTCGTCTTGCTCGAGCTGGAATTCCTTGCTGGCCGGGCAAAGTTGCCCGGGCTGACGGTCCGATCGCTGCTTCCGGTGTGACGCAACGTACTCCAGCTGGGCAGTTCCCGATTGGTCCACCGATAGACTTGTTGACACGGCGGACTTGAGGAGCGCATGTGGCCGGTGACGTGGCGACGGCCAGAACGGCCGGACCCGATGTCACCCAGGAGCTGCCCACAGCGGATGGCGGGGTGACATCGCCCGCTACTATGCCCGCAGCACCGCCCGCCGGATCGGCACAGGACGTCACAGACCAGGACTTTACGGACTCCAGCGCCGCGGATTACGACGGGCTGGCTGATGTGTCGGCCGACGGTCATGGCGCGGACTACGAGGAGTCGGCGCAAGGGTTTGACGATAGTCACGGCGCCGCTAACGACGACGCTCGTCCGGCTCGGCCCTACTCGGCCGGTTCCGGTGGTTCGGGCGGTTCCGGCGGTTCGGGTGGTTCCGGCTGGAAAGCAGTGGCCCGTAGCTCCGCCGGCAAGAAGTCCGCAGCGCGAGCAGCCGCCGGCCGGGTATCCCGCCGGTCGGCAGCAGCCGCCGAGCCAACCGGGCGGAGTGCGGAGCCCCAGGCTGACGGAAGTTCCGGCGCGGCGGCAATGCGGCGCCGCCTGGCCCGTCTCGGCTCGCCGCGCGGGAGCTCGGTCAACCCCGTACTTGAGCCGCTCATCCGGACCGTGCGCGCGACCCACCCGAAAGCTGACATCCGGAAGATCGAGCGTGCCTATGAGGCAGCGGCCCAGCTGCATGCGGGCCAGTCCCGGCGCAGCGGGGACCCGTACATCACTCATCCGCTCGCGGTAGCCACGATCCTCGCAGAGCTCGGCATGCCGCACGACACGATCTGCGCGGCGCTCCTGCATGACACCGTGGAGGATACCCAGTACACGATTGCCCAGCTCAGCCAGGACTTCGGTGAAGAAGTGGCTGCCCTCGTCGATGGCGTGACCAAGCTGGACAAGGTGAAGTACGGCGACGCCGCGCAGGCCGAGACCGTACGCAAGATGGTCGTGGCCATGTCGCGCGACATCCGCGTACTCGTCATCAAGCTGGCGGATCGCCTGCACAACATGCGCACGCTCCGCTATCTGCCGCGGGAGAAACAGGAGCAGAAGTCGCGCGAGGTGCTGGAGATCTTCGCGCCGCTGGCGCACCGGCTTGGCATGAACACGGTCAAGTGGGAGCTGGAAGACCTCGCCTTCGCGACCTTGTATCCGAAGCGGTACGACGAGATCGCCCGGTTGGTCTCAGAGCGCGCTCCGCGGCGGGAGATGTTCCTGCAGGAAGTGATCGAGGACGTCGAGGAGGACCTGAAGGACGCCAAGATCAAGGCGTATGTCACCGGGCGCCCGAAGCATTACTACTCGGTGTACCAGAAGATGATCGCGCGCAATGTCGGCTTTGATGACATTTACGATCTAGTCGGCATCCGCATCCTTGTCGAATCGCTGCGTGACTGCTATGCGGTGCTCGGCACCGTGCATGCGCGGTGGAATCCGGTTCCCGGCCGGTTCAAGGACTACATCGCGATGCCCAAGTTCAACCTGTACCAGTCGCTTCACACCACGGTGATCGGCCCGGAGGGCAAGCCGGTCGAGCTCCAGATCCGGACCTGGGGCATGCACAAGCGGGCAGAGTATGGCGTCGCCGCGCACTGGAAGTACAAGGAGGACATGGTCGGCGGCGGTGGCACCGGCGACATGGCCTGGCTGCGGCAACTGGTCGACTGGCAGCGGGAAACCGAGGATCCGGCCGAGTTCCTCGACTCGCTGCGGTTCGACCTCGGCGGTGCTGAAGTCTACGTCTTCACCCCTCGCGGCGAGGTGATAGCGCTGCCGCAGGGCTCGACTCCCGTTGACTTCGCCTATGCGATCCACACAGAGGTGGGCCATCGCACTATCGGTGCCAGGGTGAACGGCCGGCTCGTGGCGCTCGAAAGCACGTTGAGTAACGGCGACACCGTCGAGATCTTCACCTCCAGGGCCCCGGAGGCGGGCCCGAGCCAGGACTGGCTCGGGTTCGTGAAGAGCGCGCGCGCCAAGAACAAGATCCGGCACTGGTTCTCCAAGGAGCGGCGGGAGGCTGCGGCGGAGACCGGCAAGACCGCGATCGCTCGGATGATGCGCAAGCAGAACCTGCCGCTGCAGCGCCTGGCCACCGCGGACGCACTGAACGCGATCGCCACTGAACTGCACTACACCGACCTGTCTGCGCTCTACGCGGCGGTGGGCGAAGGACACGTCAGCGCGCAGTCAGTGGTAGCCAAGCTGGTCAAGTCGGCTGGCGGCGTCGAAGGCGCGCAGGAGGACCTTGCCGAGGCGACCCTGGTGACCCGCCAGGCGCGCCCGGCCACCCCGGTGGGCGACTCGGGCGTCGCCGTGGAGGGCGCGAACGACGTCTGGGCGCGGCTGTCGAAGTGCTGCACCCCGGTTCCCGGCGATCAGATCACTGGCTTCGTCACCAGGGGAAACGGCGTCTCGGTCCACCGCACCGACTGCATGAATCTCGGGCACCTGCTGGAGTCGGAACCAGAGCGCATGGTCAGCGTCCGCTGGTCGCCCAGGGAAGGCTCGCTGTTCCTGGTGGCGATCCAGGTCGAGGCGCTCGATCGGACCGGACTTCTCTCCGACGTGACCCGGACCCTGTCCGATCAGCACGTGAACATCCTGTCGGCTACCGTCAGCACGACTCGTGACCGAGTCGCGTTCAGCCGGTTCACGTTCGAGATGGGCGACCCCAAGCATCTCGGCGCCGTCCTGCGCGCTGTCCGCTCGATCGACGGCGTCTACGACGTCTACCGCGTCACCAGCTTAGCCAGCTAACAGCATTCTCAGCCCCGCGTCGGCGTTGGGTCGCCGCAGCGCGAGCAGTTATGGATGTAGGGTTTTTGTTGCCTGGGCAACAGAAAACCCACTTTCACCTGAGGCGAACAGCGCCACAACACAGGACAAACAGTATAAAGCGCCATCTAGCGTCGCCAGTGGTCCAAGCATCGCCCACGTTCGCTGGCTCCGGCTGCGGCGGCAGCGGTTGCGTCGTCTGGCTTCCGGGTGCGCCTCGCCGGTAAGTGGCTGGCGGGGGAGGCGCCGGGGTCCGCGCACCGCGGCAGCGGGCGTCACGTTGCTCACGGAAGCCGGTGACGAGCGCGTCTCGGGCACGACGACGCTAGCGCGACGGAAACCGGTGCCAGCCCGCCGAGCGGGGGCGGAACCCAGCGCCGGAACTGCTCAGCCAGACAATTCGGCGAGCGTGCGCTCGGCCTCGGCCAGCCAGGACTGCCGTGCCTCCAGCGCCTCCCTGGCCTGCTGCTGTGCCTTCTGGTCGCCATTGGCCTCGGCCTTGGCGAGCTGGCGCTCAAGCTGGGCGATAGCCGCGCGGATCTGCTCCACGGTGCCACGGGCCCGCGACAGCGCCTCGGGGTTGCTGCGGCGCCAGTGCGAGTCCTCTGCCCTGCGCAGCGTCTCCTCGATCTTGCGGAGGCCGCCCTCCAGCCGATCCTGCGAGTCGCGCGGGACGGCACCAGCCCGCTCCCAGCGCTCTAGGATGCCGCGCAACGCCGCCCTGGCCGCCCGCGCGTCGGTGGCCGGCAGCAGCTTCTCGGCCTCGGCGAGCAACTGCTCCTTGACCACGACGTGTTCGCGCAACTCCCGGTCCTTGGCGTCGAGGACGTTGGAGCGCCCCTTGAAGAATGCATCCTGCGCAGTCTTGAACCGGTTCCACAGCTCATCCTCGGCCGCCCGATCCGCCCGGCCCGCCTGTTTCCAGGCGCGCATGAGTTCCCGGTATGCCGTCGCCGTGGCGCTCCAGTCCGTCGAGGTTGACAGCTCCTCAGCGCGGGCGACCAGATCCTCCTTCCGGGCGCGGATTGCCTCGCGCTCCTCCTCCAGGGTGGCGAAGTAGGCCTTGCGCCGCTTTGCGAAGGCGTTCCGGGCTGCGGAGAGCCGCTTCCAGAGTGCCGCCTCGGCGGTCCGGTCGCCGCGCGGCGCGTTCTTCCACTCTTCGAGTAGCTGGCGCATCCGCTCGCCGCTGGCCTTCCAGTGGGTGGCCTCGGCGGCGAGTCGTTCGGCCTCGCCGACGATGCGCTCCTTGACTTCGTGCGCAGTGGCCCTGGCTTGCTCGCGGGCGGCCCGGTGCTCCTCACGCCGATGCTCGATTGTTCCGGCGAGAGCCTCCAGGCGGGCCTGCAGGCCATCGAGGTCCCCGATCGCGTGCGCTCCGGTGACCGCGGCCCTCAACCTGGTTATCGTCGCCCTCGCCTGGCCGGCCGACAGGTCGGTGCTGGACATGCGCTGCTCGAGCAGGCTGATCTCGGTCTCCAGCGCATCGAACTTGCGCTTGAAGAAGGCCAGCGCCTCGTCCGGACTGCCCGCCTGCCACGAGCCGATCTCGCGCTCGCCGTCAGCTGTACGGACGTAGACAGTCCCGTCGTCGGCTACCCGGCCCCACGGGTCGCTTGCGGTGCTCACCGCGTACCTCCTGCTCGGTACCTGACCGGCTCAGCCAATCAGGTCTTAGTGATCGTCACGCTCTCGATCTGGACCGTCTCCTTTGGATGCCCGTCGCCGGTACCGTTGGAGTTGTCGCTGCCTGCCTTCGCCACCTGCTGGATGATGCGCAGCCCGCTCGCGACAGTGCCGAACGGCGTATAACTGGCTGGCAGGTCGGTGGCCTTGTACACGAAGAAGAACTGACTGCCATTGCTGTCCGGCTGTCCCGTGTTGGCCATCGCCACCGTGCCGGCCGGATACAGGGCCTCTGTGCTGCCATTCACCGTGACCTGCTTGAGCGAAGCAAGGTTCTCGCTGTTGAAGACGTAGCCGGGGCCGCCCGTGCCAGTACCGGTCGGGTCGCCGCACTGCAGCACATAGATGCCGACGGTTACCAGTCGGTGACAATGCGTGTTGTTGAAGTAGCTCTGATCTGCCAGCGAGACGAACGAGTTCACCGTGCACGGGGCCGCACTGCCAGCCAGGTCGACCACGATAGTGCCGCGGTTCGTGGTGAACTTCGCGGTGTAGGTCGCCCGCTTGTCTGGCCGGGCTGGCGGCAGCGACACCGGCCGGGCGGCGGCACCGCTCTTGGTGTAGACGCACTTGCCGTCAACCATGGCCGCGGTAGAGGTCGGCGAGGGGGTAGCGGAGGCGGAGGGACCGGGGGAGACCGGGGTGGCGGCGCTCGAAGCTGCTGGCGTGCTGGAACTGGCCGCAGCGGCTGACTTGGCGCCGTTGAAAGCGCCAGCAATCGCGGCTCCGCCCACGCCTACTACGACAACCAGGACGGCAGCGATGCCCGCCACCGCCCACTGCCGCGCTCGCCTGGCCCGGTCAGCCTGCCGCATCATACGGCGCTGGTGAGCTTGCCTGGCAAGCTGACGCTGGCGTTGCTTTTTGCTGGCCACCCGCGTGATCCTCCTGCTCACCCGCAGTTTCCTGCGGTCTGCGTGGTCTGGCAAACGGCCCGCCCGCGAAGGCATCGGCTTCTGGGCGGTGTGTTGCGAAACTTCGCGAATCGTACCGTTGCACCAGCAATTTTAATGCCGTCGTTACTTTTCGAGTCCCAACCGCTCCCAACTCGTGTCCTGACGGGGCTGGGCCGGGCTGGCGGCACGCTGGCCTGCGGTTCTCGGTAGCCTTGAGGCATTACCGCGATCTTCCCGGTTTGGCGCTGCCGGCGGCAGGGGGCCGGGCACCAGGCTGGCGCGGCGGCGAACCGGACCGAGCCGAGGAGGCACAGTGCTGATAGCAGGGTTTCCGGCTGGCTCCTTCGCGGCGAACTGCTACCTGCTGGCACCAGGGCCGGGTACGGAATGCCTCATCATCGACCCAGGTCAGGACGCCGAGCAGGGCATCAACGAGCTGATCGAGCGGTACCGGCTCCGGCCGGTGGCGGTGCTCGCGACCCACGGGCACATCGACCACATCTGGTCGGTGGCACCGGTCTGCGGCGCGAAGGGCATCCCCGCTTACATTCACCCAGCTGACCGGGCGCTGCTGTCCGACCCTGGCCGCGGCCTGGCGCTAGGTCCTGGCCAGCAGCTGTTCGGAGGGCTGACGTTCACCGAGCCGGACGACGTACTCGAGCTCTCGGATCGGATGACGTTGCGGCTGTGCGGTCTTGAGATCGTGGTCGACCACGCGCCGGGGCACACGCCGGGGTCGGTGGCGTTCCGGCTGGCGGGCGGCGCGGAGGCGGGCACGCTGTTCAGCGGCGACCTGCTGTTCGCCGGGTCGATCGGCCGGACCGACCTGCCGGGCGGCGACTACGACGCGATCCTGGCCAGCCTGGCACGGGTCTGCCTGCCGTTGCCGGACGAGACTGTGGTGCTGTCCGGGCACGGGCCGCAGACGACGATCGGGGCGGAGCGGGCGCATAACCCCTTCCTGGCCGGGCTGGCCCCGGCTCGCGGCCCGGTTACCGGGCTGTGAGTCCCGGCCAAGCGGATCTCGCTGACTGGCCAGGGCCGAGCGGCGCTGACTGACCGGCCGGGCCCGGAACAAGGCGGCTGGCAACTGACCGGCCGTGCCGGAGTGGCTGGCGGGGGTGAGCCCGTTCCCGGTGGTAAGGCTTTTGTTGTGAATGACCTGACGAGAGAGAGGCTGGGCGAGCGATGATCCGCAGCCACGAGGCGGGCAGCCTGCGGGCGTCCAGCGCGGGCGAGCAGGTGCGGCTGGCCGGATGGGTAGCGCGGCGGCGCGATCACGGCGGTGTTGTCTTCATCGACCTGCGCGACGGCAGCGGGATCGTGCAGGTCGTGCTGCGTCAGGAGGACGTGGCGCATGATCTGCGGGCCGAGTTCTGCGTGCTGGTGGATGGCACGGTGCAGCGCCGGCCGCCCGGCAACGAGAACCCCGAGCTGGCCACCGGCCAGATCGAGGTGGCGGCAACGGGGCTCGAGGTGCTGTCGCGGGCCGATCCGCTGCCGTTCCAGATCGAGGGCGGTGCCGCTCACGGCACCGGCGAGCTGAACGAGGAAGTCCGGCTGAAGTACCGCTTCCTTGACATCCGCCGGGCCGACATGGCGGCCGCGCTGCGGGCCAGGTCGAAGGCCGGATACCTGGTCCACGAGGTGATGAACGCCCGCGGATTCGTCAACGTGGAGACCCCGTTCCTGACCCGCTCGACGCCCGAGGGCGCCAGGGACTTCCTGGTCCCGGTGCGGCTGCGCCCTGGCCACTGGTACGCGCTGCCGCAGTCACCCCAGCTGTTCAAGCAGCTTCTCATGATCGGCGGGATGGAGCGCTACTTCCAGCTCGTGCGGTGCTTCCGGGACGAGGACTTCCGCGCTGACCGGCAGCCCGAGTTCACCCAGATCGACCTCGAAATGTCGTTCGTGACCAGGGAAGATGTCATCGAAGTCGCCGAGGATCTGGTGTCCAGGCTGTGGTCTCAGATCGCGGGCTTCGAGGTCAAGCTGCCGATAGCGCGGATGACCTATGCCGATGCGATGAGCCGCTACGGATCGGACAAGCCAGACCTGAGGTTCGGTAACGAGCTAGCCGACCTGACCGCATTCTTCGCGCAGACCGAGTTCCGGGTGTTCCAGGCGCCGTATGTGGGCGCCGTGGTGATGCCGGGTGGCGCCTCGCAGACGCGCAGGGAGCTTGACGGCTGGCAGGAGTGGGCGCGTTCGCGAGGTGCGCGAGGGCTTGGCTACGTGCTGATCGGCGCGGACGGCCAGGTCTCCGATTCCGGGCCGGTGGCAAGGCACCTGTCCGCGGCCGAGCGGTCCGGCCTGCCCGCCGCCGCCGGCGCCAGGGCCGGCGACGCGGTGTTCTTTGCGGCCGGCCCGGCAAACGAGGCGCGGGCACTACTCGGCGCGGCCCGGCTGGAGGTCGGTAACCGGTGCGGGCTGATTGACCCGTCGGCATGGGCCTTTACCTGGGTAGTAGACGCGCCGATGTTCGAGGACGACGGCGAGGGCGGCTGGACGGCCGTGCATCACCCGTTCACCGCGCCCCTGCCGGACTGGACGTCGAAGTTCGCGTCCGAGCCGGGCGAGGCACTGGCTGACGCTTACGACATCGTCTGCAATGGCACCGAGATCGGCGGCGGCTCGATCCGCATCCACCGCAGCGAGGTCCAGCAGCAGGTGTTCGACGTAATCGGGCTGTCGCGCGAGGAGGCGACATCGCAGTTCGGCTTCCTGCTGGAGGCGCTGAGGTTCGGGCCGCCGCCCCATGGCGGAATCGCATTCGGCTGGGACCGGCTGCTCATGCTGCTGACCGGGCGCGAGTCGATCAGGGACGTGATCGCTTTCCCGAAGGCCGCGTCCGGCCACGACCCGCTGACCGGCGCGCCGACGGCGATCACGCCGCAGCAGCGCAAGGAAGCCGGGATCGACGTCGTTCCGCCTGAGCCGCCGTCTGGTACTGGCGGGCAACCGCCTGGCGGCACCGGCTGGGAAGCTCACGGCGGGCCCGGTGCGCCTGGTGCGCCGGGAGCGGCGGGCGCTCAGGGAGCGGCGGGCGCTCAGGGAGCCGCCGAGCCGGGCGGGAGCCAGTAATGGATGTGAGTTTTCTGTCGCTATAGCGACAGAAAACTCACATCCATGAAGATCATCCGGCGACGAAGGGGCCTCGGCGAAGATCAAACGGAGCGGAATGCGCGGAATGCGCGGAATGCGGCGCGGACCTCGTCGACGAAGATGGCCGGCTGCTCGAACGCGGCGAAGTGGCCGCCCTTGGCGGGCTCGTTCCAGTAACGGAGGTCTGGGTAGGCCTTCTCGGCCCAGCGGCGGGACGGCCGGACGATTTCCCTCGGGAAGAGCGAGCAGCCCACCGGAACCTGCACGGTGGCGCCGAGCAGCTTGGTGAAGCTCTCCCAGTAAAGGC
Organism: Actinomycetes bacterium; assembly: GCA_021792405.1. Taxonomy (GTDB): domain Bacteria; phylum Actinomycetota; class Actinomycetes; order Streptosporangiales; family Streptosporangiaceae; genus JAJYUU01. Next base: position 36,955 of record JAJYUU010000003.1, read on the forward strand.
GCGCCGATGACGCGCCGGTGCCGGGCAGCCAGTACAACATGACGTTGTCCAGTATCTCGTCCCTGGTCAGCACGTTCGCCGGGTCGCCATCGGAGTCAGTCCACGACCAGAACTTCTCGACGATCCAGGCGCACAGGCCGACCGGTGAGTCGACCAGGCCGTAGCCCACGGTCTGCGGGCGGGTGGACTGCTCCTTGGAGTAGCCCGAATCGAACTCCTGGTAATGCTTCATGGCGGCCAGCGCGTCTTTTTCTTGTTCGGTCAGGTCGTTCATGGTGGCCGGATCTGGCCGGGCGCCGACCATGTTGAGGTGGATCCCGGCCACGTTGCCGGGGTGGCGGATGCCCAGCTGGGCCGTGACGCCAGAGCCCCAGTCACCGCCCTGCGCCCCGTAGCGGGTATATCCGAGCCGCGACATCAGCTGATCCCACGCGTCGGCGATGCGCTCGATGCCCCAGCCCGGGCTGGCCGGTTTGCCGCTGAAACCGAAGCCGGGCAGGGACGGGCAGACTACGTGGAACGCATCGGCGGCGTCTCCGCCATGCGCTACCGGATCAGTGAGTGGTCCGATCACCTTGCGGAACTCGATGATCGAGCCGGGCCAGCCGTGCGTCATCACCAGCGGAAGCGCGTCGGCCTGCGGTGACCGTACGTGCAGGAAATGGATGTCCAGGCCGTCGATGCTGGTACGGAACTGCGGGATCCGGTTAAGGCTAGCTTCGCATGTGCGCCAGTCGTAGCGCTCAAGCCAGTATTCGCACAGGGCGCGGGTGTAGGCGAGCGGGATGCCCTGCGACCAGTCGTCCACCGTCTCCGCGTCTGGCCATCGGGTCCGTCTCAGCCGCTGCCGCAAGTCCTCGAGATCAGCTTCGGGAATCTCAATGCGAAACGGGGTGACTTCCGAGTTCATCGCGGTCCCTCGGTTTACGTAGTAGCGATCCGATCCGGGTGAGGCCGACCCTAATCCGACCCTCATCCGGCACGCGCTCCCTGGCTAGGTCCGCGCGTCCGGCGGGGTCCGCGCGACCGATGGTAGGATCTGGCGCGGGATGACCGGAGCGACCGCCCGCCGCTTCCACTCTCTCGGGTAGCCGAGCGACACTTCCTCGTGCCGGATGCCGTCGTGCCAGGTAGTGCGCGGGATATGCAGGTGGCCGTAGACCACGGCGACCGCGCCGAAGCGGGCGGGCCAGTCCGTGGTAGCCGCTGTGCCGCACCACTGAGCGAAGTCTGGGTAGCGCATCACCGCTGTCGGCTCGCGGACCAGCGGAAAGTGGTTGACCAGCACCGTCGGCATCCCGGCCGGCAACGCCGCGAGTCGATGCTCAGTCGAGGCGACCCGGTCGGCGCACCAGGCTTCACGGCTCGGGTACGGGTCGGGATGCAGCAGCCGCTCGTCGGTGCTCACCACGCCTGCCGCCTGGGCTCGCGCCAGCCCCTCGGCGGTCGTGGCTGCCCCGTCGGGACGGAACGAGTAGTCGTAGAGGACGAACAGTGGCACGACGAGCAGCGGTCCGCCGTCGCCGGTCCAGATTGGGTAGGGATCCTCGGGCGTTACCACGCCAAGGCGCCTGCAGGCCGCCACCAGCGCCAGGTACCGCTCCTCGCCGCGCAGCCGTACTGGGTCCCGGCCATGCGTCCAGAGCTCGTGATTGCCAGGCACCCAGATGACCTTGGCGAACCGCTCGCTGAGCAATGCCAGCACTCGTTCGACGTCCCCGGCGCGCTCGCCCACATCGCCGGCCACGATCAGCCAGTCCGAGTCCGTCACCGGCCGCAATCGCTCGGCGATCGCCCGGTTTTCGCCGAACCCGACGTGCAGGTCGCTCACGGCCAGCAGCCGCGGCCCGTCAACTGGCCCGCTGCCATCCCCGGGCGCTGCAGAGGTCACGAACGGAGCGTAGGTCGTTATCCCGTAAATTGTTTAGCCCGAATCGGTGCACTATCTTTCGCGTTAGCTGACAGCGGGCCACGCGGGTCCGGGGCAGGCGTCGGCCCGGCCCGGTAGATTCGCCTCGTGCCCCGCATCAATGACGGATCGACCGGCAGCCTGTTCGACTCGCCGGCCGAAGCCGCCGAGCGTGCGACTGCGCCGCTGGCCGTCCGGATGCGGCCGCGGTCGCTCGCCGAGGTGATCGGCCAGGCGCACTTGACCAGAGACGGTTCGCCGCTCCGCAAGCTCGCCGACACCGACTCGCCGATGTCGGTGCTGCTGTGGGGGCCGCCGGGCACCGGCAAGACAACGCTGGCCTACGTGGTCGCGGGCGTGACCAAGCGCCGGTTCGTCGAGCTGTCCGCGGTATCGGCCGGGGTCAAGGACGTGCGCGCGGCAATCGAGACCGCGCGCGGCGCGCTGGGCATGTCCGGCCAGCAGACCGTCTTGTTCATCGACGAAGTGCACCGGTTCAACAAGGCGCAGCAAGACGCGCTGCTGCCTGCCGTGGAGAACCGTTGGGTCTCGTTCATCGGCGCGACCACAGAGAACCCGTCGTTCTCCGTCGTCGGGCCGTTGCTGTCCCGGTCGCTGCTGCTGACGCTGCGGCCGCTGGAGGACACGGACATCCAGCAGGTGATCAGCCGGGCAGTGGCTGACGAGCGCGGGCTGTCCGGCCGCATCACGCTGGCGGCCGGGGTAACCGACCAACTCGTCCGGTTGGCTGGCGGTGACGCCCGGCGGGTGCTGACGTACCTGGAGGCGGCGGCGCTCGGCCTGCCCGACGGCGGCGAGCTGACGATCGGGCTGCTGGAGCGGGCGGTCGACCGGGCCATGGTGCGTTACGACCGGGCCGGCGACCAGCATTACGACGTGATCAGCGCGTTCATCAAGAGCATGCGCGGCAGCGACGCGGACGCGGCGCTGCACTACCTCGCCCGGATGATCGAGGCGGGGGAGGACCCGCGGTTCATCGCGCGACGGCTGATCGTCCATGCCAGCGAGGACGTCGGGATGGCCGACCCGACGGCGCTGCAGACGGCGGTCGCCGCGGCGCAGGCCGTCCAGTTCGTCGGGTTGCCCGAAGCGCAGCTGAACCTGGCGCAGGCGGTCATCCACATCGCGCTGGCGCCGAAGTCGAACGCTGTTGCCAAGGCCATCTGGGCCGCCCGTGCTGACGTCGCGCAGGGCCTGGCCGGACCGGTGCCCGGGCACCTGCGGGACGCAAGCTATCCGGGCGCGGTCCGGCTGGGCCACGGCCAGGGCTACCTGTACGCGCACGACGATCCGGTCGGCGTGGTGCGCCAGCAGTACGCACCTGACGGCCTGGTCGGCAAGCGCTACTACCTGCCGTCGGGTCACGGGTCCGAAGCGCGTTACGCGGACAGGTCGGAGCGCATCAGGGAGATCCTGCACGGCAGCCCGCAGCCAGCCGTGGAACCGGGTACCACATCGGGGCGGGAACGGGCCGGGGAACACGCCGGCAGTGGTCCCGAACAGCCCGGCTGACGCCGGGTTAGCCGCGATAGGGTCGGGGCCGAGGGTCGATGGCCCGAGGCGCAGTCGATGCGCGGATGGGAGTCAGGGGGAAATGAACGCCGGTCAGCTGGCAGCGCTGATAGCCGCGGGGTTCTTCGCGGTGCTGGCGTGCGCCGGCATTGTCGTGCTGATCAAGCTCTCGCGCCTGATGTCGGCGGTAACCGCAATGGTCACCGAGTACCGGGAGCGCGCGGACCTGCTCATCCAGCAGGCCCAGGAAGCCGTCGACCGGACCAACGAGCAGCTAGCCAGGACCGACGCGATCACCGCGAGCATGGACCAGGTAACGGCCAACATGGCCGAACTCACCGGCCAGGTGTCCGCGCTGGCTGGGCTGGCCAGGGGCTTGTCCGGGGCGGCGGCCGTGCCGCTGCACGGCGCTTCGGCCTTCGTCTTCGGGCTGCGGCGGGCGGTCGCCGTCCGGCGGTCGCTGCAGGTTGCGGCGATGGCGGAGACGCTGCCGGTGACCCTGGCGACATCGGCACTGACGCGCACCGGTTCCGCGGCCCGAACGGCGGCGCAGTCGGCGGCACGGGCCGCCATCGCGGGTTCGGCCGAGGTGGCAACCAAGGAGAATGAGGCAACTGAGGCAGGTCGCAGATGATCCGCCGCGGATTCTGGCTGCTCGCGGGCGCCGCGCTGGGCGTGACCGGGTACCGGAAGGCGAGTCGGCTGGCGCGAACGCTGACCGGCCAGGGCCCGGCAGGCAGGCCGTCCGGGTCGCGGCACCGAGCCTCGTTGCGAGGAGTGACCACGGGTCCGGCCGACAGCACCGGGAGGGTCGACAGCACCGGGAGGGTCGACAGCATCCGGAGGGCTGGCAGTACCGGGCCGGCCGACCGGCGGCTGGCCCGGCCGGCCCAGCCCGAGGCCAGGCCAACGGCCAGGATCGCGGCGGCCGCTGCGCACGCCTCGGCCGCCGCGGGGTTCGTCCGGGATGTGCGCGACGGCATGGCAGAGTATTGGGATCTGCATCGCGGCGAATCGGACCGTACCTTCGAAAGCCGGCGCGATGCCTTGTGGTCCGGCGACGGCCAGCGCGGCAGTCGCGACCACTGATCAGACAAAGTCCCGTGCCGTAAGCAGTGCGGGCGCCCCTAGGTGAAGGATGGCCGTGATGGAGTCGGCAGAGATAGTCCGCCGTTTCCTTAGCTTTTTCGCCGAGCGCGGGCACACCCGCGTCCCGTCGGCCAGCCTGGTCGCCGACGATCCGACGCTGCTGCTGGTCAACGCCGGGATGCAGCCATTCAAGCCGTTCTTCCTCGGCCAGCAGACGCCGCCGTTCCGGCGGGCCACCACCTGCCAGAAGTGCGTCCGGACGCCGGACATCGAGGAAGTTGGCAAGACCACCAGGCATGGCACGTTCTTCCAGATGCTTGGCAACTTTTCCTTCGGCGACTATTTCAAGGAACTGGCCATCCCGTACGCCTGGGAGCTGCTGACCCGGCCGGAATCTGACGGCGGGTTCGGCTTCGGAGAGAGCAAGCTCTGGGTGACGGTGCTGCACGACGACGACGAGGCGGCCAAGCTCTGGCACGACGTCGTGGGCGTTCCCGAGCACCGGATCCAGCGCCGCGGCCTGGCCGATAATTACTGGCACATGGGCGTGCCCGGACCGGGCGGTCCCTGCTCGGAGATCTACTACGATCGCGGCCCGGAATACGGCCGGGAGGGCGGGCCGGAAGCAGACGAGGATCGCTACCTGGAGGTCTGGAACCTGGTCTTCATGCAGTACCAGCTCGGCCAGGTGCGATCCAAGGTGGACTTCGATGTCGTGGGCGACCTGCCGTCCCGCAACATCGACACCGGCATGGGCATGGAGCGGATGGCCGCGCTGCTGCAGGGCGTGGACAACATCTATGAAATCGACACGATGTGGAAGGTCCTTGAGCGCGCGGCCGAGCTGACCGAGCAGCGCTACGGCGTCGACGAGCGGTCTGACGTGGCGCTGCGGGTGGTGACCGACCATGTTCGCACCGCGGTCATGCTTGTCGCCGACGGTGTGATCCCGTCCAACGAGGGTCGCGGTTACGTACTGCGCCGGATCCTGCGCCGCAGCGTGCAGAAGCTGCGGCTGCTCTCCGGTGCTCAGCGCGGCGGCACGGGCAGCCACAGCCGAGGCGGCCAGGATGAGCGCTTCCTGCATGAGCTGTCCTCGGTCGCGATCGGCGCGCTCGGCGAGCAGTATCCCGAGTTGATCCGCGACGCGCCGAACATCCACACGGTGATCGATGCCGAAGAGGCAGCGTTCATGGCCACGCTGCGCACCGGCAGCGCCATCTTCGATGCAGCGGTGGAAGAGACCAGGCGCCGGGGCAGTAGCACTATCCGCGGCGACCAGGCGTTCCAGCTGCATGACACCTACGGCTTCCCGATCGACCTGACCCTGGAGATGGCGGGCGAACAGGGCCTGACCGTCGACGAGGGCGAGTTCCGGCGGCTGATGACGGAGCAGCGGCAGCGGGCGAAGGCGGACGCGGCCGGCAAGAAGACCGGCAATGCCGACATCTCGGTGTTCGCCCGGATGCTGGAGCGGGCTGGAGCGGTCACCTTCACCGGTTACGACGAAGTGGCGGGCGAGGCAACAGTCGTTGGCCTGATCGTCAACGGCTCATCGGCCCCCGCGGCCGGAGCCGGCACCGCCGTCGAGGTAGTCCTGGACCGCACGCCGTTCTATGCCGAAGGTGGCGGTCAGCTTGCCGACAACGGCGTGATCACCGCGGTCGGCAGCGGTACCGGCGACGGCGCCAGGATCGCAGTGACCGATGTGCAGGTGCCCGTTCCCGGCCTGATCGTGCACCGCGGCACTGTCACGGCCGGTGAAATCGTGGTGGGGGCGCCCGTTCTCGCCCAGATCGATATCGAGCGCAGGCGCGCTATCTCGCGCTCGCACACCGCCACGCACCTCGTGCACCGGGCTTTCCGCGGCTCGCTCGGCGAATCTGCGGCGCAGGCCGGCTCGGAGAATGCGCCGGGCCGTTTCAGGTTCGACTTCACCGCGATGGGCGCGGTGCCCGCGTCGGTGCTGGCCTCCGCTGAGGAAGAGGTCAACCAGGTCCTGATCAGTGACCTGGAAGTCCGTGCCTTCCATACCTCGATCGGCGAGGCACGGGCGATGGGCGCGCTGGCCCTGTTCGGCGAGAAATACGGCGACCAGGTCCGGGTGGTGGAGGTCGGCGACTACTCGCGGGAACTATGCGGCGGCACCCACGTGGCAAGGTCCGGCAACCTCGGGCTGGTCAAGATCCTTGGCGAGTCGTCCATCGGATCCGGTGTCCGCCGGGTGGAGGCTCTGGTCGGGATCGACGCGTTCAAGTACCTGGCCCGTGAAAGCGTCCTGGTCAGCATGCTGTCCGAGCAGTTCAAGGCCCGCCCGGAGGAGTTGCCGGAGCGGATCGCGAGCGTGCTGACGCGCCTTCGGGAGGCAGAGCGTGACCTGGAACGGCTCAGGTCCGCTCAGTTGCTGAGCAGCGCCGCGGAGCTCGCGGACAAGGCCGAGGACCTGCACGGCGCGGCGTTCGTCGCGTACCAGGCGCCGGACGGTACCCTGGCCGACGGAATCAGGAAGGTGGCGCTGGACATCCGGGGACGGATTCCGGCAGGCCGGCCTGGCGTGGTCGTGGCGGTCGGGCTGACCGATGGTCGGCCGACGGTCGTGGTGGCGGTTAACGACGCCGGGCGGGCGCACGGCCTTAGGGCGGGTGCCCTGGTACTCGCGGCGGCTGGCGCACTCGGCGGCCGGGGCGGAGGCCGTGATGACGTCGCTCAGGGCGGCGGCGCTCCACTCGGCGACCGGGCCGAAGAGGCGATCCCTGGGGCCTTTGCAGCAGTTCGTGCCCTTATCCACGACATAATAGGAGTAGGTGCCGTAGGGTGAGCCCGTGCCTACACCAGTTCGTGTCCAGGCTGAGACCTGGCGCGCCCCAGCCGTCGCCGGGAGTGGCCCCGCCTGGCGCGCATCTGGGGGCGTTCGCGCCGCGGGGCGAGCTGCTCAGAGCGCTGATGTGAGGGCCGGGGTGCGGCTTGGCATCGATGTCGGCTCAGCGCGGATCGGTGTCGCCAGGTCGGATCCGGGCGGCGTGCTTGCCTCGCCGCTCAGCACGGTCCGGCGCGGCGGCGACGACGTGGCGGAACTGGCCAGGCTCGCGGCCGAGAACAACGTTATGGAGATCATCGTCGGCCTGGCCGTCGGCCTTCGCGGAGCGGAGGGCCGGGCTGCCGCCGATGGCCGGGAATTCGCCGTCCGGCTGGCCGACCGGCTGGCGCCACTGCCGGTCCGGCTCGTCGACGAGCGTTTCACCACCGTGTTGGCGCACGCCGCGCTGCAGAGCAGCGGTCATGATGCGAAAGCCAGGCGGCCAGCGGTGGACAAGGCCGCGGCCGCAGTGCTGCTGCAGGGGGCGCTGGACGCTGAGCGCTCGACCGGCGAGCCGGCTGGTCAGCTGGTAGCCAGGGGAGATCCGACGTCATGAGCCGGGACGGGTACGAGGGCTGGGACGACCAGCCTGACGCGGAGGACGGTCGCTACGGCCGGTCAGCGGGCCGCAGGCCACGCCGGTCCGCCGTGCCCGAGGACTCTTGGACGACCGGATCTCGGGCAGGGCAAGGTTCCGGGGAGTGGCCGGGGCAACCGGGCGGCACCAGCGCACCGTGGGGAACCCCTCGCTACGAGTCGGCCGGATACAACGATCCCGGCGGCGCCTACCCAGGGGCTGGCAGCTACGCCGGGCCTGACGGTTACGTGAGCACCGACAGCTACGCCCGGCCCGACAGCAATCCGCGCTTCGATCCTGGTGTCGGCCGGTACGAATCGGGCGGGCAGTCCAGCCCGAGAACCGGGCCGGGCGGCTACGACGGCTACTCCGACCGTGGCTACTCCGACCATGGCTACTCCGACCGTGGCTATGCAGGCGGCAGCGGCGGCTACCAGGACCCCCGCGGCAGCGCTTATCCGGAGAGCGGCTACCAGGGCGGGACCGGCAGCGACTACGGTGACCGCCGTTCCCGTGATGGCAGCCGTCGTGACAACGTATACGGCGGCCGCGAGTACGCGGCTAGCGATTACCCTGGAGCCCGCTACCCGGGCAGTGAGCAGTCACGCAGCGTGCCGGACCCGTACGCCGGTCCCGACCGTTATCGCACCGATTCCGGCCGGCACACCGACCCCGGCTGGCGTGCTGATCCCGGTCGCGGTTCCGATCCCGGCCGCGGGGCCGGACGGGGCGAACCCGACTACGGCAGTGCAGACCGCTACAGCACGCTGGATCGCTACAGCGTGCATGATCAGTACGGCGGCCAGGACCGGTACGGCGGGCCGGATCAGTACGACGAGCACGCAGGTTACGCCGACGAAGGCTACGCTGCGCTGGACAGGTTTGACCAGCCTGGCGCTAGCCGCGGCGGGGCGGGCTACGGCGCTTCGGCGGGATACGGGCGCGACGGGGGATATGACGACCATGAGTACGGCTCTGCGGCGGGGGACCGCGAGCTTGACGGCCCGGCCGATCGGGACGATGACGGTTTCGCCTGGCAGGCACAGGTGGACGACAGCGGACTAAGCCGCCGTAGTGGCCGTGGCGGTGAAGACGAGATCGATGCCGACAGTGCTCGGCACAACGGCTTCTTCCGCGGCTTCGGCGGCGGAGAGGACGACTACGGGCACCGTCCGCCGAGGCGAGACCGTAGCCGCGCTCCGATGATCGCGCTGACGGTGGTAGTCCTTTTCCTCGCGACAATCGTTGGCGGCGGGATCTACGCCTACAACTGGTATGCCAAGCGGCACGCCGACTGGACCGGGTCGAAAGGTTACGGTTCGGTCGTTGTGCAGGTCAAGCCCGGCGAGTACGCCTGCACGCTGGTGCTTGAAGACGAGTTGGTCAACGCCGGAGTAGTCGCCTCCGGAACGGCATTCTGCGACGCGGCCACGAGTGCGGGTAACTCCAACGCCCTGCAGCCCGGTTCCTTCAAGCTGCACAAGCACATGGGCGCAGCGCTGGCATGGGCTATGCTGACTAATCCGAAATCGCGGGTTCAGCAGGGTGTGGCCGTGCCGGACGGCCTGCGGGCGAGCAAGGTCATCGCGCTGCTGGCCAAGGGCACGAACATCCCGTTGAGCCAGTTCCGGACGGCGCTCAAGGACTCCGCTGCGCTCGGCCTGCCATCGTGGGCGCATGGGAACCCGGAGGGCTTCCTTTACCCGGCCACCTACGAGATCCCGCCTGGTGCTACGGGGCTTAGCGTCCTCAAGACCCTGGTGGCCCAGTTCAATACCGAGGCAGCGAGCCTGAACCTGGCGACCGACGCAAGACGCGCGCATCTCACCGAGTACCAGGTCCTCATCGAGGCCAGCCTGCTCGAAGGCGAGGTTCCGCCGAGGTACTACGCGGATGTCGCGCGTGTCATCGACAACCGGCTGAACCAGAACCCACCGATGGACCTCGGGCTGGACAGCACGGTCGCCTACGCCACCAATCACTACGTCTACAATCTCACGCAGAGCGACCTGAACGTGAACTCGGCGTACAACACGTTCAAGCACCCTGGCCTGCCGCCCGGCCCGATCGACTCGCCGGACGCCGCGGCGATCGAGGCCGTGCTGCACCCGGCGCAGGGCGCAGCGGCGGACCAATGGCTCTACTTCATCACCGTGAACAAGTCGGGCAAGACCGACTTCACCTCCAGCTACTCGCAGTTCCAGGCATGGACGTACCTGGCCAGGCAGAACGGCGTCTGATCCGGTGGCCGGGGAACCGGCGGCCCGCCGCCGGGCAGCCGTGCTCGGCTTGCCGATTGCCCATTCGCTATCGCCCGCGCTGCACCGCGCTGCTTACCACGAGCTAGGGCTGGCGGGCTGGACCTATTCCGCGATCGAGTGCGACGAGCAGGGCCTGCCGTCGCTGCTCGACTCGCTCGGGCCGGACTGGGCAGGCCTCTCGTTGACGATGCCGCTTAAGCGCGCGGTGCTGCCGCTGCTAGATGATGCCGAGCCGCTGGTCGGCGAGGTTGGCGCGGCGAATACGGTGGTGCTCGAGGGCGGCTGGCGTCGCGGCTTCAATACCGACGTGGCCGGGATCGTGGCTGTGCTGCACGAGGCTGGCATCACCACAGCCGGGAACGCGCTGGTACTCGGTGGCGGCGCGACCGCCTGCTCGGCACTTGCGGCACTCCGCAGGGTCGGCAGTGACGCTGTCTGCGTGGCCGTCCGCTCGCTGGACCGAGCGCGGCCAGTGCTCACCGTCGCCGGACGGCTCGGCATGCAGGTCACGCTGGTCGAGTTCGGCCCGGAACTGGCCAGCCAGCGCTGGCAACTGCTGATCTCGACGATCCCCGCCGCGGGCACCGGGACCGTCGTCGCTCAACTCCGGGCCGGAGTGCTGGCCGCGGATGGTGTGCTTGACGTCGTATACGATCCCTGGCCGACGCCGCTGGCGGCTGCCGCCGAAAGCGCCGGCTCGACGGTCATGTCGGGCTTCGACATGCTCGTGCACCAGGCGGCCGGCCAGGTGGAGCTGATGACCGGCCAGTCGGCGCCCGTGAGTGTCATGCGCGCGGCAGGCCTGGCAGAACTGACCCGCCGGCGAAATAACCGGTAGCGACCGGACGCTTACCTGCCGGGGAATTCCAGTGGCGGTCGCCATGGGCTAGGCTTGGTGGCGACGACAATGCTCGGCAGTCGCTAGCATCGCCCGGTACAGGGTGCCGCTAGCGGTGCTGGGTGTGCAAGCGGAGGACCACCTCGGCCGCCTCCCACCTAGCCAGCTGACGCTGGCGGGTACCGTGCCGGGATGCCTGAGCAGTCAAGGTGAGCAGGCAGCCCGGCGGTTGGCCAGCCACGTGGCTGGCCAGTCAGGCCGGGCGCCATGCCGCCGCGACTCGGATTCCGGGTGGACGGCAAGGCAGGCGCCGCGGGTGTGCCGTGCCCAGGAGCATCCTGGGCCGAGGCTCCCGCAATGGTGGCCCCGCGGCACGATAACGCGGGGCCGTTTGGCTTTCTGCGCCCGGCAGCCTGTGGCGACCGGGTCATCAGGGCCAAAGTCCCGTCGCTGCGCTCGGGGATGGTCCCCAGGCGGAAGCATTGGTGACACAAGGAGGTCACATCAGCACCGAACCTCGTATCAACGAGCGCATCAGGGTACCCGAAGTGCGGCTTGTCGGCCCGGCAGGCGAGCAGGTCGGGATCGTTGCCATTAATGACGCGCTCCGGCTGGCCCAGGAGGCAGATCTCGACCTCGTCGAGGTTGCGCCCATGGCCCGGCCCCCTGTGGCCAAGCTCATGGACTACGGCAAGTTCAAGTACGAGTCCGCATTGAAAGCCAGGGAGTCGCGCAAGAACCAGGCCCAGACGGTCATCAAGGAGATCAAGCTGCGGCCGAAGATCGACCCGCACGACTACGGCACCAAGAAGGGCCACGTCGAGCGCTTCCTGAAGCAGGGCGACAAGGTCAAGGTAACGATCATGTTCAGGGGGCGTGAGCAGTCCAGGCCAGAGCTTGGCTTCAAGTTGCTCCAGCGGCTAGCTGGCGACATCGAAGAGCTGGGTTTCGTAGAGTCCTCGCCTAAGCAGGACGGCCGGAACATGATCATGGTGATCGGGCCGCACAAGCGGAAGACGGACGCGATGGCAGCCGCGAAGGCCGACCGGGCTGAGCGCGCGAGTCGCCCCAGCGGCCGGGCCGGCGAGCCGGCTGGCACGCACGCGCAGCCGCCCGCTTCGTCCGGCGCTGACGACCCTAGTGGTCCTGATCAGCCGGCCGCGTCAGCGCAGCCGTCGTCAGCACAGCCGTCGTCAGCACAGCCGTCGTCAGCACAGCCGCTGCCAGCACAGCCGTCATCGGCACCGCCGCTGGCAGGCACGCAGTCGGCCGGGTCACCGTCGGCTGGACAGCCGTCGGCAGATGCGCAGCCGGGCGCGGCGCGGGCAGTGGCCGCTAACCCGGGCCAGGGCGCAGCGGGACAGGGCGCAGCGGGACAGGGCGGGTCGCGGGAGACTGCGACGGATGGGCCGGACGCTCCGCCTAGGCCCGCCGGACCCAGGCCCGCCATGCCCAGGCCGAGTGCGCCGCGCCCGACACCAGCGTCTGCGCGGCCAGCGGCACCTAAGCCGTCCGCGCCGCGCGCGACGCCTGCGTCGTCAGCTCGGCCGGGCCCAGTCGGCACCCCGGCGCCGAAGCCAACGGCGCCACGCGGCGCTGCGGCTGCGCCGAGGCCGGCCGCCGGTACGCCGAGCGCGCCCAAGCCCGGCCCAGCCCGGCGGTCCGGAGATGGCCCGGTGCCATCGCCGCGCCCGATCGCGGCCGACAGGGCCCCCTCGGCAAAGGAGCCGGGCGAAGCCGATAAGTAGACCTTAAGCAGAGCCGGGCGGGCTGGATGAACGGCCAGCCCGCCCCCGCGACAGCTAGGGCCCTCACAGCTTTTCGGGCCGGAATGTGGTGCCGGACAGCTGACGCTGCCCGGCGGAAAGAACACTGCCAGGCCGCACGGTGGGTGTGCGTCGGCAGTCAGATCGGGCCGAAGCACGGACTCGTGCGGACGGCAGGCCAGCGTCGTGCCAACGGCACGCGAGAATGGAGACACGGCGAGATGCCGAAGATGAAGACGCACACCGGCGCCGGTAAGCGGTTCCGGCTTACGGGCACCGGCAAGGTCATCCGCCGCCGTGCCAACCGTGCTCACTACAACGAGTGGAAGCCGAGCACAATGACCCGCCGACTGGCTGGATACGTCGAACTGGCGCCGGCCGACGGTAAGAAGATCAAGAAGTTGCTGGGTAAGTGACCCGGCCCGCCTAGGGAGAGTGTGACGAAATGGCACGCGTGAAGCGGGCGGTCAATGCCCATAAGAAACGCCGGGTTGTACTCGAGCGCGCCAGCGGATACCGGGGCCAGCGGTCCCGGCTCTACCGTAAGGCCAAGGAGCAGCAGCTCCACTCGATGACCTATGCCTATCGGGACCGCAAGGACCGCAAGGGCGCATTCCGGCGACTGTGGATCCAGCGCATCAACGCCGCTGTCCGGGCAGAGGGCCTGACTTACAACAGGTTCATTCAGGGCCTGCGACTGGCTGAGGTGGAGGTCGACCGCAAGATGCTGGCGGAGCTTGCGGTCTCCGACTCGCAAGCGTTCGCCGCGCTGGTCGAGGTCGCGAAGACCGCGCTGCCCGCAGACGTCAACGCGCCCGCGGCCTGAGCTCTGCTGGCGAGTGCACGATGGCGTGCGGCACGACAGCGGTACTTCCGCTGTGGCTAGAGCGACCGCGGCGGCACTTGTCATGTGGGTAGGGTCTGCCAGCTGCGCACAATCGGCTGCGCCCGGCCGGCGGCCGGGCCATGCCGAAGGCCTGCCAGGGGAAGTCAGATGACCGCGGTGCGGCGGTACCAGTGACCGGTCTAGCTAGGCCTGCCGCACCCATGCGGGCAAGCGGCATGGGCATCCGCTCGCCGCGCGTAAAGGCTGCCCGGCAGCTTGGCAAGCGAGCCTTCCGGGAGCGGGCCGGACTGTTCCTTGCCGAGGGCCCGCAGGCTGTCCGGGAGGCGCTGCGAAAGCCTGGCGTGCTGGCTGAACTGTTCGTTACCGGGCAGGGCGCAGGTCGCCACCCCGAGCTCACCGCGCAGGCAGCACGGGGCGGCATCGCGGTGCACGAGGTCAGTGGCGAGGTCATGGCCGAGCTGGCGCAGACCGTCACGCCGCAGGGCATGCTCGGCGTCTGCCGGTTCGTGGACGTGCCGCTCTCAGCCCTGCTGGCAGACCGCCAGCGAGCAAGCCTGCAGCTGGTTACCGTGCTGGCCAATGTCCGCGATCCCGGCAACGCCGGCACCGTCATGCGCACGTCGGACGCGGCCGGCGCCGATGGCGTGATTTTCGCGGCGGCATCGGTTGACCCGTACAACAGTAAGTGCGTCCGTTCCTCGGCTGGCAGTCTCTTCCATGTCCCGGTGGTTGCCGGAGCGCCGCTGGCCGAGTCGATCAGCGGGCTGCGGGACGCAGGCATGCGGGTGCTCGCTGCCGACGGCGGTGGCAGCCGCTTTCTCGACGCGCCGGACGGGCCCGATCTCACCCTGCCGACCGCATGGCTCTTCGGCAATGAGGCGTGGGGGCTGCCCGAGGACCTGCTCGCGCTGGCTGACGACGTCGTGGCGGTGCCGATTTACGGCAAAGCCGAGAGCCTGAACCTGGCGGCGGCGGCCGCGGTCTGCCTGTACGCCTCGGCCCGGCAGTTGAATGCCGGGCGGATCTGTTGACCAGGTCGCCGCTAGCGAGGTTCAGAGCGACCGTCCCGCAGTGTATTGCACATAACGCGTCAATCACGTGATAGTCGAGGTCAGCCGGGGCGCCGCGATCGATGCGGGACGTTTGCCCGCTACTGCGAGCTAACTCACCGCAGCCGGCAGTGCCGTCCGACAGGGCTAATCCGCTAGAGTCTGATCACGTTGCGTCATGAAGTGACCAGGCTGGTCCGTCGCTGGTAGGCAATGACGCAACTGCGCTACCAACGCGGATTGTCCCCCGAGTCCGCTGCAGTAGCTGTGTGGCTGACGTGCGAAGGCCCGGGCGGCCTGAGCAGATCTCCGCGGAGCGCCAACATCTTTGCCCGGGGGTGAGGCTCCTCAGGCTCGGCCCTTCGGAGGCGGCGCGCAGGTGGATGGCATCGTGGCAGGCCAGGCGAAGGCCGGCGCCATGCCCGGGCCGGGTAACGTGCCCGCCGCACCGGGGCCAGCCAGTGCCGGGCCAGCCAGTGCCGGGCCAGCCGGCACCGGGCAGCCTGGTGGCATACCGGTGGCCGAGCCGGGTGACGCCAGCTGCGATCTGGTATCTGCCGACGACCTGCCGGATGGCCTTGTAATCGCTGACTGCAAGGGTAAGATCACCGTCTTCAACCGTGCGGCCGCGCGGCTGACCGGGATCAGCCCGGCGCTGGCGGTCGGCCGGGACGTCCGCCAGGTACTGCCGTTCTGTGACAGCCAGGACCGCTCCTGGTGGACGCTGTGCGAGCCTTACGGCGGGCTGTCTACCCGGACGCGGCATCCGGAACTCTCGCTGTACCTGCCGGACGGCACCGAATTGCTGGTCACCGTCGGCTACGTGCGGACGCCGCGCGGGCGTGGCCCGCGGGAGGGGTGGTCCCGTGCGCCGGGGGAAGTGCAGCGGCTGGCGATCTCGCTGCGTAGCGCGGAGCAGCGCTCGCGCCTCGAGCGGAGCCGGGCCGACCTGGTGTCGACGGTCGCGCACGAACTGCGGTCACCGCTGACCAGCGTCAAGGGCTTCACCGCGACCCTGCTGGCCAAGTGGCCCCGCTTCACCGACGATCAGAAACGGGTCATGCTGGAAACCGTCAATGCCGACGCCGACCGGGTTACCCGCCTGATCACCGAACTGCTGGACGTATCGAGGATCGAGGCCGGCCGGATCGAGATCCACCGGGAGATCGTCGACATCCCGAGTCGAGCCCTCAAGATCATAAGCGGCCGGATCGCGGCCGGCGATCCGCCGGAGCGGTACCAGGTCGAGGTCGCACCCGGGCTGCCCGAGGTCTGGCTCGACGGCGATAAGGTCGAGCAGATCCTGGCGAACCTTATTGAGAACGCCGTCCGGCACGGTGCTGGTACCGTTACTACCGTGGTGGAGCCAGCGGTGGTAGCAGGGGTTCCTGGCGTGGCCGTAGCGGTCCGCGACCAGGGTCCTGGCATCGCGCCCGAGGTAGCGCCCCGTGTCTTCGCGCGGTTCTGGCGGGCGAAGCGCCGCGGCGGCGCGGGCCTTGGCCTGTTCATTGTCAAGGGCCTGGTTGAAGCGCACGGCGGGGAGATCGTCGTGCAGCAGGCACCAGGGGGCGGGGCCGAGTTCCGATTTACCATGCCCGCCGGGACGCCTGAGTTCGGCTAGCCGGCGGGCCTGTTGAGGCTGCCCGTCTTCCTGGCGCCCGACCGCGTAGCCGGACAATAGCTGCTGGCGGCTGGGACACGCCTACCCACTCCGGTTGCGGCGGGCCCGCGTGACCAGGGCTGATCTGCTGGATCGCCGCGCTGACAGCCGTTCCTGATGCCACTGACCGCAGGAGATGTCATACCGATGTCTGCACCGAATAAGGCTTATGACCCAGTTGAGGCGGCCACGCTGTCTGCCGGGGAACTGCAGCGCATGCAGGCCGACGCGCTGGCGGCGATCGCGGCTGCCGCCAATCTCGATGAGCTCAAGACCGCCAGGCTCGCGCACGCCGGCGACCGGGCGCCGCTCACGCTGGCGAATGCGGAGATCGGGGCGCTTCCCCCGGCGGCACGGGCCGACGCCGGCAAGCGGGTGGGCGCCGCCCGCGCCGCAGTGCGGGCGGCGCTGGTGCAGCGCCAGGCCGATCTCGAAGCTGAGCGGGACCGGCGGGTGCTCGTCGACGAAGCCGTGGACGTTACCTTGCCCTGGGACCGGCCGATGTCCCTGGACGGCGCACGCCATCCGGTTACCACGGTGGGCGAGCGCCTAGCCGACGTGTTCGTCAGCATGGGCTATGAGATCGCCGAAGGTCCTGAGGTCGAGGCCGAGTGGTACAACTTCGATGCGCTGAACTTCCCGCCGGACCACCCGGCGCGGGAAATGCAGGACACGATCTTCGTCGCCGGGCCTGAGCCAGGCGAGCGGTCCGGGAAGGTGCTGCGCACGCACACCTCGCCGGTCCAGATCCGGGCGATGCTGACCAGGCCGCTGCCGCTGTACGTGGTGAGCCCAGGTAAGTGCTACCGCAGTGACGCGCTCGACGCGACGCACAGCCCGGTCTTCCACCAGATCGAGTGCCTGGCCGTGGACGAGGGCCTGACGATGGCGGACCTGCGCGGCGCGATCAACGCGTTCGTCGAGGCCATGTTCGGCGAGGGGCTTCAGACCAGGCTACGGCCGGACTTCTTCCCGTTCACCGAGCCGTCGGCGGACGTGTCCATGCAGTGCCATGTCTGCCGCGGCGCGTCCGCCAAGCCCGGCGGGGAGCCGTGCCGGGTATGCCGGTCGCAGGGCTGGATCGAGCTTGCCGGGTGCGGGATGGTCAATCCGCGCGTGCTGGTCGCGTGTGGCATCGATCCGGACCGCTACAGCGGGTTCGCGTTCGGGCTGGGCATCGAACGGTCGGTCATGGTGAGGCACGGCGTGGCCGACATCCGGGACACGCTCGAGGGTGACGTGCGGTTCAGCCGCGCATTCGGAATGGAGGCGTGATGCGGCTACCGCTGTCCTGGCTGCTGGAGTACGCGGCCATCGACGTGGCGCCGGACGATGCCGCTGGCGTTGCGGACCTGTCCCGGCGGCTGACGGCGTGCGGGCTGGAAGTCGAGTCGGTCGAGCCCGTCGGCCACGACATCTCGGGGGTCGTTGTCGCCGAGGTGCTCGACGTGGCGGAGCTGACTGGCTTCAGCAAGCCGATCAGGTACTGCCAGGTGTCCATCGCTGACGGGCAGCAGCGGCACGTGATCTGCGGGGCGCGGAATTTTACGGCCGGCGACCGGGTCGCGCTGGCGCTGCCGGGCGCCGTGCTGCCCGGCGGATTCGAGATCGGCGCGCGCAAGACCTACGGCCGGGTATCGGAAGGCATGATCTGCTCGGCACGGGAGCTGGCCATCGGCGAGGACCATGCCGGCATCATGGTGCTGCCGGCGGACGCGCCGCTGGGAGCCGACTTCGTGACCTATGCCGGCCTGCGCGATGTGGTGTTCGACATCAACGTCACCCCGGACAAGGGCTTCGCCTTGTCGGTCCGGGGCGTCGCGCGGGAACTGGCGATCTCCTACCAGGTCCCGTTCACCGATCCGGCTGACGTGGGTTTGCCTGCCGATGTCGCGGCGACGTCGCCGGAGGTGCATCCGGTCAGCATCGAGGACACGACGGCCTGCGACCGGATCGTGCTGCGCGAGGTGCGCGGGATCGATCCGGCCACGCCGACGCCGCTGGCCATGAAGATAAGGCTGGCCAGGGCAGGGCAACGGCCGGTGTCGCTCGCGGTCGACGTCACCAACTACCTGATGCTCGAGCTCGGGCAACCGCTTCATGCCTTCGACCGGGCGCGGCTGCACGGGCCGATCGTGGTCCGGCGCGCCCAGCCGGGGGAGAAGCTCGAGACCCTCGATCACGTCGTCAGGACGCTGGATCCCGAGGACATCCTGATCACCGACGAGTCAGGCCCGATCTCGCTGGCGGGCACCATGGGCGGCGTCGCCACCGAGGTGTCGGACTCCTCGCACGACGTGGTCATCGAGGCTGCGCACTTCTCCGCCCGCGGCATCGCGAGGATGAGCCGGCGGCACAAGCTCGGCTCCGAGGCCTCGGCCAGGTTCGAGCGCGGCGTGGACCCGCAGTTGCCACCTCGCGCCTCGGCCAGGGCGACCACGATGCTGGCAGCGCTCGGCGGCGGTACCGTCGTGCCCGGCTGCTCCCTCGCCGGGGAAGAGATCGAGCCGGTCAGGATCGCGATGGCCGCAGACTACCCGGACCAGGTCGCGGGCCTGGTGTACGGGCTGGAGACCGTGCAGAAGCGGCTACGCGAAGTTGGCTGCGCGGTCGCGCACATGCCCGGCTCGGCTGCGGACCGGCCGGATGGTGCCGGCGCCGGAAACGGGGCAGTGGCCGTCGGCGTCGAGGTCGCGGTACCCATCCCGGACGCCGGCCCGGCCGACCGGCGGACCCGGCCAGACCACGGGCGGCACGACAGGCCCGGCCTGACGCTGCTGGTCACGGCGCCCTCCTGGCGGCCCGACCTGACCGACCCCGCTGACCTGGCAGAGGAGGTGATTCGGCTCGAGGGCTACCAGGACATCCCGGTGCGTGCCGTCCGGGCTGTGGGCGGCCGGGGCCTCACCAGACGGCAGCGGCTCCGCCGTACCCTCAGCAGGGCACTGGCCGCTGACGGTTACGTCGAGGTCATCTGCTCACCATTCACCTCGGCAGGTGATTTCGACCGGCTGCAACTGCCTGCCGGCGACCAGCGCCGGCAGGCAGTGCGGCTGGCCAACCCGCTCAGCGATGACGAGCCGCTGATGCGGACCACGCTGCTGCCGGGCATCTTCCGCACCCTCGCCCGGAACCTGGGCCGCGGCTTTAGCGACGTGTCGCTCTATGAGTTCGGCATGGTTTTCCGCCCGAAGTCCGGTGCCCCGCCGGTAGCGCCCATCCTGCCGGTGGACCGTGCTCCGACCGAGCAGGAGGTTGCCCGGCTCGGTGCCGCGCTGCCGGACCAGCCGTTGCATGTCGCTGCGGTGCTGACCGGCAATGCCGAGCCGGCCGGCTACTGGGGCGCGGGGCGCCCGGCTGGCTGGCAGGACGCGATCGAGGCAGCCCGGCTGGTACTGCGCACGAGCCGGCTGACGTTCAGCGTGCGGGCTGATCGGCATGAGCCCTGGCATCCCGGCCGATGCGCGGCGATAGTGATCGGTAACGAGCAGGGTCAGGAGTGGCTGGCCGGCCACGCCGGCGAACTGCATCCGCGAGTCATTGCGGCGTTCGACCTGCCGGCCCGTACATCGGCGATGGAGCTCGACCTGTCGGTGATCACGACTGCCGCGGACGCGGCCGGGCCCGTTCAGCCGCCGGCGCTGTGGAGTTACCCGCTGGCCGTCCAGGACGTGGCGCTCGTGGTGCCGCGGGCGGTTCCAGCGGCGGATGTGGAGCGGGCGCTGGCCGCCGGCGCGGCTGCAGCCGGCGACGTGCGGCTGGAATCGCTGAGCCTGTTCGACGTCTACACCGGCGGTCAGGTCGGCGAGGGGTTCAAGTCGCTGGCGTATACGCTGCGGTTCCGCGCGCCGGACCGGACGCTGACCGCAGAAGAGGTGAGGGGAGCCAGAGACGCCGCAGTCGCTGAGGCGGCCAGGCAGACCGGAGCAGTGCAGCGCGGCGGATCATCGTGAAGACAGGCTGACGTGGGTGCCGTATTAGTGGGCCTGGAGCGCCACTGATCCGGCACCCATGAAGATCATCGGGCGCGCGACCGCGGCCAGCAGGTCGCAGAGCGGACTAGCGGGTAAACCGCGTCCCGAGCGAACCGGTTCGGTCGGCGTGGCGGCCCGGCGATCAGCCCTGCGAGGCCTTGAGGACCGCCAGGATCTCGGTGCCCTTCCTGGCGCACTTGGAGGTATCGCCGGTCTTCAGCAGTTCGGGCGTCGAGTAGCCCTGGCAGGTCCAGCCGCTGACGGTCACCGGGCCGCCGCCGCCGTTGCCGGGCGCGTCACCGTTCTTGATTGCGCTGGCATAGCTCCGCTCCACCGCCATGGCGGCGGAGCACGAGACGGTGCCGCGGTAGATCTCAACCTCGACCGGCACATTGGCCGCGGTACGGCTGGTGCCGCAGTTCTGGACCGTGGCTGCGCTCGACTTCGGCCCGCCGCAGCCCGCCAGCACCAGCGTGCCCGCGATAAGCGCGGCAACCAGGCTGAGCGAGAAGGCCAGCCGCTGGCCAGCGCCCCGGGTCCGGCGGACGTGCATGGCCCGGATCTCCCTTCTCTGCCAATCACGCCGTCTGCGCAGCGAAAGCCAGCCCGCGCGATGCCGCGATACCCACGGCACACCCTAGCCGTTACCTGGCTTCTCGGAACCCTTTCGCCGCCTTTGTTCTAGCCGGCTGCCGATGCGGACGCCTCGGGGTTGCATATTCAACCAGATATCTGCATAATGATGCAGAGTAGCTGTCACTAAGACTCCCTGACCGGTGACAGCACCCACGTCCGCTGAAGCGCTGGAGGGCCGAGCATGGGTGCGCGGGTCGCCGTCGCCGGCGCGAGCGGGTACGCAGGCGGCGAGCTGCTGAGACTGCTGGCCGGGCATCCAGGGCTTGACATCGCGGCGGTGGCAGCGGGCGCGAGCGCCGGCAAGACCGTCGGGGAGTTGCACCCGCACCTGGCGGGGCTGCCCGCCGTCGGCGAGCTGACCCTGCAGACGCCCGATCGGGTCGAGTTCGCCGCGTGCGACCTGGCCTTCCTCGCACTTCCGGCCGGCCAGTCCGCAGCAGTCGCGAGCGCGATCCCCGGCAGCGTGAAGATCGTTGACCTCGGCCCTGACTTCCGGCTGGCTGATCCGTCTGCGTGGGAACGCCACTACCCGGGCACTCACGCCGGCCGCTGGGTCACCGGACTGCCCGAGCTGCCCGGCGCCCGTCCGGCGATCCGGACCGCTAGCCGGGTCGCCGCTCCTGGCTGTTACGCGACCGCGGCGATGCTCGCGCTGGTGCCGCTGGCGGCGGCGGGCCTGACCGACCCGGCCGACGTCGTGGTCGTGGCCGCATCCGGCACATCGGGTGCGGGCCGGTCGCTGCGGACCGACCTGCTCGGCAGCGAGGTGATGGGATCGGCGTCGGCTTATGCGGCCGGCGGCGTGCACCGGCATACCCCGGAAATCGAGCAGGCGCTGGCTGAGGCGACCGCGCGCGGGCAGGCTGGCGATGTCGACGTCCAGCCCGTTCCCGCAGTGCGGGTCAGCTTTACCCCAGTGCTCGCGCCGATGTCCCGCGGCATCCTGGCGACCTGCACCGCGAAGCTCACCTCGCCCGCGGTCACGACCGGTGAGCTGCGCCAGGCGATCGCCGACAGCTACCGGGGCGAGCCCTTCATCACCCTGCTCCCGGTCGGCAGCTGGCCGGCCACCGCATCGGTATCCGGGTCGAACGGCGTGCACATTCAGGCCGCCGCGGATGAGCGGGCCGGCCGCGCAGTCATCGTCGTCGCGATCGACAACCTCGGCAAGGGTGCCGCCGGGCAGGCAATCCAGGATGCGAACCTCATGCTCGGCTTGCCCGAGACAGCAGGCCTGACCGCGATCGGAGTCGCACCATGAGCGTCACCAGCCCGCTCGGCTTCCGGGCCGCCGGCGTCGCGGCCGGCCTTAAGAAGTCCGGGCTGCCCGACGTGGCCGTTGTCATCAACGACGGCCCGAGCGCGGCGGCAGCCGGCGTCTTCACCGCCAACCGCGTCAAAGCTGCGCCAGTGCTGTGGAGCCGGCAGGTGCTGGCCGGCGGCGCCGTCCGGGCGGTCGTGCTGAACTCCGGCGGCGCTAACGCGTGTACCGGTCCGGCCGGGTTCGCCGACACCCACCGCACCGCCGAGCATCTGGCCGCCTTGCTCGGCATCGGCGCCGGTGAGGTCGCGGTGTGCTCGACCGGGCTGATCGGGGAGCGGCTGCCGCTGGAAAGGCTGCTGGCTGGCGTGACGGCCGCCACCGGCCAGGCAGCAGCGGACGGCGGCATTGCTGCGGCCGACGCGATCCGGACCACCGATACCGTCGGCAAGACCGTGACCGCGGCCGGGGCCGGCTACCGGATCGGCGGCATGGCCAAGGGAGCTGGCATGCTCGCGCCTGCCCTCGCCACCATGCTCGTGGTGCTGACGACCGACGCCGACCTGCGGCCGGCTGTCCTGGACGCCGCGCTTCGGGCGGCCACCGCCACGACTTTCGACCGGCTCGATACCGACGGCTGCATGTCCACCAACGACACGGTGCTGTTGCTGGCCAGCGGCGCGAGCGGTACGACACCGGACCCAGCCGAGTTCACCGCCCTGCTGACCACGGCGTGCGCGGACCTCGCCAGCCAGTTGCAAGCGGACGCCGAGGGCGCAACGAAGGCGATCACGATCGAGGTGACCGGGGCGGCCAGTGAACCGGATGCGGTCGAGGCGGGCCGCGCGGTCGCGCGCAGCGACCTGCTCAAGTGCGCGATCCACGGCGAGGATCCGAACTGGGGCCGGGTGCTGGCGGCCGTCGGGACCACCAGCGCGGTGTTCGAGCCGGAGCAGCTCAGCGTCGCCATCAACGGCGTCTGGGTGTGCAAGTCCGGCGCGGCAGGCGAGGACCGGTCGGCGGTGGACCTGCGGCCACGTCAGGTGACGATCACCGTCGACCTGGCGGCCGGCCCGCACACGGCCGCGATCAAGACGACCGATCTGACAGCCGCGTACGTGCACGAGAACTCGGCGTACTCGACATGACGGCGGTAACGGGCGGTACCGAGGCTGCCCGCAAGGCAGCCACCCTGATCGAGGCCCTGCCGTGGCTGGAACGGTTCCATGGCGCGACCGTCGTGCTGAAGTACGGCGGCAACGCGATGACCGATCAGGCGCTACGGCGCTCGTTCGCCCGCGACGTGGTGTTCCTGCGGTATGCCGGGCTGCGGCCGGTGGTCGTGCACGGCGGCGGTCCGCAGATCAACGCTCACCTGGAGCGGCTGGGGATGCGCTCCACATTCCGGGCAGGGCTTCGGGTGACGACGCCGGAGACCATGGACATTGTCCGCATGGTGCTCACCGGGCAGGTCAACCGGGAGATCGTCGGGCTGATCAACTCTCACGGGCCGTTCGCGGTGGGACTCTCCGGGGAGGATGCGCACCTGCTGACCGCGCGGCGAGTGCAGGCCGAGGTGGCCGGCGAGCTCGTCGACATCGGCGAGGTCGGCGAGGTCGAGTCGGTGAACCCCGGCGCGGTGACCGCGCTGCTGGCGGACGGCCGGATCCCGGTCATCTCGAGCGTCGCCCGCAGCGCCGACGACGGCGTGCTGAACGTGAACGCCGACACCGCGGCCGCCGCTCTCGCTGTCGAGTTGCGCGCCGCCAAGCTTGTGCTGCTGACCGACGTGGCCGGGTTGTACCCGAAGTGGTCAGGCGCCGACGCCGCCAGCGCAATGCAGGCCAGGCCGTTCAGCCGGCTGACCGCAGCCGAGCTCGCGGAGCTGATGCCGGGCCTGTCAGACGGCATGTTGCCGAAGATGGCCGCCTGCCTGGCGGCTGTGCGCGGCGGCGTGCCGCAAGCGCACGTACTGGACGGCCGGCTGCCCCACGCGATCCTGCTGGAGATCTTCACCGACTCCGGGATCGGAACCATGATCGTCCCGAATTCAAGTCCTGGAGCAAGCGATGTCAGCCACTGAGCTACTGCAAGACCGGTACGGCGCCGTCATGATGCTCACCTACGGGATGCCGCCGGTGGCGCTGGCCAGCGGCACCGGCTGCACCGTGCTCGACGTCGACGGCAACAGCTACCTCGACCTGATCGGCGGCATCGCCGTCAGCTCGCTCGGGCATGCGCATCCGGCCATCATCGAGGCGGTCAGCAGGCAAGTCGCCACGCTCGCGCATACCTCCAACCTGTTCTTGCACCAGCGCCAGGTGGAACTGGCCGAGCGGCTGATCGGCCTGCTCGGTACCGACGGCCGGGTGTTCCTGGCCAACTCCGGGACGGAGGCGAATGAGGCGGCGCTCAAGCTGGTGCGCAAGGCCGCCGGGCCCGGCCGGCCGGTGATCGTGGCCGCCGAGCACAGCTTCCATGGCCGGACGATGGGCGCGCTCAGCCTGACCGGCAAGAGCTCGATCAGGGAGCCGTTCCAGCCGTTCGGGGTGGAGGTCAGGTTCGTGCCCTATGGCGACGCGGCCGCGCTCGCGGCGGCGGTCGGCATGGACTGCGCCGCGGTGTTCCTGGAGCCTGCGCTCGGCGAGGGCGGGGTGGTGCCAGCCCCGGCCGGTTACCTGAAGGCCGCGCGGACCGCCTGCGACGAGGCCGGCGCGCTGCTGGTTCTTGACGAGATCCAGAGCGGCATCGGGCGTACCGGCGAGTGGTTCGCGCATCAGCGAGAGGGCATCGTCCCGGACGTGCTCACGCTGGCGAAGGGCCTGGGCGGCGGGTTGCCGATCGGCGCCTGCATCGGCCTCGGCCGGTACGGCTCGGTGCTGGAGAAAGGCGATCACGGCAGCACCTTCGGCGGCAATCCGGTCGCCTGCGCCGCAGCGCTGGCCGTGCTGGACACCATCGAGCGCGATGGGTTGCTGGCCCACGTGAGCACGGTGGGGGCGCAGCTAGCCGCCGGAATTGAGGGCATCAGCCATCCGCTCGTGGCCGGGGTCCGCGGCAGCGGGCTGTGGCTCGCGATAGCGCTGACCGGTGTGGCCGCCACCGCGGTCGCCGCGACCGCGCAGCGGCACGGCTTCCTGGTCAACGCCGTTCAGCCGAATGCTGTGCGGATCGCGCCACCGCTGATCCTGTCGGCGGCGGAAGCCGACGACTTCATCGCGGCGCTGCCCGCCATCCTGGACGCGGCCAGCGTGGTGCTGGCCGGGCAGGAAACGTCATGACCGCCGGGCCGGCCAGTCCGATCGCCGGCGCTGGCGACGGCACCGTGCGTCACTTCACCCGCGACGACGACCTGTCCCCGGCCGAGCAGGCTGCCGTGCTCAGCCTTGCCGCCGAGCTCAAGGCAGACCGGTTCGCCCGGCAGCCACTCGCCGGTCCGCGCACGGTCGCGGTCCTGTTCGATAAGCCGTCGCTGCGCACCAGGGTCTCGTTCGCGGTCGGCATCGCCGAGCTCGGCGGCTTCCCGCTGGTGATCGACATGCAGGGAACGCATGCCGGGCGCGGCGAGCCGGTGACGGACATCGCCAGGGTCCTGGCCGGCCAGGTCGCGGCGATCGCGTGGCGGACGTTCGGCCAGGCCGCCATCGAGGAGATGGCGGCCGCGAGCAGCGTCCCGGTGATCAACGCGCTGACCGACCGCTTCCACCCGTGCCAGGTCCTCGCTGACCTGCAGACCGTCAGGGCCGCCTACGGTAGGCTCGCCGGGCTCGTGCTGACGTTCCTCGGCGACGGGTCGTCCAACATGGCGCATTCCTACCTGCTTGGCGGCGCCACCGCCGGCCTGCAGGTGCGGATCTGCGCGCCGGAGGCGTACTGGCCGGCCGCGGACGTGCTCGCCGCGGCGGCGGCGCTGGCCGAGCGCACTGGCGGCTCGGTGGCTGTCAGCGCGGATCCGCTGGACGCCTGCAAGGGCGCCGACGTGCTGGCAACCGACGTCTGGACCTCGATGGGCCAGGAGGGGCAGGAGCGCACCCGCTCCGGCGCCATGGCCGGCTACCAGGTGGACGCCGCGAAGCTGGCGCTGGCGAGCCCCGCCTGCCGGGTGCTGCACTGCCTGCCGGCGCACCGCGGCGAGGAGATTGCCGCCGAGGTGATCGACGGGCCGGCCAGCCTGGTCTTCGAGCAGGCCGAGAACCGGCTGCACGCGCAGAAGGCATTGCTGTGCTTCCTGCTGGACGCCGCGGCCGGCGAGCGGCGAGAGGGCCGGGGATGAACTCCAGCCCGCTGACGAAGGCGGCCCGGCAGAGTCAGATCGCCGCGATCCTCGGCCACAAGTCGGTCCCGGTCCACTCCCAGGAGCAATTGGCCGACTTGCTGCTCGAGCGCGGCGTGCGGGTCACGCAGGCAACCCTGTCCCGCGATCTCGACGAGCTCGGCGCCGTCAGGCTGCGCGGCCCGGACGGGGCACTTGTCTACGCGCTGCCCGGTGAGCCAGGACCGGGCGGCCTGTCCGCGGGCCTGGGCAGCGTGCTGGCCGGCGGCCCGTTCGCGCCCTCGGCCGCTGATCCCGCTGCCCGGCTAGCCAGGCTGGCCGCCGAGCTGCTGATGTCCGCGGAAGCCAGCGCCAACCTGGTGGTGCTGCGAACTCCGGCGGGGGCGGCTCAGTTGCTCGCCTCGGCCATCGACCACGCGCGCTGGCCGACCGTGCTCGGCACCGTGGGCGGCGATGACACGGTGCTTGTCATCGCCCGCGACCCCGACGGCGGGGCTGAAGTTGCCGAGTCGCTGCTGCGGCTGGCCGAGCGCGGCCCGGCGGCGGGCCGCGGGTGACGGGCCGCGGGTGACGGGCCGCCGGTGACAGCGAGGCAGCGAACCAGATGACAGTGACAGCAGACGACAGTGACAACAATGACCGTGACAACAGATAGGCAGGTACTCCGGTGACAGAGAAAGTCGTCCTCGCGTACTCCGGCGGGCTGGATACATCGGTGGCCATCGGCTGGATCGCCGAGCAGACCGGGGCAGAGGTGATTGCGCTCGCGGTCGACGTCGGCCAGGGCGGGGAGGACCTGGAGACCATCCGGACGCGAGCGCTCGCCTGCGGCGCGGCGGCAGCCGAGGTCGTCGACGCGCGCGATGAGTTCGCCGCCGACTACTGCATGCCGGCCCTGCTGGCCAACGCCCGCTACATGGAGCGCTATCCGCTGGTGTCCGCGCTGTCCCGGCCGCTCATCGTCAGGCACCTGGCCAGGGTCGCGCTCGAGACCGGCGCGGACATGGTTGCGCACGGCTGCACCGGCAAGGGCAACGACCAGGTCAGGTTCGAGGCCGGCCTGGCCGCCCTGGCGCCGGACGTCCGGGTCACCGCGCCCGTCCGGGATTCCGGCATGACCAGGGACAAGGCCATCGCGTTCGCGGCCGAGAAGGGCTTGCCGATCAACGTGACCTCGCGCTCGCCGTACTCGATCGACCAGAACGTCTGGGGGCGCAGCTGTGAGACCGGCCACCTGGAGGACATCTGGAACGCGCCCCAGCCGGACGTCTACGGTTACACCAGCGATCCGGCCGCCGGGCTGCCCGCTGAGGAGATCACCATCAGCTTCGCCAGCGGCCTGCCGGTGGCGCTGAACGGCCAGCCGCGGACGCCGCTGGAAATGATCACCGACCTGAACCGGATCGCCGGGGCACACGGGATCGGCCGGATCGACATGGTCGAAGACCGGCTGGTCGGCATCAAGAGCCGGGAGATCTACGAGGCGCCCGGCGCCATGGTGCTGATCACCGCGCACTCGGAACTGGAGAGCGTATGCGTGGAGCGGGACCTGGCCCGGTTCAAGAGGCTGGCCGAACAGCGCTGGACCGAGCTGGTCTACGACGGCCTGTGGTTCTCTCCGCTGAAGCAGGCGCTGGACGCGTTCGTGTCGCAGGCGTCTCGCCACGTCACCGGCGACATCCGGCTGACCCTGCAAGGCGGCCGGGCGGTGGTCACCGGACGGCGCAGTCCAGCCGCGCTCTACGACTACTCGCTGGCTACCTACGACAGCGGTGACTCCTTTGACCAGCAGCTGGCCAAGGGGTTCATCGAACTGTTCGGGCTGCCTGCCAAGATCTCAGCCGACCGGGACCGCAAACTTGCGGGCTGACCAGCGCTACAGCCGCGACGACTGGTCAGTCGCTGGCGGCGCCGCGAGGCTGCCCTGGCGGCGCCAGCCGATCTCGCACCCTCCTCGCCAGCAGCTCGAAGGCTGTGACCTGCTCGGGCACGGCTCTGGTGTGCATGACCGGTCTGCCCTGGTCGGCGTCGGCGGCAGCCTGCGGGCTGAACGGCACGCTGACAATGCGCTCGAGGAAGGTCCACACGCTCTCCTCGGGTGCCGCGGCGGGATACATCGGCGTGACTTCGCCGCAGTGTGCGCAGATCAGGCCGCTGTAGTTCTCGACCCCAGCGCGCAGGCCGCTGGCCGCCAGCGCGAGGGCCAAGTTCACCGCGACGGTGGTCTTGCCAACACCGGCTTTACCGCTGGCGACAGCGACGACGGCAGGATCGCCAGCCCGGAAAGCGGGCGTTTCAGCGGCTCCATTTGGATTGTCCGGTTAACTCAAGCAGACTCAGTTCCCAGCCGAGTGCCGAGCCTGGAGACTGAACCGTGAAATCTGAGGCAGAAACGCCGGATCCGCTCGCCGATCCGGCGCCAGCGACGGCCGGGAACGCCGTAGCGGCAGCCAGGGACGCCGTAGCGGCGGCCGGGCCGGTGCGGCTGTGGGGCGGTCGCTTCGAGTCCGGCCCGGCCGAAGCACTGGCCCGGTTGTCGGTGAGCGTTCAGTTCGACTGGCGGCTGGCCCGGTACGACCTGCTGGCGTCGGCGGCGCACGCGCGGGTGCTGCACAAGGCCGGGCTGCTCACCGATGCCGAGCTGACGCGGATGCTGGCGGCGCTTGACGATCTCGGGCGGGCCTGCCAGGCGGGTAGGTTCCGGCCGTCCGCGCAGGATGAGGACGTGCACACCGCGCTCGAGCGCGGCCTGCTGGAGCGAGCCGGCCAGCTGGGCGGCAAGCTGCGCGCCGGCCGCAGCCGCAACGACCAGATCGCTACCGACTTGCGGCTCTACCTGCGCGACCACGTCCGCATGATCATGGCCAGGCTCACCGAGCTGGAGCTGGCGCTGATCGGTCAGGCCGAGCTGCACCAGGAAACGCCCGTTCCGGGCATGACGCACCTGCAGCATGCACAGCCGGTGCTGCTCGCCCACCAGCTGCTCGCGCACGTGCACGCGTTCGCCAGGGACGCCAGCCGGCTGCGTGACTGGGACGCGCGCGCCGCGGTCAGCCCGCTCGGCTCGGGAGCGCTGGCCGGATCGTCGCTGCCGCTCGACCCGGACGCTGTCGCGGCCGAGCTCGGGTTCGCCCGCGCGGCGGACAACTCCATGGACGCCGTGAGCGACCGGGACTTCGCGGCCGAGTTCTGCTTCGTCGCAGCCCTGCTGGGCGTCCACCTGTCCCGGCTGGGGGAGGAGGTCGCGCTGTGGGCGTCGCAGGAGTTCGGCTGGATCGAGATCGACGATGCGTATGCGACCGGCTCGTCGATCATGCCGCAGAAGAAGAACCCGGATGTGGCCGAGCTGGCTCGCGGCAAGGCCGGCCGGCTGATCGGCAACGTCACCGGGCTGCTGGCCACCCTGAAAGGGCTGCCGCTGTCGTACAACCGGGACCTGCAAGAAGACAAGGAGCCGGTGTTCGATGCCGTGGACACGCTGCTGACGGTGCTGCCCGCGATGGCCGGGATGATCGGCACGCTCCGGTTTCACACCGAGCGGCTCAAGGCCACCGCGGCCGCCGGTCACACCCTCGCCACTGACCTGGCCGAGCTGCTGGTCAGGCGGGGCACCGCCTTCCGTGAGGCGCACGAGGTCGTCGGGCACCTGGTCATCTGGTGCCAGGTCCATGACTGCGAGCTCGCCGATGTCAGCGACGAGGACCTGGCGAAGATCTCGCCGCTGCTCACGCCGGACGTCCGCGAGGTGCTGACGGTGCCGGGTGCGATCGCGGCCAGGGCAAGCCGGGGCGGCACCGCTCCGGCCCGGG
>JAJYUU010000139.1 GCA_021792405.1 Actinomycetes bacterium
ATCAGCAGCCCCCAGGACCGGCAGCGCGCCGTCCTGCCCGGGTACGGCTGTCGTCTCTGCACTGTCTGTCATGCTCATCACGGCGTCTCCTGTTTGTCAGGATTTACACCGTTAAGATTACAGTCCCATCAGCGCGGAGCGGCGCTCATGGGCGAGCTCGATAAAGCGCTCCGTCTCCGCGATGAGCGTGTCGATTTTCGCAGTCTGACCATCGAGGTATGCCGTGATCCGCCGCTGCTCATCCATTGGGGGCACCGCGACCTTGAAGTCAGCGAGCAGTGGGCGCCGTAGCGATTCCATGGTGACCGTGTTGCTCCCCGCGAGCGCGACCGGCCGAAGGAACGTGGACAGGAAGTAGTAGAAGTACCAGCCCGAGACACCTACAAAGTCTTTGAAGACATAGACACGCTGGTGTGCTTCGAACCTGCCCTTGAAGTAGTGGAAGACCTTGCCTGTACCACCCTGACCATCGCCAGGCGTCATGACCGCTTCGCCGTCGAAGGAGTAGTGGTCGATCCGCAGGACTTCGCGGCCGCGCACATAGAACGGGTAGTCGCCGTCCTCAGTGGCGTTTCCCGAGTCTTCTGAACCAGTGATGACTGTGCAAAGGTATCGGCGTCGGAACCATTCGCCAGTGCGCTGCCCGCCCGGCATAGGCGCGGATCGTGTGCGGAGAACGGCCGCCTGGGCGATGCCGCCTCAATGCGGGCCGCTGACCCGCAGGCGCCGCCGCCGGCTTTGACGTTGGACGGCTCGGTGCAGTTGCCGAACGGCACTGCGACCGACGCCCGCTCGTAGGCTGCCGGGCTGGTGATGCGCACGGGCACGGCCACCAGGCTGATCACCCGCATCTCGCAGCTGGAGGAAGCCACGCGCAAGCTCGCCCGTCCCGCAGGCTGACGACCTCGCCGGGCCGCCGCCCGGTGTCGCGCAGGATCTGGTAGATCGCTCACGGCGGGGCTGTCGGCGGCGCTGGCCACGCCGCGGCTGCTGGTGCATGACCGGGGCCGGGTGCTGGCGGACCTGGCCTGCGCGATCGCCGACGGGACTGAGGTGATCAGCGATTTCCGGGTGATGGGCGACCAGAGGGAGCTGTTCGGCCCGGTCGCGTCGGTGCCGACGACGTGGCGGATGCTGAGCGAGGTCGCCGGCGGAGGGAATGTGGCGCTGGAGCGGGTGACCGGCGCGGTGAACGCGGCCCGGCGGCAGGCGTGGGCGGGGATCGCAGCCCGGCACGGGAAGATGCCAGGCGTCAGGATGGCCGACCGGGTGCTGGAGCGGGTGACGTGCATCCGGCTGGACGCCACGGTCACCCCGGCGCATTCGGATAAGGAGCTGGCGGAGCCGAATTTCAAGGGGTTCGGCCATCACCCTTTGCTGTCTTACTGCGATTAGTCCGAGCCGCGGATTATTCCGATGCTTGCGCCGTGACGGGCGTGACCATGCATCTGACCTGCGATGACAGGCCCTGTCGCGGGGTCGGGGCACGGAGTAACGCATCCCAGTTCTTGAGGCCGCACAGGCGCTGGATGATGTCCTGGCGGCCGTGCCACAGTGCTGCCGGCGGCGGGCTGGCTGCGTGGCTGTGTGCCTTCTCCAGGGCCTGGCGTTTCATCTCGGTGTCGGCCCGGGCGTAGATGAGCGTCGTTTCGGGGTCGGCATGGCCGAGCCACTCGGTCAGCAGCGGCAGCGGCATGCCGTTCTGATACAGGTGCAGGGCCCGCGAGTGACGCAGCATATGGGGATGAACCCGGCCAGGCAGGTCGGGGCATCCGGCTCGCGCGGTCGAGGCATGCTGACGGATGAACCGGGCCGCGTTGTCGTCCGACATCGGACCGCGCTGGCGGTTGCGGATGGTGTAGAACATCGGCACCGCCGGATCGGCGTCAGGGTGGAAGACGGCCGCGTAGCGTTCAAAGTGGGCGGCGGTCTGCCCGGTGATCGGCAGGCGTCGGGGCTTGGCGCCCTTGCCGAGCAGGTCCGCGGTCAGGCGCTGCACGTCCAGGTCGCCGAGAGTCATGGCGAGCATCTCGCCGTCGCGGGCGGCCAGGTCATACATCAAGATCATGAAGAACTGGTCGCGCAGCCCTGTCCGGGTTGCCGAGTCCGGCGCGGCGAGCAGCGCGGCGACCGCACCGGCGCTCATGTGCTTGACCACCGCCGGGCCCGGGCCGTTCAGCCGGGGGATGACGGCCAGGTCAGCCAGGTAGACCGCCAGCACTGGCTCGGCCGCCGCGGCGTAGGTGAAGAATGACCGGATGCACGCCAGCCGCTGGTTGTAAGTCGATGCGGTCCACGCCCTAGCGGTGCGCATGTGCTCCAGGAACGCGGCGACGGTGGCCCGGTCTACCATCGCGAAGGTGATCTTCTGCACGGGAACGTGGTGGCGGTCAGCGGTGAAACCCAGCAGCATGTTCCAGGTGTGCCGGCAGGCGGTGATCGTGTTGCCGGCCGCGCCGCGCTGCCGGGGCAGGAACACGGTGAACCACTCGCGCAGATGCCGGTAGAAGCCGTCACTGGCGCCGGTTCGGCGGCGGGCGGTCACGCCGTCATCTCCGGGATGATCCCGGCCGCGCTGGTCAGCCCGGCCGCAGCGAGCCGCTCGGGCAGCAGGTGCACATACCAAGCCGTTGAGGAGTACTTCTCGTGTCCCATGTAAGCGGCCAGGTAGGGCAGCCAGGCCTCCAGGTCCCTGCCTTCCTCGACCCATCTCATCAGGGTGCGGGTCGCGAACATGTGCCGGAATATGTAACTGGTGGAGCCGGGCGCGATCCCGCCCGCGCGCTCGCGGCAGCGGCGGTAGCTGCGGCGCAGCCAGTCCGCCGACAGCTCACGGCCGGGAGCGTGCTCGAAGAACCACGTGCGGCCGGGGCGCCGCAGGTCAGCCAGCTGGTCGTAGCGGGCCAGCAGCCCGGCAAGGCCGGGCTCGACGGGAATGCGGCGGTCCTTGTTGCGCTTGGACTGCTCGATCATGATCGCCGCGCTGGTGGTGTCCACGTGGTCGCGGCGCAGCCGGCGCCTCGGGCGGGCGCAGTCCGGCACTGAGGATCAGCCGGAAGATGACCGGGATGGTGTACTCCCGGAACGGGCTGCGGTACTCGGCGGTGACGGTGTCAGCCGCCCGGAAGAACGCGGCCAGCTCTTGGTCGGTGAGCATGCGCGGCAGGCTGCGGACCGGCTGGCCGATCCACGCCGACGGCACGACGAACGCGTTCTCGCCGGTGAGCTGGAGGTACTTGCCGAACTCGCGGACCGCGCGGCTGCGGCCGGCGCTCCACGTGCCGGCCGGAGTGTCCTGGCACCATGCGGCCGCCAGCTCGCGGGTTAGCACGCTGTGGCCGGGCTGATGGGTGGTGCAGAACCTGTCGAAGCTGGCCAGCGCGGTACGCAGGTCGCGCGGGGAGTGGCCCAGCGAGGTCCGCCATGCCAGCATCGCCTCGATCTGCGGTCCGAAGCTGCTGGTGAACGTGCTCATCGCAGTCCCTTCCGGGTGCAGCCGAACTGGTCCAGCGGCAGGCAGCACTCACGCAGATGCTCGATGTCCAGGGCGAAGTAGCGGCGGGCGGAGTTGATCTGGCCATGGCCGAGTATCTGCGCGGTCAGCGGCTGCCCGGCGCCGGACTCGATCAGCCGGGTGCCCGTGGTTCGCCGCAGGGCATGGAAGGTCTTGCCGTCGCCCGGCACGTGATCGATGCCGGCCCGGGCCAGGCGGCGGCGCATAATCTGGTCCCCGGTGGAGGAGCCCAGTTTCACCAGCGGCGCCTTCAGCCGGACGAACACCTCCGGTGCGTCGGTCTCAGGCCGGGCGTGCAGGATCCAGTCAGCCACCGCGTTGCCGGCCGCCGGAGACAGCGGCAGCACCAGCGGCCGGGATGTCTTGTCCTGGATCAGTGTGATCTCATCGCGGCGCCAGTCGATGTCCTGCATGCGCAGGGCGACGATGTCGCAGCAGCGCAGCCCGGTCCAGACCGCCAGTGCGACCATCGCGTAGTCCCGCTTCCCGCACGCCGTGCCGGTCTCGATCCCCTCCATCAGCCGGCTCGTCTCGGCGCGGGTGAACGCCGGCAGCGCGCCCTTCCGCGGCGGCGCAGTACGCGCGAGCAGCCCGTCCACGCGGACGTCGCTGAGCCCGGCAGCGTTGAGAAAGGCGAAGAACCGCTTCAGCGGCCACACCACGCTGGTCATGCCCGACGGCCTTCGCGGCGCTATCTCGCCCATGAACCCGCAGACGTCATCCACCGTGACCGCGGTGACACACGACCGGCCAGGCCGGTCCAGATAGGCCAGGAACTGGCGGGCTACGCAGACCAGCGACTGTACTGACGCCGGCGAGGCGTCCAGGCCCGCCGCCACAGTGAACTTCTCCAGGACCTCACGGGAACTATCGCTGAGCCCGGGATCAGGGCTCAGCGGCCGCCAGGTCAGCACCTGGCCGGTCGTCTGGCACTCCAGCATCAGGCGCGCTGATCTCACCAGGGTCCGCCGCCGCTGCGGGCTGACCTCACCGCTGCGCTCACCCTCGTGCTGGAAGGCGGCGAACTCCCTCACCGACGTGACCGACAGCACGCCGTCGTGCTGCAGCTGACAGAATTCCGCGACCTCCGCGCAGGCACTGCGGTAGCGGACAATCCTGCTGCCGGACAATCCCGCACTCGCCGCCGCAGTGAGCACGGCATCAGCCAGCTCAGACAGCCTCGACCCCATGCGACCTGACCTCTCATCCAGTGACCGCCGGAATGGACTGTCCAGCCACAGGGCGGCACCATCGAGAACGTCAGGGACGAGGGTCCATCGTCTCAGCTGTGATTATCCCGACACCATCGAATTGCCCGGTGCACGTCTCGCAGGTCAGATGCATGGTCACGCCCGTCACGGCGCAAGCATCGGAATAATCCGCGGCTCGGACTAATCGCAGTTATCCCGATGTCGGGATAACTGCGATAACACGGGCGAGCCGCTGGCCGGGATGATGCGGGCGGGCAGCGCCGGGCCGGACACCGCCGAGGATCACATCACGATCCTGGATGCGCCGATCGCGGCGCTGCCACCGGCGCTGCGGCGGCGGCTGATGGTGACCTGCGACGGCGCCGGGGCCAGCCACGACCTGATCACCCGCCTGGACAAGCTCGCCGCCCGGCCCGGCCACCACCTGATCTACTCGGTCGGCTGGGCCCTGGGCCAGCGGGAGAAGACGGCGCTCAGCGCCGTCCTTGAGGAAACCTGGCAGATCTGCATCGACCCGCGCGGCGAGGTCCGCGAGCGCCGCTCCGATGAGGCCTGCGCCGACCGGCGGTGCGGGCACCGCGGCTGCTGGGCCGGGGAAGCCCACGTCACCGAGCTGACCGCCCTGCTGCGCCAGGGACCGGACGGGGACCAGCTCGCCAGCTGGCCGAAGACGATGCGGGTGTTCGCCCGCCGGGAACGACCGCACCCGGGCGCGCAGCTGACCTTGTTCGAGGCCGAGGACGGCTGGCGGTACACCCTGTGGGTCACTAACCTGCCCGCGACCGTGAGGGGCTGGCGCGCCAACCCCGCCTACATCGACGCCGCGCACCGGGTGCACGCCCGGGTCGAAGACGGCATCCGCACCGGCAAGGACACCGGAATCGGGCACTTCCCGTCGAACGACTTCAAGATTAACTCCGCCTGGCTGGCCGCCTCGCTTATCGCCGCGACTCTGCTGGCCTGGCTGCGGCTGCTGGCCCTAGACGGCGACCTGGCCCGCGCCGAGCCGAAAACACTGCGCACAAGATCCTGCACGCCGCCGCCCGGCTGGCCCGCGGCGGCCGGCGACGGCGCCTAAAAATCGCGGCTACCTGGCCCTGGGCCGATGCCATCGCCGCCGCGTGGATCAGGATCACCGCCCTGCCGCAGGCCCCTTGACCAGCACCAAACCGTCCCGTCGATCAGGAAAGGCAAACCAGGGGCCTGTGGAAACCCCGGCCCCCGGCCCGGCAGCCGGGCTCCTTGTCATACCCCGACCCTAAAATCAAGATCCACAAAGCGTCTCAGCGCGGTGCCCCGACCGATGCCAAGCCCGCGTGAATGATCAGGGTTAGGCCCGAGAGCAGACGGTCTTTGCGTCGTTGCTGCTCCGGTTGGCCATGAGCGGTCCTGCATGTCGATGACACCTTCGATGTCTGACTGAGGCACCTTGTCCTACGACATGCCGGTATCGCGGCACTCAGTGCAGAGGCCAGATCCTGGTGTCGAGTTTTCCGGCCGCAGGCCTTGCCGCCCGGAACTGATCAGGTTCCTCGGCATCTGCACGCATGACGATCAAGTCGCAAGTCTTCTACGGTGGCCATGGGATGCACAGCCCATCGGGCCGCCACCTGGACACGGGCCGCGCGAAGGAATCGAGTCGTCGTGGCCCGAACGCCAGGATCAGGGCCGCGAGCCAGCCTACGCCCGTCGTGCCGCCGATCAGGTTCACCAGGAAAACGAGGGCTAACCGGTCCACCCGGCGGATCGCCCCGATGATCGTGGGCAGCAGGTACACGGCGCACAGCATCAGGATGAGCAGTACTCAGAACTCGGCGCTGTTCGCGAGGGCTTTCATCAAGTCGTTCTCCCTTCACCGTCGCCCGCCCGACCTTAAGGTTCGAAGGCACCGACCACGGGACTCGCACGCATGTTCCAGCCGACTCCTGCACCGCCGCAAACCACGGCTGTGGACAACTTCAGCCGCGTAGGCCGTGTGCCCGGTAGCCGGGCACGGTTCGCCGCTGTCACGCCGCTGGCCCGGCTGGCCGGGCAGGCAGCGGCCCGTGCCGGGGAACCATCTGGGGACCGGCCCGGCCCGGCTGAACTGACACCGGCGCTGTCAGGACCGGCCGCCCCAGGAGGTCGCCGGGCGGGCTATCTGCGGCGCTTGGCCCGGAACGGCGAGGTGCACGCGACTGGCCCAGCGGTGCCTCGGCCGGGCGGGCGTGCTTCACCGTGGCGTGCAGATGCGCGGCTGCGGCGCGGGCCGCTGCGGCCTGCGCGGCGTGTCGCTGGGCTTCCCGCAGTTCCGCGGCGGCGGCCGTCAGCGCGACGAGATTCGCGATCAGCGCGAGGGATGCGAGCGTTCGGTCTCCGGCGGCGTCCCTCAGCAGTGCCACTAGCCGGGCCGTGGCGCGCAACTGATCACCGTGACGGGTTCGATGCGGCGGGACGCCGTGGGGCGCGCGGGCGGCACGATCGTATGCGTCCGCGGCGCACCGCAGCGCCGGGTTGCGCAGCGCCCGCGCGACAACGTGAAGGGTGTCCGCTGCCGCCCATGCCGCATCAGCTGCCCCGGCGGGATCACTGTTGGCGCAGCGGCGGATATGCTCTGCGGCGGCCGCAGCCTGGCCGGATGCGTGTCGGTAAATCGCATCGCGTTCCGGGGCGGTGAACCGGAACGCCGCGCCACGCTCCGGACCGGGACGCCGTTCCCGGTCCCAGCAATCGCGGAGCCGCGGCAAGGTCAGGCCGGCCGCGAGCCGGCCACCGCCGTACCAGACGGCTGCTCCGTGGTGCCCTGGCAGCGCGACGGAGTAGCCGGTGACCTGTCCCGCATCGGTGTCGCTGAACCGCAGCCGTACCCGCACACCCTGCTCCCGCAACCGGGCGAAGAACCCGGCCTCATCCGCTGCCTGGCCCGCCGCGGCAGTGACCAGGTTCCGGAGTACCGCCCGCGCCGCGGACTGCGACAGTTCTGTTCCGGAGGCGGGATGGGCTCCGGAACGGGCGTTCCACCGGGCGCGCAGTTTCGGCAGGGTCAGGTCGGCGGCAAGCTTCCCGCCGCCGTACCAGATCACCCCGCCGCCGCTGGAAGTATGCTGCGGCAGGCCGACCGCGTACCCGGTCACCGCACCCGGCTCGATACTGCTGCGGCGCAGGCGCACCAGTACGCCGGCCTGCTCGAGGCGGGCGTAGAAGTCCTGCTCCGTCCGTGCCCCGGCCGCCGCGGTGCTGACCTCGCGGCGCAGCGCGACTCGGGGCGGTTCGTCCCAGCCGCGCCTGGCCGACTGCTCGGTCTCGGCGCGGCTCGCGCGCCGCGCGGCGGTACGATCCGCCGGAGCAGTGGCGCGGAGGCCGAGGTCACGTTCTGCTTGCCGACAGGCTTCGCGGACCCGGTAGAAGTCCTTCCAGATCCGCGGCCGGTTGCCGTCCTGGCGGGCCAGCGTCGCGACGACATGGATGTGGTCGGCGGCGTGACGGACCGCCACCCAGCGCACCCCGAGATCATCCCCGGCGGGCGCGAGCCCGGTACAGTCCATGATCTGCGCCGCGACCTTCGCCCACTCCGCATCCGACAGCATGCGGTCTCCCGGCGCGGCCCGCACCGCGCAATGCCACACCGGGTTGGCATAGCCGGGTCCGGCCAGGGCAGCCAGCGGCTGGGCCAGAAGGCCCGCCAGCCGCCGGAAGTCACGTGACCCGTCCCGGCGGCATTCCGGTTCCAGATCCGCCGGATCGCTGAACCCGGCGATCAGGTGCGGGTCAGTGTGCTCATTCACCCGGCCCGGGCCGTACAGGTAGTACAGCAGCCGCCGCACATTATCGCCGCGGAGCACTTTCCCGATCAACCCGAGCGTTCCTTTCCCGTCACGGAATGCTCCGCCGCAATTGCTCCGCTGCCTCATCGAGTCGCCGGATCACCCGGACGCAGAATTGCGTCGCCGGAAGCAAGTCATCGCCGCGCTGGCCCGTCGAATTAAGCCGCGCCACGGCCTGATTCAGGTTCGTGCCCACCCGGCGCACCAGCCCGGCCGCCGATATCAGTTCGGCCAGCGCCTCCCGCAACGGCGACCCCACCTTCAGCTCCGCGCCGCGAACCGCAGCCAGCGTCACCTCGGCAGCGAACGCCCCGCGAGCCAGTCCCGACCGGGCCGCCGCAGTGCTGACCTCATCGAACTCTTCCTCAGTCAGCGAAAACTGCACAACCTTCGGCCGCGACTCTCCCTGCCGCGACCGGCGCCGCGGGATCGTGTCCGCCACGACCAACCACCCCGATCCCTGTCGCCAAGCCCTTCGATCGGGACCGCGCCCGGTTCCGATCTGCGCCGCCTGCCGACGGCGCAGATCTCATTGTTTATCTCTGGACCGCGCCCGGTCCAGAGATAAACAATGGATATGAATATCTTGCTTCGCAGCCACTACCGCAGTGGATTCCTCGACGCAAGACAGCGCATCCCGTCATTCAACACAGAATTGCGGCGCTGAGCGATAGCCGTTGACAGGCGGTTATTGAAGCGATGCTTCAGCCGATACGACACCGCCGCACCGTGCGGCGGATGGCCTGCCACAAGATGAGAAGTTCACAACCGCCAGCCCTTGCCTGCGAGATGACCATTCGGGACTCGACAACCGCGTGGGTGCCATCTGGTGGCGGCAGGTAAGCCGGGTGCCCTCGCGCCCGCGGCGCAACCGGAGCCCTAACCGGAGGAGAAGCAGCGACGCGGGAGACCCGGTGTTCCTCAGCTGCCCGCAGGATATGCCAGCTGCCCCGCGCATTGGTCGCCGTATCGCCACCGGTGTCCCCGCGGTGTCGTGCGCGAGCGCGCCCGTGTGTGCACCACCGCGTTGCATCCCGTCATCGCGGCGCGCACCGCGTGCTCGTCG
This sequence comes from Actinomycetes bacterium, assembly GCA_021792405.1. Lineage (GTDB taxonomy): Bacteria > Actinomycetota > Actinomycetes > Streptosporangiales > Streptosporangiaceae > JAJYUU01. The sequence continues at coordinate 9,595 of JAJYUU010000139.1, forward strand.
CGTGGATCGCCACCATCGGCCAGGTCGAACGGCTCGACCTGCCACGTGGCGGCTCCAGCGCTGGCCGAGTCGCCCGCCCGATGGCCCGGAGGACCCGGTCAGCAGGGCTTTGGCCACCTGGTGATCGTGCGCTCAGGCGACGCCGATCGCAACCAGGTCTCCTCTGGACGGCAGGACGCTGAGGAATGCTCGCCGCACCTGCGGCGGGGTGGGATGCGGCTGTCGGTGTGATGCGGCACGATTGGCTGCATGTCCGCGGTGCCTGATGTCGTCGTGCTGCGCAAGGCTCGTGGCGCCTTTTTCACTCCGCCGGACGTGGCTAGGTTCATTGCCGGGTGGGCGATCCGCACGCCCGGGGACCGGGTCCTGGAGCCTTCCTGCGGAGACGCGGCAGTGCTGCGTGCTGCGGCTGACCGGCTGGCCGAGTTGGGCGGCGACCGGCACGAGGCCAGGCTGCATGGCGTGGAAATGCACGGCCCGTCGGCGGAGGAGGCCCGGCTGCGACTGGCCTCCTCCGCCGTCGGCGGGGCCGCCGAAATCCGCATCGCGGATTTCTTCACCCTTGATCCGGACCCGCGGTTTGACGCGGTGATCGGGAACCCGCCCTATATCCGCTATCAGGACTTCTCCGGTGAGCAGCGGGCACGGTCGCGGGCTGCAGCGCTGCGCGCGGGTGTCGCGCTCAGCCGACTGGCGTCGTCGTGGGCTGCGTTCACCGTTCATTCCGCGTTGTTCCTGCGGCCAGGAGGGCGGCTCGGACTCGTGCTGCCAGCCGAGCTGCTCACGGTCAACTACGCCGCGGGTGTCCGCTCGTTCCTTATGGAGCATTTCTCGGGCGTCCGCCTGGTGGTCTTCGAGGAACGCGTGTTCCCCGGTGTCCAGGAGGAGGTTGTGCTGCTGCTAGCTGACGGGTACTCGCCCGGGCCTGGCGGGGGAACCGATCACTGCGAGCTCGTGCAGGCCCGTAACGCGGCAGACCTTGCCGCCGACCTAGCAGCCACGATCTGGCGCCCCGCAGGGGCGGCGTCGAAGTGGACCGCGTCCGTGCTGCAGCCCGCCGGGCTGGACGCCTACCGCGACGCGGTGGCCGCTCCGGGTTTCGCGGAGCTGGAGGACTGGGGCCAGACGACCCTGGGGATGGTCACCGGGAACAACCGGTACTTCGCGCTATCCCCTCAGCGGGTCACCGAGCTGGGCCTGCGGCGGAGTGACCTGATCCCGATCTCCCCGCCCGGCTCCCGGCACCTGCGGCAGCTGTCCTTCACCGCCGCGGCCCGGCGGCAGCTGGGCCAGGATGGCGCGGCGACCTGGCTGCTGCGCCCAGGCTGCCCCTCACCCGCGGCCGCCGCCTACATAGCCGCCGGGGAGGCCGGCGGTGTCCACCTGGCCTACAAATGCAAGGTCCGCTCCCCGTGGTGGCGTGTGCCCTGCCTGGACCCGGCGGACATCCTGCTGACCTACATGAACGCCGACACCCCGATGCTCTGCGCCAACCAGGCGGGCGCACATCACCTGAACTCGGTTCACGGGATCTACCTGGACCCTGGCCTGCGGCAGCTAGGCAGGCAGCTGCTGCCGCTGGCGGCGCTCAACTCCGTGACGATGCTCGGCGCCGAGATCGTCGGCCGCGCTTACGGCGGCGGGATCCTCAAGCTCGAGCCGCGCGAGGCCGACCGGTTGCCCGTCCCCTCCCCGGCGCTGGTTAGCGAGCGTGCCCGTCGGCTTGCTGCTGTCCGCGGCCGTGTCATCCGGTTGCTGCGCGGTGGTCGGCTCGGCGAAGCAGCCCGCGCTGTCGACGACGTGCTGTTCGCCGATTCCGGCCTCATCAGCGGCGCGGCGCTGGCCGAGGTCCGCAATGCGCGGATTGGCCTGGCCGCACGGCGTTCCGCCCGCGGCCGGGAGTCCCGGTCATGAGCGACTCGGTCAGGGCCGAGGCGTGGCGGCTGTTCGACCAAGTCACTGCCGATGCCCCGCTGCGCTCGCAGAACCCTTGGCACCTCACCAGTAACGGCGCGCGGGAGTACGTGCCGGACTATAGAACGCTGCAGCAGCTGCTGGCCATCCCGCTGAACCTGGCCGCGTCCAGCCAGTCCGGCGCACCCGCGCTCGCGCTTGACGTGTGGATCGCTTACGAGCTTAGGCGGGCGGGCTTTGATCCCGACCGGGTCTGGCCTCGCGCGGCCGTTCCGCGCGTCCTGCCCGGCGAGATCAGCGCACTGCTCGGCGGCCTCCCGAGGAACCTGCGCGCCCAGCTGCAGGAACGCCTTGATAGCGGCAGGGCGCCCGGAGTCACCCTGGCCGCAGCAAACCTGCTCGGCAAGAACTACGTCAAGCAGGTCGACGTGGTCATGTCATCCTGGCAGACCGGGCCCGAGCTGATGATCTCCACCAAGCGGATGGACAGCTCCTTCGGCAAGAACGCCGCCAACCGCGTGGAGGAATCCTACGGAGACGCCAAGAACCTGCGCCTGCGCCACCCCCAGGCAGCCCTCGGGTTCTTCTACAGCCTCCGCGCCACCGCGCTGACCCGCGAGCCCGACCAGGCAGCCTGGCTCATCGACCTGCTCGCCAAGCTCGGCCGGGAGGACGACGCCTACGACGCCGTCGGCCTGATCATCCCCGACTGGCACGACCAGCCAGACCACGCCGAGCCTGGGGACGACGACACAGAAGATGCGCTCGCCGCGGCCGGCCTCGCCGAAGTGCCCGAGCCGCAGAAAGACGACCTGCCCGCCAGCCTCCCCGCGGACCACATCACGAGCATCCTCGCCCGGCTCCCCGAAGTCCGGATCCGCCACGACGTTGTCCCGGCCGAGCTCAGCCCCGCCCGGTTCCTCGCCGCCATGACCGACCGCGTACTGAACGCGAGCCCGATAAACTTCCACTCCCGCGCACGCCAGCTCCAGCGCAACCCGGCCGCAGCGCCGCCGAGCAAGGACGGAGCCTGAAGCTCAGAGGAACCTCAGCCAGAGCACCTTACGGAACCGACCCGTAGACCCTCCCGACCATAATGATCACGAGGTTCACATCATTTGGGCTTGCGGCCTGGCAACCTGTCGGGAGACGCCTTCTGGGGACGGATGCTGCCGCTCGGTGACCGCGAGATCCACGGACAAATGACGGACAAATGATCAAGGCCCGGCCACCGTGACCGGTGACCAGGCCCTTGACCTGCTGCTACCTCTGTAGCCCCGACCGGATTTGAACCGGCGCTACCGCCTTGAGAGGGCGGCGTCCTGGGCCGCTAGACGACGGGGCCAGGTACTTCTCTCTGCTCCCGCGGCACCCGGGCAGCCTTGACGGCCACTGGCACTTGACGAGAAAGCCGGCATTCGCATGATCCTTCCGGAACCGCCTGCCGGGCCATCAGGTTAGCGCACTACGGCAGTCCCCGCCAAACCAGCACGGGCGAGCCAGCACCGCGGCCGGCCAGCCCGCAGCGTGCCTTCGCGCCCGCAGTGCGCCTTCACGGAAGAAGCGCGACCGCCGTCCGTGCGGTCGCGCTTCATCACGTCTGCGCTGGGGTACCAGGACTCGAACCTAGACTAACGGGGCCAGAACCCGTCGGGCTGCCAATTACCCCATACCCCATGGGAGCGCGGTCCGGGTCATCCCGACCGCGCAGTGCAATCGAACCAGTGCAATCGAACCAGTGCAATCCAGCCAGTGCAGTGTAGCCGAAGCCAGACGCGCGGGCCAACGCGATCCGTTCACGGGGCTGGCCAGCCGATGCGCCGCCAGTCGGCCGGGAGCGCTCGCTGAGTCCTGACATTCCCGGCAAATCTGTGAGATGACAGCGTCAGCTCGCATCCACGACACGGTTGGTGAGGGTACCGAGGCCTTCGACGTAGACCGAGACGCTATCGCCAGCGACAAGCGGCCCGACCCCGGCCGGCGTGCCGGTCAGCAGCACGTCCCCGGGCAGCATGGTCATCACCGCGGTGACGTAACTCACCAGCGCCGGGATGTGGTGGATCAGCAGCGACGTGCGCGAGTCCTGCTTGACCTGGCCATTCACTGTCGTGGTCAGCTGCACGTCAGCAGGGTCGTGCCCGGTCTCAATCCAGGGGCCGAGCGGACAGAAGGTATCGAAGCTCTTTGCCCTGGTCCACTGGCCGTCCTTAGCTTGCAGGTCACGGGCCGTAACGTCGTTGGCGCAGGTATAACCGAAGATCACCTCAGGAACCCTGGCTGGCGGCACGTCGCGGCACAGCCGCCCGAAGACGATGGCCAACTCCCCCTCGAAGTCGACCTTTTTCGACAACTCGACCGGCCGGACTATCGCGTCGCCCGGCCCGACGACCGCGGTTGACGGCTTGAGGAAGATCAGCGGCTCGGCCGGGATCTCGTTGCCCAGTTCCCTGGCATGCTCAGCGTAGTTACGGCCGATCGCCACGATCTTGCTCGGCAGCACCGGAGCAAGCAGCCTGACGTCCTCGATCGGATAGCGTGCGCCGGTCAGCTTGGGGCCATCCGTGCCCGGAGCGAACGGGTGCCCGGCTATCTCCGACACGCTTAGCCCGGTACCGCCCCCTCCATCGGACGGCTGGGCGGCCCCGGCCGGCTGGGCGGCCGCGGTGCCATTTGCGCCGACCGTCGCGTCGTCGACCACAACCCCGTAGCCGACCTCGTCCCCTACCGCGAACCTGGCGATGCGCATCCCGTGCTCCCGTCGGTCATCCGGACAGTGCTCCCGTCGTCGGGGCACACCTATCGCGGCGAGCGGAGGCCTTTCTCGACGGCCCCTGCGAGCGCCGGAGCCCCTGCCTACTGCAGATACTCTTCGACCTCGCTGACCGGCCGAGGCGCGGTGCCGCGCGGGTCCTCGCCGAACTCGCGCCTGGCCCGCCGCTGCCGCAGCAAGTCCCAGCACTGGTCCAGCTGCTCCTCCGCGGCGCGGAGTTGCTCGTGCTCCTCCTGCGTGGTCAGCTGACCGGCAGCCAGCCTGGCACGCAAGTCATGCTCGGTCTGGATGAGGTCATCGATGGTGCGCAGGATCTCCTTGTCGTCCATTCGCTGATCCTTCCTCGCGGCTTCGCCCATCCTCCCATGCGGCCAGCCGGCCGCCGCGCTGGTGTCCTACCCGCCGGGTAGGTTCGGCGCCATGCAGTTATCGCGCAAGACCGTGATCGCCGCCGCCGTCGAGATTATCGAGGCGGACGGCGTCGAAGCAGTCTCGATGCCGCGTCTGGCAACCGAGCTGGGCTGCGGACTGATCTCGCTGTACAACTACGTTCCCTCCAGGAACGCGCTGCTGGATGCAGTCGGCGCCGAGGTCATGTCCGGTATCGCGGGTACCTTGGCGCCGCAGCCGAACTGGCAGGATGACCTGCGGGCACAGATACGGGCCTGCCGCCAGGTCGCGAGGGCGCACCCGCGATGCGCGATGGTCGCGGTGTCGCGGCGACCCGCCCCGGCCAGCATGGCGCGGGCCGCCGAGCGGGCGCTCGCCACCCTGCGGAAAGCGGGATTCGGCGAACCCGACGCGGTCCGGATCGCGCGCGCGCTCGCCGCCTATGTCCTGGGGTCACTGCTGCGCGAGGCCGGGGCCAGGCCTGGCCAGGCAGCCGACGACCATCCCGCGGACGCTGACCGCGATTTCGAGTACGGGCTCGACCTGATCATGCAGGCGGTCACGGCTCGGCTCAAATGACAACCGGCCGCATCATCGAGGGAACGGGCCACGCTCCAGCCAGCCACCTAGTCCGAGCCGCGTTGAAGTGAACCGGGCGCTCATCTGGCCGCAGCCGGGCATTACCCGGCCGGCGCTGCCGCTGCCGTGTCGGCGGCACCTGGTCCGCCGCCCTGCGCAGCCCGGCCGTCCTGACCGGCGTCCCGGTCGTCTAGCCCGGGCCGGCTAGCCTGGTCGTCTCGCTCCTGTGGGCCGCTGCGCTGGACTCGGTCATCCACGGCATGGCGGTCAGCTGACTGGCCAAGCAGCGCCTCGATACCGGATGTCGGCATCGGGCGGCCGACCAGGTAACCCTGCCCGAGGCCGCATCCCATTGCGCGGAGCAACTCAAGCTGCTCGGGCCGTTCGATTCCCTCGGCAACGATCTCTATGCCGAGATCGTGGCCGATCTGC
>JAJYUU010000289.1 GCA_021792405.1 Actinomycetes bacterium
GGCGGCAGCCAGGTGCGTTCTTGCGAGTCGTAGGCCGGGACCAGGGGGACGGCCCCGGTGCGCCCCTGCCCGCGCAGACGGGAGATGATCGCCGACAAGACGTCGGCCATGTCCGGGCTGATCACCAGCAGCCGCTCGGTGTCGGTCTTGGAGGGGGCGATCTGCAGCAGCGGGACGATCTCCCCGGTCGTGGGCAGCCGGTATTGCACCAGGCTGTAGTGGGTTATCTCCAGCAGTTCCTCGATGCGGATGCCGGTGGCCCGAAGGACCTCGACGATGGCCCAGGACCAGAAGGCGTGATCTTCCTCGAGGGTGAGGTCCCGCCGCCGGCCGGTGGCCGGGTCGTCCGCCCATACCTTCCTGCTTTCCGCATGGGGGGTGTCCGAGCGGGTCAGGGTCTGCCCGGCGGCGGTGAACGACTGGCCAGGCGGGGTGGCGCGGGCGGCGTGCAGCACCGCGCCGGCGTCGCTGCGCCGCTGCCCGGCGGCGCGGATCAAGACGGGAAGGATAGGCAGCCGTTCACGGGTGCGTGCGTCCATGCGCGATTTGCGGTGCCGGGCTGCCTTGCGCTGGTTGATCTCCGCGGCGCTGACCGGGCAGCGGGCGGCCCAGGGTCCCCAGCGGGCGGGATCTTCGGCTGCCCACTGAGCCAGGTCCAGGTAGAAGGCGCGCACCCGGGTCAGGCATTCGCGGTAGTTCAGCCGCGGAGCCGTGATCGTGGTCTTCTCGCCGGTCTTTGCCGTCACTGTCTTCGGCTTGGTCCGACGGCGCTGCTTCCAGGCGCTGGCGGTCTCGGGCGGCAGCTGGAGAGTGTCGATGCCCGGGTGGTGCTGCTCCAGGTCTTGCCAGAAGTCCCTGCCCAGCGAGCGGGCCAGGGATTCCAGGGTGATGTAGTCCACCGCGGGCTGGCGTTCCCGCAGATAGTCCACCAGCAGGTCGCGGACGGGGCGGCAGCCGAGGTGGTAGCGGTCGATCATCTGGTCCGGCGTGCGCTGGCCCATGGTGCGCAGCTGCCGCAGCGTCTCCGGCGCGGCCGGGTCAAAGCCCCCCGCCTGGCGCAGCACCCGGTAGAACACCGCGGTGTCGCCCGTGGACCCGGCGTGCGTGGCAGCCTCGGTGTCCAGTAGCTCCAGGACATCGCCGACGGTGATATCGCCGACGATGCCGCCCTTGGCCGCGACGATGATCGCGGTCCGGCTCAGCGTGCGCGCTGTTACTGCCGCGGTCACCGCCGAGGCCTCGCACAGTGCCCGCAGCTGGGCGAATCCGGCGGCGTCGCGTGCCTGGGCCAGGTTGCTGGCTAGCGCGTTCTTGCTGCCCTTGGCGGCCACCAGCCAGCGCAGCGAGGGACGGATGAGATCGGCGCTGACCGCCACCCGCAGCCCTATGCTCAGCTCGCACTGCCGCCACCTGGCGTACTGGCAGCGCCCGCGCAGCCACCTGGCCGATATCGTCTTCCACTCGGCGGCTGCGGCGTCGGCGCCGCTGGCTAGCCAGCGCTGCTGCCAGCTATCGCCGGGCTGGGCTTCCAGCCAGTCCAGCAAGACCGCCAGGCCGCGCGTGCGGTTGCCCTGGCTGGCCGGGTTGTCCAGCGTGAACGGCGGGCAGGTCAGCCGCCGCCACACCTCTGTGCGCCCGGCCCGGGCAGCCGGCCAGTCCGCCGCCACCGGGCGCGCCGGGAAACGGGCACGGGCTGCCTGCCACCCGGCTGTCGCCAGCCCGGCCGGCACTGCCCGGGTCGTCACGGCGTCCCGTTCCCGAACAACACATCCAGCGTCTCGGGCCGGTAACCCGGTGCCAGGGTCGGCCGGACCCGTCTTTCTGCCTGCCGGACCTGCTCGGCATGATGGGCCAGCACCCGGCGGATCACGTCCTCCTTGCGGGGCGTGAGGTAAATCTGCGTCGTGGTCAGCTGGGCATGGCCAAGGACGAACTGCACGTCGGTAAGCGGGAGCGATGGATCCTCGGCCATCCGGTAGGCGGCGGTGTGACGCAGCGCATGCAAGGTCGCGCCCGTGCCCGCCTTCTCATTGGCACGCTCGAACATGCGGTGCACGCCGTGGTAGGTCAGCGGGCGGAACGGGCGCCGCAGCGTCCACCACAGCGGCTGCCGAGAGCCCCGCGGCAGCAGGGCGTCTGTCTCCACCTGATACAGCCGCAGCCACACGAACGCGTCCGCCGAGGCGGGCAGCTGCTGGACCTCGCGGGTGCCCTTGCGGACCACCGTGATCACCTGCCTGCCCGCATCCACGCCATTGCGCCGGGCGGACAGCAGCTCCGAGGCCCGCGCCCCCGACGACACGTAGAACGCCACCAGGGCCCGGTCGCGGTGCGACGGCAGCCGGGCGAAGATCTCGTTGAACTCCTCGTCCGGGATACTGCGCGGAACCCGCGACGGCACCCTGGGCCGGTACAACCCAGCGCGCTCGTTACGGCGCGGCTCCATCGGGTTGTGATGCGCGTGCGCCCGGCCTCCGCGGCGCGACCGGTCCAGCGGGAACGGGTTGACCACTGGGCCAGAGCCCATATCCAGATGGAAGGCGTAAAAGGCGCGCAGCACCGTCTCCGAATGCGCCCGCACCGACGGTGAATAAGGCCGCCGGGCAGCACCGGAGGCGGCCGGCTTGCCGCAAGCCTGCAGCCACCGGCAGAAGTCCCGGGCCTCGATCCGGCTGGCCCGATCCCACCCGACGCCGGCCGCGTCAAGGAAGCGGAACCAGCGGAGCAAGTCCATTCCATACGAGCGGACCGTCGCCTCCGAACGGCCCGCGGCCAGCAGATCCCGGAAATAGGCGGTCACCGGCTCTGCCACCGCCCCGTCCGCGTCGATCAGCCGGAACGGCTCATACCGGTTCCCAGTGCTCACCAGCTTGCCCACCGCGGGCACCACCAGTGCCGCGAGATCCCGCTCCGGCTCTCCGATCATGACCGGTGACCGTATAGGCGGAAACCGCCTTCAGTTCGCTCAACTGCGGAAACACTGGCCGTTGTTCAGTCAACAGGGAAACTCCTCGATGCCGCCGAGCACTGATGACCTGCCCGGGAAGAAGCCGCCGCGGCGCGAGGGCAAGCAGGGCGGCGGGAGCAAGCGGAAGCCGGGCAAGCAGCCCGGGGCGCCGGGCGC
>JAJYUU010000140.1 GCA_021792405.1 Actinomycetes bacterium
AATACAGCCCCAAGGACATCGACGCCCTGCCCATCACCCGCCACGACTTCCACGGCGAATGGAACTACACCGTGCGGCCGCCCGACACGCCCTAACAAGCCCTACGTTATTTTGTCGCGAGCCCTAAGTCTGGGCGACGCGAAGCAGTCCATCGCATCATTCGTGCGCTGGGCTGTCAGCGGTCTAGGGGTCTCCGCGGTGGACGACCCTGACCACCCACCGGAGTTGGAGACCTCCCCACCGGGAATGATGCTAGGCCGGGTCGGGCTGGAGTTCGGCCTGAAGCTGGCCGTCAAGAGCGGAGCGCTGAGCAGCGTGATCGCCTCGGTCGGCGGTGAGGCTACCGCTGTTGTCAGGCTCGAGTGGGAGCGAGCTGCCGTGACCGGTGGTCGCCGGTGACAGATGGTCCTGCTAATCTCGCGGCCCGCTGCGCCGTGGCCCTGTACTGCGGCCAGCGGTTCCTCGGCAGTGGGTTCCTGGTCGCGCCGGGCCAGGTGCTGACCTGTGCGCATGTCGTCGCCGAATGCAGCAGCTTGATAGCCGTACGCTGGGCAGGCGGTGAACTGATCGAGCCCCCTGAACACCCGCGTCGTCTTATCCCTCCCCAGCGCGGACCAGGGCCGACATACGCGTCGCCGGACCTGGCGCTGATCACCGTTGACCCGCCCCAGGATCATCCATATGTCTGGCTAGCTGACCAGGCCCCGGCTATCGCATCGACCGTGGCCTGTTTCGGCTATAGCGAGAAAACCCCAGAGCCGGGCGTGGCCCCCGATTCTGTCGTAGTTCAGGCAGCGGCAGCGAGCGGCGAGGATCTGGTAAAGGTCCAGGTGGGTGAGATCCCGGAGGGCATGAGCGGCAGCCTGGCATTTGACCTCGACACGCAGCGGGTCTGCGGAATGGTCAAGGCGTCGCGGGATCCGCGGGGGCCGCGCGGTGGCTGGATCATCCCGGTTCCTGTTATCGCCGCGAACCTCGGCCAGACCGTGGAACAGAACATGGCCGGTCACGGGCCAACCTCGCCATGGCGCCAAGCGGCAACCCGGTACTCGGAGTTCGCGCGGCGCCTGTTCGGGTCGCAATCTCCATTGCGGGTCCCCGATCCGCCGCGCGATACCCCGCCGTCGTGGTGGCTGGACCCGCAGCACCGGGTCACCCGCTTCCACGAACGCCCAGAACTGGAGAACTTGCTCGCGTGGGCGGCCGATGACGACCCGGCAGCCCCAGCTGTGAAGCTGATCATCGGGGAGGGCGGATCGGGAAAGACACGGCTGGCGGTCGAGCTCGCCACTCGGCTCGCAGCACGCGGATGGATCGCCGGCGTGGTGACTGCGGACGACATGAGGAGGCTACCGGCGATCGCTGAGGCCCTGCCTGAGATCCTCGCGTACCGGCACCAAGTCTTCATGGCCATCGACTACCCCGAAGGGCTGGGTGATGACCTCACGGATTTCCTGGCCCGGATTCCCGGGCCAGATCACGGAATCGTGCGGGTCTTGCTCCTGGCCAGGTTCGGGGGTGGCTGGTGGGACAACCTCCACCCATCCGGCGAGATCAGATACCTGATCGACCGTAACCCCGTCCAGCTGGCGCCGCTCGGCTCAGACCCAGAGGTGGCGGCGGGCCGCTTCAGCGCAGCGGTACAGGACTACCGGCTCACGATCCTCGGCCCGGGTGCCGGCGATGGTGCACGCACCGTCCTGCCTCCCGGGCTCGTGGAAGCAGCACGGCGGCACGCCGCGGCGATCAAGCTCCACGCGCTCGCGCTGGTCTCGGTTCTGCATGAACGCGAGCATGGAGTGCTCCCGGCCGGCGAAGTCACCTGGGCGGATCCGCTGACCATGCTGGTGTCCCACGAGCGCAAGCACTGGCGGAAAGCAGCCCGCGGCAGGCTTTCCCGTGCCGGCAGCGAGACACTGGAGGGCCGAATCCTACTGGCTCCCACGCTGCTCCCGGTGTACCGGGCCGAAGATGCCGCGGCGGCAATATCCCGCATCCCGGGCCTAACCGACCAGTACCCTGGTGAACCGCCGGATGTCGCCGTACTGCTGCGGGACCTTTACCCGCCGGCCGGGACATCCGCGCTGCGCTGGTGGTCCCCCCTGCCGCTGGACCGCCTGGGCGAGACCCTGCTCGCGCAGGTACTCATGGACCCGCCGGACGGGCAGTCGGCCGACGACTACCTGCTCGCTATGCTCGGAGCCGCGGATCTCCCGCAGGCCGCACCAGGCCTGACGCTGATGGCCCGGCTCAGCGCCGACCCGCAGACCTCAGGAGTTCTCGCGGCCAGGATCAGCCATTGCCTGGGCACGCTCGTAAGTGCCGACCGGTTCCGGCTGCTGCCAGCCCTCCTGCTCGCAGACCGCCTGGTCGCACCGGAGAGCCGCACAAGCGAACGGCACCTAGCCAGCCTCAACGTGGCCGACATCCTTACCCTGGTCCAGAACATAACGCGGGCTCCCGCCCACCGCATGCTGCAGGAGGCCGGCCTGCAACTGCTCGACTACGCGGACCGGATCCTCGACACCGACGAGATGAGGGCCGCCGGCCTGCCAGAGGAACTCCGCGGGATGGTGCCCCTGATGCGGGCCCTGGGCGCCGACGTGGATACGCTCGGCCACGTTCACGCCACCGCCATGCGGGCGCAACTCCTCCTCCAGCTGGGCCGCGCCGGGGAAGCGGTCGGCCCTGCCGAAAGCGCCGCACGCTCGATGCGGGCGATCTTCCGCGCCTCATCTGCCCAGGGCAGCGGGCCGAGGCTCTTGATGGGCGACAAGATGGCGGTCCACGCTACTGGCGCGTCCGACCAGTCGGAGTCGCTCCTTGCTGTCCTGGACGTGTATGCCCAGGTGCTGAAAGCTGTCGGCCGCCTTCAGGAATCCGCCGAGGTACGCAGGGAATGCGCCGCGGTAGCCGGGAAGGCGGCCGTTTCGGCCAATCCGGGGGCAAAGCGAACCGCGGCGATCCACATGTACAAGCTCGCGGAACTTCTGTTGGAACTAGACCAGGCGGACCAGGCCGAGCTGTGGACACGCGACGCAGTCCAGCTAGCACATGCGCTGCCCGTCTCGCTGCTAACAGCAGAGGTCGTAACGCTGTGGGCGCGAACACTGGAACGATCCGGCCGACAGGCCGACGCACGCGCCATCGCCGCCGAGGCCCTGCGCCTGCACCGCGAGATCGCGAGCGAGACAAGCAGCCGCACGCACCTTGCCGTCGCCATGCAGGCCCTGCAGCACCTCGTGCCGCAGCGAGACGGCCGGCCGGACCCGCTGACGGAACTCCGCGAGGAAGTACTGCGTGATCCCGCCCTGGCAATGCCGGCACTCGTCGGCGCCGCGGCGCAGCGCGCGCAGCAGCTAGCCGAGCAAGGACAGGCTGACGAAGCCCGCGTCCAGATGGCTGAGGCAATCGCGCAGGCACGGCGGCTGGCCGCCGATGATCCCGACTACTACCTGGAGTTCCTAGCCGCCGAACTGACGCTGAGCGCGCACCGCGGGCTCAGCGCCGACCCGGCAGGCGCAGCCGCCGAAGCAGTCGCGATCATCCGGCGGCTGGTGGACGAGCATGACCGCAGCGACCTGCGCATGGGCCTGGCGGTATGCATTGAGCAGCACTCACTGCTGCTCCGCGCCCAGGGGCGAGACAAGGATGCGCTGCGTGGTTTCGCGGAAGCCATCGGACTGCTCCGGCCCCTGCTCGCGCTAGATCGCTGGCAGACGGCCGTGCACTTGTCCGTCATCCTTGGCCTGTTCTCGGAAACCGCCCGCAAGCACGGTGACATTGAACAGGCCGTGGCAGCAGCCCGGGAAGCGATCGACCTGGAGGTGGCTCGTACCGACGACATCACACCCGCGCCTGCCGAACGGCTCCTTCTACTGCGGCGGATGCTCTTCGTCGCGTTGGCCGGACTCATGGGGAGCCGGGCCGAGCAGGGAGCCGATCCGGCGGTCATCATCGCCATCGCATCGGAGATTGGCGGCCTCGCCCGGTCCTTCCCCGCCGAAACTCTAGACGACGGTGAGATTACGATTTTCGCGGGCGCGCTCTGCACAACCGGGACGATCCTTCGCGACTCCGGGCGCGCCGAGGACGCGTTGCCGCCGCTGAACGAGGCGATCAGCACACTCCGCGCCCGGGCGGAGGCAAACCCCACCGAACCGAACACCGGACTGCTTTTCCGAGCTGGCACCACCCGCGCATCTGCCTATCACGCATTGGGGCGCCACGCCGAAGCCGCTCACGCCATCGCCGAGGCGCTTACCGACTGCCGTCGGCCGCTGGAGGGCGGGGAACAGGAAAGGCGCGATTGCCTGTACCTGGCCGGCTGCATCTTGGATGAGCTGCGCCGCCGGCCCGAGTTCGCCGCCGACGCACTTGCGCTTGCCATCGAGATGTCCCGCACCACCAGAGAACTGCCGATTGACCGCTATTTTGCTGACAGCCGAGGCGCCGTAGCTGCCGGGGTGATCATGATTCATACATTCTTGATGAAAGCTGTGCACAACGGCCTGAAAGGTGACGAGCAGAGGGCAGCCGCGCTGGAGATCTCAGCCAGCACGCGGTTCCTCATGGAACAGGCACCCGATCTTCTTGATGAGGTTGGGCACGTCCACGCCTTGACACTGGCCGCCGGGATCCTGGGCGAAAACGGTGACCTCGACCAAGCCCTGGAAATGAACACATACGCCGTCGAGCTGCAGCGAAAACTGACGGCCAAACAAGATGGCAACAGCCCGGGACCTGACGCCGGAATCCTTGTCCTGAAGGGCTTGCTGCTGTCCGGAAAGGGCCGACATGAGGACGCCATCCACCCACTCGAACAAGCACTGCCCATACTCCTGGCGGCTGGCCAGGGGATATCCGCCGACCAGGTGAGACTGCTCAATATGACAATCACCTTGCTCAGCAATGCATACAAGATCCTGAAGCGCGACGACGCCATGCGGTCCATGATCGATGCTGTCAACGCGGCAGGGCTGCCCGACTCCGTTCCCGAAGACGGGCAAGGGTTCACCAAGCCCGACCGCGATCTGCTAAATGCGCTGCGAACCGCCGAGGAGGCGGCCAAGGCAGACCCTGAACGGGGCATCACGGAGCTTAGGAAGGTCCTTGACGCCGCCGTCAAACGAGACAATTACGTGATTGCCTATGCCGCCTGCCGACGGTTGGCCGAAGGACTACGTGACCGGCAGTTCACTGAAGCGCTTCCCCTCGCCGATCTGCAGATCGCGTACGGAAGAAAGGCCGACATCGGGCCATGGACGCAGCTATACGACAAATGCCAGCACCTGGAGACACGAAGCGGAGCGGGACTCGGTGATCAGTCGATCCTCACCGAGACCGCTGACCTGCTCGCGCAGGCGGAACATCTGCCGGAAGCATCAGCCAGCCTGGAGTTCAGCGAGTCGTGGTGGGTTCGTGAATCGCTGATGCGGGCGGGTACCGAGGCGGCATTGCGGCTCAACCTATGGCCCCAGGCACTGCATTCCATCCAGGCTGAGGTGGCGTCCCTGCGTGATCGCGGCGCCCCGGAGCCCGATGTTGCGGGCGCGGAACTTAATGCCTACAGCGCGCTGGTGGCCATGGAACGCATACCGGAGGCCACGGAGCTACTCGACCGTTGCGAGGCCGCGTTCCGGCGCGAACATAGCTCCCAGCACCGCCACCTCGGCCTTGTAGCCGGGGCCCAGGCCCAGCTTGCCGCTCTTGCAGGTGACCTTACCCGTGCGGTCCGCCTGCAGTCAGAAGCCTTTGACTGGCTCTACCGGTCAGGAGAGTCCATTCAAATCCAGACAGCGCACTCCAATTTCGCGTCATGGCTCAAGGAGGCCGACCCGTTCTCAGCTCACGTGCTCGCGCACTCACTAGCAGCGGCGCTCATTGCCGAACTGTCCGGCCGGGCTGCGGACATCGAACCGATTACTGGCGGATTGTTTCTGCGGGCGGGTGATTCTCCCTCGACACTCGACCTGCTGTGCGCTGCCGTGGACGAAACCCCAGGGACCCGTTTCGGCGAGCTTCTGGATAAGCTATCCCGCGGAGCCCCCGCCGCCCCGGGCCAGGCCCTGAGCCGTCTTCTCCACCAGGCGCGCGCCGCCCAGCACGCCGTATTCGACGAGCTGTCACGACAACGCATGGAATGGGATCCCGTATTCGCCGGAATAGTAGCAGCTAGACACGGAGACATCGCTGCGGCCAGAGCCGTACAGCAGCGGCTTCCGGACTACGCCGAGAATCCGAGCTGGTCGAAGTTCTCGCACGCGCTCGCGGAAGTCTTGCACCAGCGGCCTGTGGCCGGCACTGCCATGCCCTTGACATTGTTGATCAGGTCTTTTTCCGCCGTTGTATGGACGCACTGGACGGCAACGTGCACATTTCGCCCGAACTCGTTCACGCGATACCCATCGCAGGGCTACTATCGCGATTCCTTCACGCGGTCCAAAGCAACGAACCCAGCGCCGTCCTCGCCCGGACGCTGGAGAAGCTAGCCGAAGAACGAAAATGGCAGCAGCTCGTCAGCCCACTCCGCAAGATCTTGACAGGGGACCGCGACCCCCAAATGGTATTCGGCCTCGATCCCGACAACACGGCAATCATCTCAACCCTACTCGGCCATCTCGCGGCACCGTGACAACCAGCCCAGAACCGATCGATCTTCACGTCCCCCACCCAGGCACGATCCAGCTGGCGGTCGCGCTGATTCGGCAACTCTGGAGCCCCACCGCGCGGATGCCGATGACTTCGGCAACTCTGCCTGCCAGGCCACCAGCGCATCCCCACCATCAGCGAACGCCCGCAGGCCTGTGCCGACCAACGCCCTGCGACGCATGTGCCGGTAACCGTCCGGCAGCACGTCGGCCGTGGCTCCGAGTTCCGGGTAAGTCAGCGGTGCCGCGCGGAGCGGGGACGCCGTGGCCGGGTCCATCGGGATCAGCCACCTGCTACGGCGAACCTCGGCGCCCATCATGATCGGCGCACGCCGCGGCGGTTGGCGCGTATCCGGGCTGCCTGCGTCTTGGCCCCGGTCATGTTGACTCGCCAGGACATCATCTGGGTGCTGACGCCGTACTCGATTGCAGCCAGTTCGATCGGGACTGCGGACATCGCCACGGTGAAGGCCGCGTCGCGCGGCACGAGCAGGCATCCGCTGAGCCAGGCGGCCTCTTCCTCTTCGAGCTTGGAGTAGTCGCGGCAGCCCTGGATGATGGCGTGCCTGGGCTCGTGCAGCCGCAGGCCGTGGGCGAGTTCGTGCGCCAGGTCGGAGTTCTGGCGCGGCTCGACGTTGGCGTCGTTGAAGATGATGACCCGCCTGCGCCGGGGCCAGTCGGGGAAGATCGTCATCGCCGACAGGACCGAGGTGTCCACGGTCACCACGTGGTGGACGGCGGCAGCCACAGCGCCATTCCCGGCCAGCGATGACAGCGGGTGCACGGGGATGCCGAGGTGCTCGGCCAGTGCCCGGGGGTCGAGCGGCTCGCGCGTGCCGAGCCCGATCTCCGCGCGGACTGCGGCGGCCAGGGACTCGCATTCGCTCTTGAACCCGTACCTGAACAGGCGCTTCGCCACGGCCGCGTCCTCAGCTCTCCTGGCGGAACTGGTCGTACGCGGCCCGGATGATAGTCTCCAGCGCCCGGACCCCCCGCTCGTCGAGGTTCGGGTCACTGCGCAGATAGGCCGGCAGGTTGGTGATGAACCCCCCGGCCTGGGCCTGCCGGGGCGGCTGCACGAACTGGTCGGCGGTGAATCCGCCCCAGGCGACCAGGCGCGCGAACGAGTCGACGTCGGGCCGCCGGCCCTGCCCCAGGCGCGTGAGCGTCGACGCGCTCACCCCGGCTTGGGCCGCGACGTCCTTCCAGGTAAGCCTGCGCTCCGAGCGCTCGGCGTCGAGCACCTCGTAGAAGGCGTCGGCGTCGAACGCGGGCCGGTCGCCGCCAGCCGGATCTGCCGCGTCGGCCAACGCGCACCTCCTCTCGCCGGATTGCACTTTCGCAACCACACGTCACTTGCGGTACACTTGCGAGTGTGACGGCTGGTTCGAGTATAGGGATCAGCCACCGGCGGCCGGGGAGACTCCCCGGCCCCAGACCAAAGAGAAAGGCGAAACGCCATGACCGAGGCCGCCACCGTGGCCAGCGTCCAGGCCCGCACGTTCACCATCACGGTCAACGACCTGCCAGTCCCGCTGAGCGAGCACCGGCTCGACGGCGCCCAGATCAAGGCCGCTGCGATCGCCGCGGGCGTCCCGATCCAGCCTGACTTCGTCCTGTCGCGGGTGCTGCCCGACGGCAAGCAGGAGATCGTCACCGACGACCAGGTGATCAGCGTGCACCAGGGCGAGGCGTTCTGGGCGATCCCCGGTGACGACAACTCCTGACCAGATGGCGGAGTTGAAGCAGGCCGTGGCCAGCGGACTCGCCGAGATGACCGCGGCGTACGGCGCCGGGCGGGTCCGGATTGTCCCGGACGGGCAGGGCGGGGCCTGGGTCGAGATCACTGGGCTCGACCCAGGCGCCGTCTACGAGCAGGACGAGACGTTCCTGATCTGCCTGCTGCCGTTCACGCTCCCGGCCGCCGACATCTACCCGGCGTTCGTGCGCGCCGACCTGAGCCGCCGCGACAAGCAGTCGCTCGGCGCGGGCTTCGGGGTGACCCAGCTCCAGTGGCCGGGCGATCCGCAGGCCAGGCCGGTCGTCCAGGTATCCCGGCGGACCAAGGGGGACTTCACCGCCCAGACCCCGGTCCAGAAGATCGAGAAGGTCCTGGCCTGGCTGAGGAGCCGGTGATGTCCGGTCAAGTCGAGTTCCACGCTACCGCCGCAGACTGGGACCGCCTGCACGGGCACCTGTTCCCCGGCGACGGTGACGAGCACGCCGCCGTGCTGCTGTGCGGCATCGCATCGGGCACGAGAACACGCCTGCTGGTCAGGGACGTCGTGCTAGCGCGCGACGGCACCGACTACGTGCCCGGAACCCGCGGATACCGGCACCTGACCGGCGAGTTCGTCACCGCCGCGGCCCGCCGGGCCCGCGACGAGCGCCTGGCCTACCTCGCCGTGCACAACCACGGCGGCGTGACCACCGTCGGGTTCTCCGGGGCCGATATGGCATCGCACGAGCGCGGCTACCCCACCCTCCTGCAGGTGACCAGGCAGCCGGCCGGCGCGCTCGTGCTGGCCGAACGTGCCGTCGCGGGTGACCTGTGGTTCCCCGCCGGCGGCAGGAGCGAGCTGGCGCGCGCCGTGGTGAGCGGCAGCTGCCGCGACGTCCTCACTTCCCGGCCGCAGCCAGGCGACCCGGCCGCAGCCGCCCGGTACCACCGGCAGTCGCTCCTGTTCGGCGCGGCCGGCCAAGCCATCTTGGCGAATGCCAAGGTGGCGGTCATCGGCGTCGGCGGGGTCGGGATGCAGCTGGTGCAGCTTCTGGCCCGCCTCGGAGTCGGCCACCTCGTGGTCATCGACCCCGAGCGCGTCGACCCGACCAACCTCCCCCGGCTGCCCGAGGCGACCCGCGTGGACGCCATGGAGTACCTCGACCGCGACGGCATGCCCCTGCTGGTCAGGCGGGCCGCGCGCCGACTCGCGGCGCGCAAGATCCGGGTCGCCCGGCACATCGCCCGGCGGGCCAGCGCTGCGATCCGCTTCGAGGGCATCGCCGGAGACGTGGCCGACGACCGAGTGGCCCGCCGGGTGACCGACGCCGACTTCATCTTCCTCGCCGCCGACACCATGCTCGCCCGCACCGTCGTGAACCAGATCGCCTACCAGTACCTGATCCCCGCCCTCCAGGTCGGCTCCAAGCCCGTGATCCGCCGCGACACCGGCCAGGTACTCGACGTCTACGCCGTCGTCCGGACCCTGGGCACCGCGCCGGGCTGCCTGTCATGCAACGGCCTAATCAACCCGGCGCGGCTGTCCGAGGAGTCGCTCGCCGATCCGCGGCAGGTGATCAACCAGCGCTACGTCGACGACCCCGAGGTCCGCGCGCCCAGCGTCATCACGCTCAACGCCATGGGCGCGGGCTGGGCCGCGAACGACTTCATGCAGTACATGACCGGCCTCGCCCGGCCCACGTCCGGTTTCCGCCTCCTCCGGACCAGCCCCGTGCCGCAGGATGGCCCGCACGTCACGATCCAGCAGC
Source organism: Actinomycetes bacterium (assembly GCA_021792405.1). Lineage (GTDB taxonomy): Bacteria > Actinomycetota > Actinomycetes > Streptosporangiales > Streptosporangiaceae > JAJYUU01. The sequence continues at coordinate 10,140 of JAJYUU010000140.1, forward strand.
CGACGGCGAACACCGAATGCTACATCTGCGGCCCCGCGCCGAGATCAGTCCGAGGGACCGGGGACGGCAGCGAACTCCCAACCCGGAGCTCATGATTTGGCCGTAGGCTGGTTCCGCCGCAGGCGCTCCTCGGGGCTCACTTGGTGACCCGAGCGTCACGGCGAGTACGGTGGCGACACGGTGTGGTTCGGGCGCCCGCCGAGCCTAACCCATACACAGGCAGCTCTCTATCGTGCCGAGGTGATCACTCCCTGAGCCCGTCGTGCGGTCGGCCGAGTGCGACGGTGGCGCTGTCGTGTTCGACATAGATAACACCCGATAGGCGGCATATGTCCATCCGGAAGTACGGCCTGGCCTCGCTGCCTGACCGGAGGGTACATCGTCAGGCATCTCCTGCCTTGAGGCATCTGGCAGTGGCCCATTCGACGCCTCAGGGCATTTTCGAGAGCCTTCATGTTGTCAGGCTGGCGGCCGCCGACGTTTCCGGTAAGGATGCGCGCGGGCGGCTGAATGAGGGCGAGGTGGACCTGCTCCGGTCAGCTCTGGTCCTGGCGGGTGCGGGCCTCGACGCTGTCCTGAAGCGCTTGGGCTCGGGACGCGCTGCCGGAACTGCTTGCCGTCGGATCGACCCGGGCCGCTGCAGACAAGGCGTTCAAGGCGCACGTCTCGGCGCAGATCCGTGACAAAACGCCGTCCACGTCATGGACGAAGGCGATCCTGGCGCCGGATCCGCGCCAGGCGATGATCCGGCTTTACGTGGAGGAGTGCACCCGAGGGAGTCTCCAGAGCGAGGCGGATCTGCGTATGGTCAGGGATGCCTTGGGGGTCAGCGAGAAGGTGATCACCGACCACCAGATCGCCAGCCTTGGGCCGTTCTTGACGGCGAGGAATCAGGTAGCGCACGACCTGGACATCAAGGCGCCGGAGGATCCGTCTTGGGGACCACGGTACCCGCGGCGGATCACGACGGGTGTAGGCCAGTGTGACCTTGTTCATGGTGTGGCGGGTGCGTTCATTGACGCGGTCTCGGACGAATTGGGCGGACCGCCGCCCCTGGGCAGACCCAAGAGGACGCGGCCCTGACACGAGCAAGAGTCGGCAGGATCGACTTCGCCTTGGCGATGCGAGCAGTTCGGTGAACGCGAACCCGACCACGGACGCGCCGTGGGTGTGGACGGAGTTGGCTTCGATCACAGCGCCGGCCCCCATGCGGACTTGATCGCCGGGGCAGGCCAAGCCGTTTGCCGCCGGCACGTCGGCGCGCCATCACGTGCCGGCGGCCGCCTCTACCCCTCAGTGATCCCGCTGATCAGCGCCGAGAGCCTAGTCCCGCACGGCTCACCCACCCGGTTCAGCAACATCACCGGACTCACTGGAAGGGTCCGCGATGACAAGGCCGAGGTGACCTGTCCGCAGCGGTAACGAATCACGTGCGATTCCAGCGCTCCTCACCGGAGCCGGTGTATACGCCCAGCAGGTCTGGATCGAGTGGAAGCTCTCGCAGCCGCTCTCCGTCGCCATGGCCTGCCGCGCCAAGTCGCATGTGTTCGGCGAGTCGTTCCTCTAACCTGCACTTCCAGCCCGGAACTTAAGTGTAAGCTCCTGCCGTGCAGCCGATGATGAAGTCTGGGGGCTGACGAGGTGAGCGAAGTGAAACCATCGGCGTGGGCGGAGGCCCGGTTCGGCACGACCGCGGGAGACTTGACCCGAGCGGTCACCCTGGCCATCCACCGGGCGCACGGCCTGGCCCTCGACGCTCATATCAGCAGCACCCTTAGCTCGAATGACGCTTATGGCGCCACGCTGCACGTGACGCAGTACGAGCAGCTGGTGGACCTGGCCAGAGACATCCCGGGGGTGTCGATCCGCCGGCCGACCGACGTCCGCTGCCGGTTCGAGCTGGTCGTACTCGATGACCCACCCGTCGTCTTCTACCCGTGGCGGTATGCGACCGACAACAGCAGGCCGAGGGAAGCGGCCAGGCTGCGCCAGCCAGTCTCGGATCTGCGCAAAACGCTGCTGTCCCTGAACGCCAGCACTGTCTGCGGCCAGCTGAGTTTCGACCAGGCGGAGCGCGACTACAGCCAGGTTGAAGCCGAGCTTGCCGAAGAGGAGGCGATTCTCGCGCAGCTCGAGCAGTTCGGCCGGGTCGTGACGATCGGTTACGCCAGCAACCCTGGCGGCGGGATCTTCGACCTCGGCTGGGGCGAGCTTGATCTGGTCGATGAGAGCACAGGCGAGGTGAGGTGGCGGCATTGGGAGCCGCTGCCGCCGGCGGAGGAGGCAGATGGCGCCGGAGCGCGGACCCCACTCGGTGGCTTGGGCGGTCCCGGCCGGACCGGCCGCTTCGACGACGCGCCGTTGCAGGAGGATCTCGGCCTGGCACCGCGATCACCTCTGAGTTCGCCGGGCGGCGAGCCGGAGATGCCGGTTCAGGACACCGGCAGCGATGAGCCGCGATGAGTGATAGCCGTGCCGAGCCTCCAGCCTGGACCGGCCTCCGGGCGGTCAGCGATGCTGCGGCCGGGGCCGCAGCGCCGTTGGCGGCCATCGCGGCAGCGTTCGATCCTGCCCGCCTTACCCAGGCCCGGCGGCTCGCCGGCCTGACCAAGAGCGCGATCGCCCGCGAGCTCGGCGTGTCCGCGGTTGCTGTCGGGCAGTGGGAAGCCGGCGCTCACACGCCCCGGCCCGACCACGTCCAGCGGCTGGCTGAGCTGCTGAGCGTCCCCCCAGCCTTCCTGGCTGTCGGCCGGCCCTACGCTCGCCTGGAAGGATCCGCCGCGCACTTCCGGAGCCTGCGGCACACTCCTGCTCATCAGCGAGCCAAGGCGATCGCCTTCACCGAGCAGGTGTGGGAACTCGTGCATGCGCTAGAGAAACGCGTCCAGTTGCCGCCCACCAACCTGCCCGGCTTGTACCCGGGCGAGACCGTATCAGATCTGGCTGGCGCCAGCCCCGCTGAAGCCGCCCAGGCTCTGCGCCGCCACTGGCACCTGGGAACCGGGCCGATCGCGCACCTGGTCCGGGCGATGGAGGTGCACGGCCTTATCGTTACCCTGGTCCCGTTCGCGGGCCCGGCGACGGCCACTGTTGACGCGTTCTCCACCTCCCACCTTCCCAGGCCCATCGTGGTCTTGACACCCGACCGCGCAGACGATGTCTACCGGCACCGCTTCACCGCAGCGCACGAGATCGGGCACCTGCTGCTTCACGGCGACGCTGTACCCGGTGATGCACTCCAAGAGAAGGAAGCCGACGCCTTCGCCGCCGAGTTCCTGACCCCCGGTGCAGTGATCGGACCCGAACTGCCCGCCCGGATGGACCTCAAAGCCCTGGAAAGGCTGGGCAGGAAATGGGGGGTATCCGTCAGTTCACTCGTCTACCGCTGCCGGGAGATCGGCACGGTCTCGGACCCGGCTTACCGTCGGGCCTACCAGCGCCTCAATCAGCTGCGAAGGCTCGGCCTGTTCCAGCCGGAATCGGTCGACGGATACCCCGGCGAGCAGCCAGTCCTGATACCCCGAGCCTTTGCCCTCGCCGAGGAAAACGGCCTCACCCTGCAAGCCCTCGCGCGCGAACTCACATGCCCGCTGCCTAGGCTGCGGCTGCTTCTCGGTGATGACCAGGCCAACAGCCGCCCGCAACTCCGACTGGTGTAAGACGGCAAGCCGAACCCTACGCCGATGGCCAAGGTGAGGCGCGGATTCGACAACCGCCGGAGTGGCCGATGCGGCAGGCAGAGTCGCGCATGGCTGTGGGCCAGCCGTGCGCCGACGACCCTGGCTGAACGTTGCGCACCGAAGCAGGTCTCCCGCCCGGACCCTGAACCGCGGGCTGTCCAGATTCCGACTAGCTCAACGATGAAGTAAGCCCCGTTATGGACTCGACGTTCTACCCCGTTCTCCGTGCCCGTCGATCATCGCCCAGAGTCTGGTGATCGGTTCGTGCACCTGGTAGGCCAGGAGTGAGTGGTCTAGGAGCGCCCTATCGGCGAGTTGGCTCAGTGTCAGGCCATCAGCGGCTGGGTCTCCCAAGATCAGCCGAGCCAAGATGCAGTCACGAACGACCTGGCGCAGCGCAGGAAGGTCGATATTCTCGGACTCGGCGCCGTGCGCGTATCGAGATCTTGCGTTGTATGCAGCCTGTATCGTCGCGGCCACGCCGTTCCTGTCCTGGTCGTCGTGGCCGGCCAGGATGGCGGCGCGCTGGACCACCTTCCGTGTCAGCTCAGTCTTCTCGTCGTCGCCTCCCGTCAGGACGGCTTCGAGGGCGATGACATAGTGCAGGACTGCCTCGGCATTCAGTTCGGAGAGGACGTCGCCTTCGCCATGCGCGTCCTTGCCTGCAGCGAGGAAGTGCTCGGCGATCCGGCGAAGCCGGGCTTCCCGTTCTTTGCTCGCCTTGGTTGGCTTTGCCGGTTGGCGCAGTGCAGTGTCCAGTAGCGGCGCCAGCAACTCTAGGTAGCGGCGGAAGCGCTGCTCGCCGTCGGCGCTGATCTCGTATGCGCCGGGGCGGACAATCTCTACCTCCGTGACGCCATCGGGTGTCCACGGCTCGGTGTACACGTGGTCGAAGACCTCGTCGATGCGCCGTCCGGGCTCGACCTCGTACTGTGCCCAGAGATGCAGAACGGGATTCTGGTAAAGGCTCAGTGCCAGCAGTGGTTGCCACAAGTCCCAGGAAGGGTGGGTCCAGTAGATCACGGTGCCGCTGCGCGCCTTAGCTAGCGGCTCGATTCGGCGCAGCATCGCCAGTCCGCCGTACAAATCATGGTGAAGCGATCTACGGGGAACATGCGCTGCAGCAGATGGGATGCCGGCCAGGCTTGCCAGTTCCTCCTGGCTTGGCGTAACGAGCTGCCAGCCACCGGGCACCGCTACTGGCGTGGTCAACGCGATGTTGCCGTCGGTGATCGCGTAGCTCCACATCGGTGCCGGGGGTCCGGCGAGGTAGGCGGCGAGTTCGGCCGCGACTGCTGGCTCGTCGATCGGGTCGCCTGCGAGCAGCAGGCCTGAGATGCCGGTTTCCACAAGGGACTTGGCTGACAGGGGTCTTCCGGCGGGCCTTCGGCCTCCTTGCTCTTCCGCTCTCAGCATGTACGCGTTTCGCTCTGCCGACTCGATGGCGATTTGGTCCACTTCGCAGGCGGAAGGCAGCGCGGCCAGTCGTGCCGCGAAAGCCTCCACCCTGCCAGGCTCGTTGGGCGTCTCTTCGGCTTCGGCCAAGGAGTCACGGACCGAGAGCGCCTCGCAGAGGAACTCCTCGGCTGCTCGCGCGAGTCTGTCCTGGTTGTCGGCGGCACGTGAAAACTGACCCTGTGTCGGAACCTGAAAACTGACCCTCTTCGTTCGAGCCTGGCTCCAGCCGAGTCAGGGGGAGGAAGAGGGGTGCTGGACGTGGAGAACTGGGCTGAGATC
>JAJYUU010000290.1 GCA_021792405.1 Actinomycetes bacterium
ATCAGCAGCCCCCAGGACCGGCAGCGCGCCGTCCTGCCCGGGTACGGCTGTCGTCTCTGCACTGTCTGTCATGCTCATCACGGCGTCTCCTGTTTGTCAGGATTTACACCGTTAAGATTACAGTCCCCCCGGTTAAGTTCGAAGAGCCCGGTTGAGGAGGTAGATGAGGCCGGTGGGGTCGGTGTAGCCGCCGGCGTAGCCGAAGGGGGTGGTGGCGGTGAGCCCGCCGGGGGTCTGGGGGTTGCCCCAGGCGTCGTAGCTGGTGGTGCCGGTGAGGGTTCCGGCGGAGTTGACGGTGCCGCGGACCGAACCGAGGGAGTCGGTGATCAGGTAGGTGATGGTGCCGGTGGCGAGGTTGACTTGCTCGGCGGGGGCGAGGCCGCCGTCGTAGATGTAGGCGCTGGTGCCGTCCATGATCAGCTGGGGTACCTGGGGGATGGTGTTCCACACGTAGCCCTGGGTGACAGGGGATCCGCCGGCGGGGGTGATGGTGGTGGAGGCGCGCAGGCCGTTGCCGTCGTAGGCGGCGCCGCTCATGTCGGCGGCGGTGGTGTCGTAGGCGGCGAGCTGGCTGGCTCCGTTCCAGGTGGCCTGCGAGATGGTGGTCGAGCCCTCGTTAGCTGAGAGTTGCTGGCCGTCGGCGTTGTAGGTGTAGCTGGTGGTCGTGCCGGACTGGGTACCGGTCCCAGACGCGGGTGATGTACCGCAGCATCCGCAACGCCATCAGGGGGTCGCTGCTGCTCTGGTGCTCCACCAGCACGTACACGAGCGCGTCGCGGCCCTCGGCCGGCGCGGTGAACAGCAGGTCTGAATGCCGCCACTTCAGGGTCTCATCCACGAAACTGCCCGGCACCCGGGCCAGCCGGGCCAGGTCAAGGCGGGCCGCCACCTCAGGCGGCAGGACCGCCCGCAGCTGCGATGCCATGTTCTCCGGCACGCCAAGAACCCGGCGGAACACCGAGTCATGCGGGGTGAGCGGACCGCCCGCCGGCGTCCGGCCCGGGGACGGCCGGCCCGGAGGCGGCGGGCTGTCACCGGGATCCGCCTGATTCGCCATGCCCGCAGCGTACCGGCGGGCACCGGCATCCGGCCGGCGTCTCAACCGGGCCAGAGCGAGGAAATACCACGCCCGTGAGACTGACCGTGGCGGCATCGCCGTGAGACGAACGGAAACCCGCAGGTCAGACAAGACCGACATGTCACGCGCCGTGAGATCAACCGGGCCAGAGCGAGGAAATACCACGCCCGCGAGACTGACCGTGGCGGCATCGCCGTGAGACGAACGGAAACCCGCAGGTCAGACAAGACCGACATGTCACGCGCCGTGAGACCTCACACGAGCGCGCCGACCTGGCCGTTCACGATGGCGAGGCCGATGTTCATGCCGGGGTGGCCGGCCTTGCCGGACTACAGGTCCGGGATCGCCTTCCAGCCCCGGGCCCGGCACACCATGCCGCCGATCAGCAGAGCCGCGATGCCGCCGGCGACCTGGCCCCCGGGTCAGCACGCAGCCGGCGAGTACCTGGCCGATCAGTGGCCGCAGCAGGTCCCGGCGGCGCGACACGGCCGGCTGAGAGCAGCCCACGATAGCCCCGGCCACCTCCTGGGTCAGATTCTTGCGCATCAGCGTCACCACCATCGCCGCCGACCGGAACAACACTCCGCCGCTGGGCCAGGTCAGCCCGGCGGGCGGCGGCGTGGACGGCGGGGTCCAGGCGTCCAGCAGCGTGCCGCCGCTGGTCCCGCCGACTGTGATGGCGGAGCCGTAATCCTGCTCGGAGGTCAGCGCGGACCCGGTCCAGTCCGACTGGGCGGCCAGGGTGCCTCCGTTTAGGTGCTGACAGTGACCTGGGGCGCTATCTATTCCTGATTGCGCGAGACACGAAATATGCGGCGAACGCCAGCGGCACGATAGCGACCTGAAGCAAGGCAAGCTGAGCGCCCACGCTGAGCGGCACAAATTGAGCAACTGCGCCGACCAAAAGGGAGGCTCCTAGGCAAGCAAGCGCCAGAGCGTGCGACCTGCCTATTGGCTGTTGACGGCGCGCAGCCATTGTTCTAGGGCGGGCTAGCAGTATGGCTACGCCAACTAGAAGCGGAGCGGCGACAACCGCCGCGGCAATGACCTCAATCCTATAGACCATGACTCTTCCTAGATAGGCTCGCTTGCATCAAGGACATAACAAGGACCTCACCAGTTCACGCGCCCAGGCTCCAGCCAGAAGCCACTCCATATCCAACGATGGTGCGTACCAAAGAACCACCAGCTAAGAAGCCAGTATGAATTAACGAAGGTGACGCCGTGACCACCTCCCTCGTCATCTGTAGTCCGGACATAGTCCTTGAATGTGTTAATGCCCGTCCATACGATTGCCTCGAAGATCGCAAAAACTATGGCGCCTGGGTTAATAGCGCCAAGCAATCCCAATATCGTAGCGGCACCCAGCGCGCCATCGGCGATAAGGCCTAGGCGGTCTATGAACAGCACCGTCTGGTGCTGAGTGGCGTAGCTAAAACAGAACTTGTAATCGACCCACCCGTAGTACCTGACGCAGAGTCCTGACGGGTCCGTGTTGGAGACTGGGTTGCCGTCAGCGTAAGCATAGGGCTGGAGGGTTTTGGTGATGGCGGGGTCGACGGAGATGAACTGGCCGGTTGATGGCTGGTAGTAGCGGTTGAGGAGGTAGATGAGGCCTGTTGGGTCGGTGTAGCCGCCGGCGTAGCCGAATGGGGTGGTGGCGGTGAGCCCGCCGGCGGTTACCGGGTTGCCCCAGGCGTCGTAGCTGCACGTGCCGGTGAGGGTCCCGGCGGAGTTGACGGTGCCGCGGACCGAGCCGAGGGAGTCGGTGATCAGGTAGGTGATGGTGCCGGTGGCGAGGTTGACTTGCTCGGCGGGGGCCAGGCCGCCGTCGTAGATGTAGGCGCTGGTGGCGTCCATGAGCAGTTGCGGTACCTGGGGGATGGTGTTCCACACGTAGCCCTGGGTGGCCGGGGTGGGTTTCCCCTCGTACCGTGGAGACATCGCCTTAAGGAGGGGCGATGGCAGAAGTACGCAGGAAGTTCGATGATGACTTCAAGCAGGGCGCGGTCCGGCTGGTCCGGGAGACCGGCAAGCCGATC
>JAJYUU010000141.1 GCA_021792405.1 Actinomycetes bacterium
GCGAGTGGCGTGGCCCGAGCAACGACCGCAAAATGACTGGCATCAACGGAAGCGCGCCGAGATACCCCACATGGAACAGGGTGTAGTCGGCTGGAATAATGAATCGAGCCCATCGGGGCGCCTGCGGCGAGGTCCCGCAAGATCAGGGCACGTTCCGCGGGATACTTCCCGTACGGGTTGCTGGTCCGTGCGGTGATCCTGGCCAGGAGGACGTCGGCGGGCGCGCTGAGCAGAGCGATGTGGTCGAACTGGGCGTAGAACTTGCCCTGGTTGGTCTTGCAGCCTGCGACGAACAGGCGGCCGTGCGGCCAGCAGGGCCGCGATGGAGTCCTCGCGCCAGATCCAGTCTGGTGAGCCGTCGGGCGAGGTAACCCAGTGACTCCACTCGTCGGTGTCGGTGTCCACGACGCGGTGGCCTCGCCCTATCGGTACCTGGAGGGCCGCGGACTTGCCGGTGCCGGACATTCCGGTGACCAGGACTCGGCATGCTCCGAGGTTACGGGGGCTGCTCAGGCTGCGGCGGGGATGGCGGGCAGCCAGGGTTTGCCGGACAGGGCAGCGGTAATGGCTTCCAGCGCGGTGAGTCCGTGGGCGGCGGCGGAGTCCAGGTAGCTGCGGATGCGGCACCAGCGGGCGAGGGTGGCGAGGGTGTGCCAGTAGCCGGAGACTGCCTGGTGGCGCTTGGCGGCTTTCGCGCCGCGCTCGGCGACGTTGGTCGTCCAGTCCACGGCGAAGTCGCGGGTGAACAAGAAGACCTGTTCCTTGTAGTCGCGCAGCCAGCAGCCCAGCGCGTAGCCGGGGTGGTTTCCCTCGTGCCAGTCGCGCAGCCGGTTGTGGATGATGCCGAAGGCGGCGGCCTGGTCGTAGCGCTGGCGGAGCTTGCCCGCCAGTTCCGCGTCCAGGGCGGTGCTGCCGCGGGCGCGGGCGTCTTCGACGGCCTGGTGTGCCTCGCGCAGGATGGCGATGATGTCGCCGGCCCGGGACTGCAGGCCACCGGGGCCGAGCTTCATGACCGCCCGGCATCGCCTGATCACGTGCTGGCAGCACTGCTGGATGCCGGCCAGCCGGGACAGCAGGTGCTGGTAGCCGGTGTAGCCGTCGGTCATCAGCAGCCCGGTGAACTCGGCCGGGATCCCCGCGGCGACATCGCCCTTGCGCCGGGAGGCCAGGGCCTGCAGCCAGGTCAGCCGCCCGTCCGGGGTCCGGACGATCAGCACGTGCGGGGCACCCGCAGCCGCCTTCTCCTTGCCGTCCGGGTCCTGTTCCTCCCCTTCTCCCCGCGCAGCGGGCTGCGGGGCATTGCTGCCCAGCACGTTCACCGGGGTCTCGTCCGCGGCCAGCGCGTCCTGGCCGGCCAGCGCCGCGAGCATCGCAGCGTCGAACCCGGCCGTGCCCAGCTGCGCCGCCAGCCGGGCGCTGGCCTTATCCACCCAGCCCGGCGAGACCGCTATCCCCAGCAGCATGGCCATCACCTGCGCGGCCCGCTCGGCCGGCACGTTCCCGTACGCGGTCAGCACCACCGCGGCAGCATTCAGCACCGCCCCGTAGGACACCGAGCCGGCGTGCGCGCCCGGCGGCGGCCCGGCGAACGTGACCGTCCCGCAGCACGGGCACGCCAGGCCCGGCAGCAGCCATTCGGTCACCTTCCGGATCACTTCCACGTCGATGACCTGCGCCCACCGCGAGCCCGCGGCCGCCACGCCGTCCAGGGGAGCCTTGCAGCCGCGGCATTCCGCCGGCGGCCCCGCTTCCTTGATCTCATCAGGATCCGGCTCCCGGGCCAGGCCCTTCCCCGGATGCCCGGGCTGGCCGCCCCGCTTGCGGTCCCCGCGCCGGTCCCGCTCCGATTCCTGCCGCCGGCGCCCGGCCTTGCGCCGCTCCTTCGCCCCGATACTCTCCTTCGACGTCGGCGTCCCGGAGTCCGTGCTGTCCTGGCCCAGCCGGCGTTCCAGCTCCGCAACCCGCAGCTCCAGCCGCCGGTACCGCTCCAGCGCAGCGTCCAGCTCTGCCCGCAGCACCGCGTTCTCGGCGTCTTTCGCCTCGATCACGGCCCGCAGCCGGGCCAGCAGCTCACGCTGCTCCCCGACCCCAGCAGACGGATCAGGCACATCGGACACAGACCCCGATCATGCTCAACCTCAACTACAGGTTCAAGCACCCCGTACGCCGTGTCACGCCGACCTCACCCCCGTGAATGGACACGAAGCCGCCGAACATCTCCTCGCTGTCGCGGGGCCGCGGCAAGCTCGGCCCGGCACCGGTCCGGTTCCTGTTTGAGCTGCTAGCGGGCCACGGGCTCGGCCACGGGGGTCGGCGGCCGCAGCCGTGACCGCTCGGCCCAGCGGGCCGTGACAGGCACCGCCAGGCCGGTGCATGCGAAGCCGAGGCCGACGATCCACCAGCCGAGGCTCCCCAGGCCGATGCAGAGCGCGATGAGCACCGTCGGTCCCACGGTGACGCCGAGGCCGAGACCCATCCCGAACAGGCCCTGGTACTGTCCGACCGACTCCCGGGGCGCCAGCGCGAAAGAGAGCTCGAACCCGCCGGCGGCCTGCCACATCTCTCCGGTCGTGTGCACCGCCACCGCGGCCAGCAGGACGACGACGCAGAGCCAGCCGGGCAGCCCGGCGAGCAGGGAGAAGATTCCGCAGGAGATCAGGAAGGCCACCCCGGCGCGCCGGAACGCCCGCGCCCCGGTCGCGACGGAGTCGATACTCCTGCTCGCCCTCACCTGCAAGAACACCACGATCACGGTGTTCACCAGCATGACCGCGGAGACCGACCAGTGCGGCGCCAGGGTCGCGCGCAGCAGCCACAGCGGCACCGCCACCGTGAGCACCCGGTACTGGATCGCCATCAGGCCGTCCAGGACCGTCAGGGCCATGTACGGGCGGTCCCGCAGCGCGATCCACCGCGGCCCTGATCCGGTTCTTAGCGGGGGCACCCGCGGAATCGCGATCGCGATCACGGCGCCGACGCCATAGGCCGCCGCGCTGGCCGCGAGGACCAGCACGTAGGCGATCCGGGTGTCCACCTCCACCGCCCAGCCTGCGGCCAGCGCTCCGACGGCGATGCCCACGTTGGAAACGGCCCGAAGATAGCTGCGGAACACGGCCGGATGCTCCCTGCCGTACTCTTGCACCAGCGGACCGCGGGCGGCCGGGCCCGCGGACTGGGACGCGGCGATGAGCGTCGCGCAGGCTATGAAGGGCCAGAAGGAGCGTGTCACGCACAGGCCGGCCAGCGCGGCCCCGCCGACGAGGAGGATCACGGCGTGCACGGTCCGCGCCCCCAGTCGGTCGGCCAGGTGGCCCAGCGGGATCCCGGTGGCCAGGGCCAGCGCGCCCGCGAGGCTCATGCCCAGCCCGACCTCGATCGCCGGCAGATGCAGGCCCTGCGTGAAGTACAGCACCCCGGCGGTCAGGTAGATGCCGTACCCGAGCATGGTCAGCAGCGTGGTGGCCGCCAGCAGCCGCCGCGCGGTGCCCTCTGGAAGCAGTGCAGTCATGACCGCGACTTCTCAGACGGCCGAGCGGACCGCGGGCAGCACTTCCCGCGCGATCCGCTCGACCTGCTCGGCGCGGTCCGGGCCGGACGGGACGATGCTGAAGGTGGTGAAGCCACGGCCTACTAGGTCCGCCAGCCGGGTGGCGACGGCGTCCGCGGACCCCTTGAGCTCCCCGCTGTCGCTCTTGGTCTGGTCACCGGACCCGTCGGCGCCCACCGCGACCTGCAGGTGCAGGGCGCAGGTGAACCGGCCGGGGTCGCGACCGGCGGCCTCGTTGGCGCGCAGGACCCGGGCCCGCATGTCGTCGACCTCCTTGTCCGGCATGAACCCGAGGGTGGGAATCCAGCCGTCGGCCAGCTCCCCGGTGACCCGCAGCGCCCGCGGGCCGAACGTGCCGAGCCAGATCGGAATCGGCTGGTCGGGCTTCGGCTCGATGCTGGCGCCGGCGGTGTGGTAGGACCGCCCGGCGTAGCTGAAGGAAGGCTGCGTCCACAGCCCGCGCGCGATGGCGATGGCGTCGGCCATCCCGGTAATCTTCTCGCCCGGCGTCGGGACCGGCATCCCGAAGGCACGGAACTCATCGTCGGAGTACCCGCCGCCGAGGCCCAGGATGAGGCGGCCACCGGACAGCCGCTGGAACGTCTCGGCCATCTTCGCCAGCAGCGCCGGGTTCCGGTAGGGAATCCCCAGGACCCGGGAGCCCACCCGGATGGTCGAGGTCGCGGCCGCGATCCAGGACAGCATGGTCCAGGTCTCGTAGCTCGGCGACGTGCCGCACGGATGATCGGAGGTGGTCACGAAGTCGTAGCCGAGCCGCTCGGCCGCCTGGGCGTCGGCGACCGGGTCGGCGCCCGGCGCCGCAGTGGGCGGAACGGCCAGGCCGAATTGCAGTGCCGTGGTAGTCACGAAGGCACCATTCCTTCTTGTAGCGGCACGTTGAGTGCCTGATCATTGACGGACGGACCGGCCAGCGGACGCTGGTGCTGGCGCGCTCCGGGAAACCTGCGCCTGAAGGCCCGAATGTCGGCCTCCCCGGTGGCACTGAACACCTCGAGGCGCAGCGGGCCGCCGCCCGGCTGCCCGTCCGGGTACCCGAGCATCATGCTCGGGTCGGCCAGCGCGCCCAGCCGCAGGATCAGGTCGGCCTGGTCGTAGCCGACCGCAGGATCCAGCTGCTGAGAGGGATGCGGCGTCTGGCCGAGGGCCAGCTTGAAGGCGATCAGGCCCGGCTGCGCGATGTGACCGTACAGGTTGCGGTCCTTGCCCAGGCCGAAGCAGGACAACCCCGCCGCGCGGGCCGCGTTGGCCGCGTTCAGGTACAGCACCCGGGCCAGGCTGGTCTCGCGGAACTCGGCCGCGACGGCGGAGAACCGCAACCGGGCGGTATCCCGCTCGGGTTCACGCCGGACCAGGCTGCACCCTACCAGCTGGCCGCCCTGATGGGCGCACACCACGAGGTAGGCGTCCCGCTGGGCCCAGATCTCGGCCCGCTCCTCGACCGCGATCAGCACGCCGTGGCGCATCGCGGAGATGGCGGGCACGTACAGGGACAGGAACTCCTCCAGCAGCGGCCCGTCTAGGCCGCGCACGCTGAGGTCCAGCCCGGCCTGGGCCGCCTGTCGGGCAGCCCGGCGCAGGCTCTGCCGCTCCCGTTTGGCCATCGCCGCCAGGTACTCTTCCTCGCTGCCGGCGAGCCGGGCCTGCCACGAGACGTACTGCGGCTTCAGCACGAACCCGCGGGCCCGCAGGTCGTCCCAGCAGCCGGCGGCCGGGCGTTCCACCCGGACGATGTCGGCACCCCGGGCCAGCGTGGCGAGGTTCGCGTCCAGCGACTCGTCGGCATCGGCCAGCGCGACCACCACGCCGTGGAAGTCGGTCAGTTCCATGGTCTTCCCCCTTCCGGGAAAAGCTCGAGGAGCTGGTATTCCACCGGGGGCTGGGCTAGGCGCCGGACCCGGACGGTACGCACGGCGAGCCCGGACAGCCCCGCCAGCTGGCGCAGCCGCTCGCCGTTGCCGATGTCGGCAAAGCCGAGCAGCAGCTGGCCGCGCGGGGCCACGTGGGCCGGCGCCTGCTCGAAGAACCGCCGGTGCGTCTCGTAGCCGGGATCGAACAGCGCGCGCTGCAGCGGCGAGGTTCCCGCGGCGCGGTCCGGCGCTTCGGAGAAGTTAGAGTTCCAGTACACGACGTCGAACCGCTCGTCCGCGCTGAACGGCCCGAACAGGTCGCCGTGCCGCACGTCCACCCGATCACGCACGCGGTGGCGGGCCGCGTTGGCCGTGGTGTTCGCCACCGACTCCGCGGACACGTCGCTCGCTACCACCTGGCCGCAGCCGGCCAGCGCGGCCGTCACCGCGGTCACCCCCGCGCCACAGCCCATCTCGCAGAACGAGCCGCCCGCCGGGTAGCTCAGCCAGGACGTGAACAGTCCGGTCGCCGGCGCGTCGTCCGGGCTGAACACACCAGGCAGCAGGTCCCACTCCCGGCCGCCCAGCGTGAACGTGCTCGGCCGGGTATTGTCTCGCTCCCACTTCCTGAGCAGCTGCGCGCCCCGCTCCGCCGCGGTCACGGCGCGTCCCCGTCCGGGCTGGGGACTAGCGCCAGGACCCGGGCCGGGCTCCCGGAGCCGCCCACGATCGGCAGCGGCGCCGTGATCAGCACCGTGCCCGTCGCCGGCAGGCGGCCGAGGTTGCGCAGCTGTGTGAGGCCGTACTTCCCGGCGCCGTGCAGGAACCAGTGACAGGGGAAGGGCGGGTCGAAGCCCGCCGCCAGCCCGGCGTCGGTGCCGACGGTCTCCACGCCGATCCCGCAGACGGGCGTGTCCTGCGCCAGCCACCGGGCACAGTCCGGCGCGATACCCGGCGTATGCCCGTCGGCCAGGAAGCCTGGGCCGGCCTGATCCTCCCAGCCGGTGCGGTAGAGCAGCCAGCCGCCGTCCGGCAGCGGTCCGTGGCGTCGGCACCACGCTTCCACGCCGGCCCTGGTAAGCAGGTAATCCGGGTCGGCGGCAACGGCCGCGGTGGCGTCGATCACGACGGCGGGGGCGATCAGTTTCTCCGGCGGCACCTGGGCGATATCGGTGCCGCCCTTGGCGCTGGGCCAGTGAACCGGGGCGTCGAAGTGCGTGCCGGTGTGCTCGCTCAGCCTGATGTTGCTCCAGTAGGCGGGGCCCCGCGAATCGTAGCGGCTGATCTCCTCGCGGGCGAAGCGCCAGGGCTGGCCGTGGCCGACGGGCAGCTCGAGGACCGGGGTATCCTCTGACAGCGGCGTGGTCAGGTCGACGACGGCCAGCCCGGCGAGGACGCCGCCGAGGGAAGCGGCGGTGACGGTCATCGCGCCTCCCCGGCGCTTACCGGGACCGGCGGGGCGAGCTCGGCCAGCGGCGTGCGCCAGTGTCCGTAGGCCGGATGATCGCGCACCGCCTGCTCGTACAGCGTGGCCAGCTTCTCGGTGAGCGGCCCGGGCTTGCCGTCGCCGACCGGCACACGGTCCACCGACTTGATCGGCATCACCCCGTGCATCGTGCCGGACAGGAAGGCCTCCTGCACGCCGTACAGCTCGCCGCGGTCCACTTCCCGGCGGACCACCGGGACGCCGAACTCGGTGCGGGCCAGCTGGCAGATCGAGTCAAGCGTGATGCCGTCCAGCGCCCCGGCGGTAACCGGCGGTGACACCAGCTCGCCGTCAATTAGGGCCGCGAAGCAGGAGCCGGGCCCTTCGGCGACTGTGCCGCGGTTGTTGACCAGCAGTGCGGTGTCGTAACCGTTGCGCTGGGCCTCGCTCTGCGCCAGCCGGCTGTTCTGGTAGTTGCCGCCCGCCTTTATCAGGGGGGGCATCGAGTCGCTGTTGATCCGGCGCCAGGATGACACGCAGACGTCCACGCCGTCCCGCCGCGAAGGCGGCGTCGCGATGGCTGTGATGTGCACCCCGCAGGGAGTGCCCGGGTCCATCGGGTCCAGGCTGTCAGAGAGGCCGGCGTAGACGGTGGCGGTCAGGTGCGCGTCCCCGGTGAAGCCGTTGGCCCGCAGCAGCTGGGCGCACGCGCCGGCCAGCTCGGCGTCGCTGTAGGCGACGCTCAGGCCGGCGCCGCGGGCCGAGCGGTGCAGGCGGCTGAGGTGATCGTCAAGCCGGAACAGCGCGCAGTCCTGCTGCCTGGCGCTGGAATAGGACCTGATTCCCTCGAATACGGTGGCGCCCCACAGCGCCCCCGCCGAGCGGGCGTGCAGGACACACTCGTCCCACGGGACGAGGGTGCCGTCCAGCCAGCCGTAGGCCGGCAGTGTCCTGTTCATGGTGCTGTTCTCCCTTTGTCGTGGAACGGAGTCACGCGGGCGTGGCGTCGAGCAGGTCGGCGGCACCGCTGCAGCGCGCGTGCACGCTGGCCAGCGTGTCCAGTGCGGCGGCCGGACCGGTTGCCGCTATGTGGCCATCGGGGCGGACGAGGTACCAGTGCCCGGGCCGGTACGGCGCCGTCGATCCGCCCGGCGCGCAGCGGACGACCCGGGGGCCGCCGGTGCCGGTGTCCCGTGCGGCCGGGGTTCCGCTGGCGCACACAATCACGTGCTCCAGGCCGCCCCGCCGCGGGCCGAGTACGGTGGCGGCCTCCGCGTCCGCCGCCACGTGGACGGCGACGAACCCGGCGCCGAAGTGCCGTCGCAGCCGGGTCGGGACGCCGCCGGCCAGCACGGCCAGGTCCGGGGCGAACATCCCGGCCAGCGGGTCCGGGCCCGCCCGATCGATAATCGGCGAGCGTCCATAGCGGAACGGCTCGGCCATCTTGCCGCTGTTGACGTACCGGGCCAGCGGCCCCGCCGCCAGCGCCGCGCGCAGCAGGATGGACCGGATCCAGCGCCGCGCCGCCGACGCGGGCTGCATAAACCGGATCGTCGCCCCGGTCACCCGCAGGTTCTCCTGCGTGGCCTGGTACCGCTCGATGTGGTACGTGTCGAGCAGTTCGGGCCCGGACCGGCCTGCCAGCACCCAGGCCAGTTTCCAGGCGAGGTTGTCGGCGTCCTGGATCCCGCTGTTCATGCCGCGCGAGCCGTAGGGCGGCAGCGCGTGCGCGGCGTCGCCGGCGAAGAAGATCCGGCCGCGGCGGAAGTGCTCGACCGAGCGAGCCTGGAAGTGATAGGTCGACAGCCACTCGATCTTGTACGGGATGTCGCCGATGACCTGGCGGATGCGCGCGTCCAGGTCACCGGAGCGCCGTTCGGCCTCAATATCGGCGTCCGGCGGCAGCTGCCAGTCGATTCGCCACACGTCGTCGGGCTGAGCGTGCATGACGAGCTGGCGGCCCGGGTTGAACGGCGGGTCGTAGTGGAAGTGCCGTTCGGCCGCGAGCGGGAGCTTCGCCCGGATGTCGGTGATCAGGAAGGTGTCGGGGTAGGAGTCGCCCTGCCAGCCCGCCCCGGCCAGGGTCCGCAGCGTGCTGCGCACGCCGTCGCAGGCCGCCAGGTAGCGGAAGTGGTGCCGCTCGCCCCCTGCGGTCACCGTCACGGCGTCGTCGTCCTGGGTTACCTGGGTCACCGGGCGGTTCCAGTAGACGGTGCACTCCGGCCGGCGGTTCACCTCCTCGAGCAGGACCTGCTCGATCCGGTACTGCGAGATGTTGACGAAGGGCCCGTACCCGATCGGGATGGGGTAGTCCCGCACCTCGACCTGCCGGCCGCGCACGTAGGTACGGGCGATGTGCCAGCGCACCCCTTCGTCAGCGATCTGCTGCCCGCGTCCCGCCTTGTCCAGTATCTCCAGCACGTCCCCCTGGATCAGGCACGCCTTGGACCCCTCACGCCGCAGCGCGGGTTCCCGGTCCAGGATCACGCTGGGGATTCCGAAATCAGCCAGGCGCACCGCGAGCGCAAGCCCGACCGGCCCGGCGCCGACGATCCCCACCGGAGTCTGCTCCGTCATGACCGCGGCTCCTCCTCCCGCTGTTGGCCGGTGGCCGCCGCCGCGTCCGCGTCCGCGTCGAAAACTGGTATCCGCTGAACGGACTTGAGGTACGGAGTGCCCTCGGTGTATCCGGTGCCGGGGGCTTCGCCCAGCATCCGCACCGCCAGGCGGTAGTGGGTGGTGCGCCAGGACACCAGGGCGCCGGCGAACTGGCCCATGTCAGCGTCGAGCTCGCGCCGGGCGTCGGCGGGAAGCCTCCCGTCGGCCTCGGCCCGCAGGACCGCCTCCTGCAGGCTGGGCAGGCCGGCCAGCACCTGGGCCCGCACGTCGGGGACGTTGAGGAAGGCAGCGGAATCCAGCCGCTCGGCCGCGGGCGGGCGGCACAGGGCTTCCATGAGCTTGTAGCCGCGGGACTGGATGGCACTTGCCCCCTCGGTGAACTCGCGGAACAGCCTGAACGCGCCGACTTGCATCGTGGCCAGCAGGGAGAAGAGCGGCCCCGCGTTGTGCAGGGCGGCCGCGCACTCACGCAGCAGCGCGCCCGCGGCGGCGGCGCCCCCGTCGCCGCGCTCCAGCTCCTTGATCGCCCGGGCTAGCAGGATGCCCATCAGCGCGAAGGTCGACTCGAACGTCTGGAGCACCCGGATGAACATGTACTCGTCGTGGACGATGTCGACCGGCAGCATGCTCAGGTCGAGCGTGCGCTGCTCAGCCGGGGTGACGGTCAGGGCGATGGCGGCCTGGGCCCGGCGGGCCGCCGCGACCGGGCTGGCGGCGAGTTCCCGGCCGCACAGCCCGAGCTGCTCCATCCTCTGGCCGAGCACGCGCAGGCAGAGGCGGCAGCGCTTGGCGGTGACCCGCTCGTCAGGGCGCATCCGGGACAGCAGCTCCGTCTGACTGTCGGCCGCGGCGAGTTCGAAGCGCAGCAGGTCGCCCATGAGCAGCGTCAGCAGCCGGTCGTGCATTCGGGAGGCCCGCGCGGGATCCTCGCCGTCCGGAAGCGCGAGCAGCGGCAGGCCGGTGTAGCTCGGGTAGTTGTAGGTCGCGTCGTACTTGTCCAGCGCGCAGTCAAGGAAGCGCCCGAGCTGCGGGTCCGTGGCGGCCCGCCGGACGCTGTCCAGCGCGGCCAGCAGTTCCTTGGCCACGAAGTGCTTGCCGAGTTTGTGGAAGGCGGCTATCACGTCCTCGTAGGGGAAGGTGGCCGGATCCGCGTCTCCGAATTCTTCGAGCCGGGTGATGAGGTCGGTCATGCTAAACACGCTCCATTGCTGTACTGCCGACCCGGTACCAGGAGATCGCGGTGCAGGCGCGGTCGACGTCGAGGGAAGTGGTGCAGAAATGGACGGCCAGTCGCACGACGTCGCCGCGGGGCTGGCCACGACGCCGCACTCGGCCAGCCAGCCGCGAGCCCCGCCGGGTCCTGGTCGAAGAAGGCCACATGCGCGCCGCACTGGGGCGGTGCGAGGACCCTTTCCCCCGCTTCTGAGAGCTGGTCGGCCGCGTAGCGGGTCAGCCTGCTGATGTGATCCCGGACCGCGTGCAGGTCCAGGCGGGCGATCAGGCCCAGCCCCGCGTTGGCTGCGTAGACCGCCGGCACGCTGGGCGTGCCGGTCTCGTAGCGGGTGCCGCCGTCGGCGAAGTCCAGGCGGCGGGGGTCAAAGGCGAAGGGGTCACGCTGCCCGGACCAGCCGGTGAGCTGGGGCGGCCGGTCGGCGCGGAGCCCGGGGCGGGCGTAGACGAAGGCGAGGCCGGGCAGGCCGAGCAGGTACTTCATGGTGCCGCCGGCCAGGTAGCCGCAGCCCAGTCGGCCGACCGTCAGCGGCATCGTGCCGAGGGCCTGGTACGCGTCGGCCGCGTGCGCGGCCGCCGCGATTGTCGCCACGGGCAGCAGCGCCGCTTCCCGGTAAGTGGCGAGGGGGACCGATACCAGGGCCACCCGCTCGTCGAGCAGCCGCGTGTACTGTTCCTCGTCCGGCACCCCGCCGGAGCTGGTGTCGCCGTCGTCGACGAAGACCACCTCGGCGCCGCCCCGCTGCTGGGCCAGCCACACCTGGGCGATGGAGGGGAACTCGCGCCGGGTGGTGAGGATGCGCCGCCGCCCCCGTGACCAGGAGAACCCGGACGCCACCTGGTAGGCGGCTACCGACGCGCAGGGCTGCAGCGACACGTCATCCGGTCCGGTACCCAGCAGGCCGCCGACCGCGTTCCTCACCTGGGTGACCTGTTCCTCGAACGCTGGCCAGGGGTTGCCGACGCCGTTCATCGCCGCCAGCATGTCGGCCTGCGAAGCGGCCAGCTCGGCCGAGCGCGCCCCGAGGCTGCAATTGGCCAGGTAGGCGGTGCGGCCGAGGACGGGGAAGTGGTCCCGTAACCGGTCGGGGGTCATGACGCCGGCTCGTTGTACGCCATCGGACCGGTGCGGGTCAGCTCCGTGCGGACCTGCCACAGCCGCGGGAACAGCTGCTGGCTGATCAGCTTGCTGAGCGTGTCCACCGGGGTTCCCTTGGTCCCGGTCACGCCGTGGCCGATAATCCGAGTCGCCACCTTGAAGTGGTGGACCCTCCAGACCGAAATGCGCTCGTCAAGGTCGATGAGCGCCTCGGCCAGGATGTACTCGGGGGTGTCGGTGTCGCCCCGGTACAGCTCGGCCAGGTTGGTGTCGCTGGCCGCGACCGCCTCGTCGAAGGCGGTCCCCAGCTCGAGCGCGGCCTGTCGCAGCGCCTTCCAGCCCGGGGACTCAAAGCCGGAGCCGTGCCCCAGGATGGTCCGGATCAGCTGGAACGTCCAGGGGGCCAGGTAGGTCAGCATCTCGAGCTGCTGGGTAGCGATGGTCACCGCCAGTGAGGCGCGACCGCACTGCGCGCTGGCTGCGGCCAGACGCTTGTCCCGGACCAGGCCGGCCGCCACGGCCGTCTCGGCCGTCGCCAGCTTCAGCCACAGTTCGGTGGCCTGGTGCACGATCTGGAACAGCAGCTCGTCGTGGTGGATGACCTGCTCCGGGGTCCGCTGAAGGGACAGCAGGACAGCGGTCCGCATGTAACGCTCGTAGTCGGTCGCGCCTTCGCCGCTGAGGATCGGCTCGTACGTGTTACCCATTGCCTCGCCCTTTTGGTATCGGGACCGCGTGTACCTCGAAGCGCTGTGCGGTTGCGAGGATCGCGTCGGTGACCGCGGCGGTGGACGGGCCGCGGAAGCGGAATCTCCCGCCGACGTGCTCGTAGAAAGACGGGGCCAGCGGGACGATGTCGCCCGGGAGCGGCAGCGCCTCGGCGTACGGGCCGGGCAGCGTCCCCGTCATTGAGGTCACCGCCGTGATACGGGCCGGCGGTGGCACCGGGGAGGGGATGAGCAGGTGCCCGGCGACCTCGCCGCCCGGCCGGTGCCAGCCCCGCGGCTGGCGCGCCGCCGGCCCGTCGGAACCGTCGAGGCCGTCCGCGTCGTCCAGATCGTCTAGGCCGTCCAGGCCAACCGGGGGCCGCGGCCGCCTGCCGCACTGGATCAGGGTCGCCTGCTCGATGAGGTCGTAGCCGTGCACCTCCCGCCACAGGAAGGGGGTCTCGCCGCCGCCGACCCGCGCGCCGACCTCGAGGAACACGCACTGGCGCCGGTCCTCGTCGACGAACATCTCCAGGTGCACCACGGTGGGGGACCGGCTCAGGACCGCCAGGTAGCGCTCGGCCGCCTCGGCGATCGCGGCGTTGAGCGCCGGGTCGTCCTCCTCTACCGACCCCAGGTAGCTTCCGCTCCGGAAGGCCAGGCAGGTGTTCAGGTACCGGGCCGCCCGCCACCAGCGTAGGCCGCCGCTCTGCGGATCCCAGAGGCCATCAACGTGATAGACGTGATGGGGGTTGAACGACTGCACGAGGGCGTCGGCCGGGAGCGTCAAACCGGGCAACTGCCCGGGGCCGTCAACCCGCGTGACCCCCTCGCTGGCACTTCCGGCCCGCGGCTTTACCACGACCGGCCAGCCGTGGGCGGCGCCGAAGTCAGCCACCGCGTCCACCGACGGGGCCAGCGCGAACGGCTCAATCGGCAGGCCGGCCGCCGCGACCGCCTGGCTCATGACGTACTTGTCCCGGAACGGGAGCACGTCCGCGATCCGGGGGCCCGGGCAGCCCCACTCCTCGCGCAGCGCCGCCCCCACCAGCAGGTCGTCTTCCTTGAGCGCGATCACCGCGCCGGGGGGGCCGTACTGCTGCGCCAACTCCTGGACCGCGGCCCGGATTGCGGGCAAGTCGTCGGTCGCCGGGACCACCCGGGTGTCCGCGGCCAGGCCCGGCACTGATTCCGCCGCGATGGGGGAGACCACGTAGGTCACGGCGTTGCCGACGTGGTCGAGGTACCGCTCGAACGCCGCGTAGTGCTCCCGCCAGCGCGTGATGCACACGACGTGCGGCCGGCTGCCGGTCATGAGGTCTCACCTGCCTGGTCGAGCTCGGAGCGGAAGCCGGCGTCGGGGATGGTGAAGGTGGTCGCGCCGCGGGTGCCGGGGTTGCCGAAGGTGATCACGCGCCCATCCCGCGGGCGCAGCGCGCGGGAGAACGCGCCGCTATACCCGGACGGCGTTACGAAGACGCCCCAGTTGGCGATCCAGTCCTCTACGCGCCCGGTGACCGGGTCGCAGACCCGCTCGGCCGACGGCCGCACCACCTGCTGCAGCACGTAGCCCCGGTCCGCCCGCTGGGTCAGCAGCGCGGCCCATTCGTCGTCCGTGACCGCCTCACCCAGGACTGCCCCGACGGCTCCCCAGCCGACCGACGGCTTGACGATCAGGTCGCCTCGTTCCGCCCGGGCAAGCTGGTGCAGTTCCCCGCTCCGGGTCAGCGGCCGCGTCCACGGGATCACCGAGTCGATGACGGCCCGCTCGGCCAGGGTGAACTCCTCGCGGTAGCGCTCGTCGGACAGCAGCGCCAGGGCGCCCTTCGCGCTGAAGAGCGAGTTCTCCAGGCCGGTGTAGAGGACGGTGCCGCCGGCCTCGGCAGCGGCCAGGACCGGTTCTAGGACTTCCGGGCCGCGCGGGCACCCCAGGATCTCCCCGGCCGCGTAGAAGCGCAGGACGACGTCTATCGGGATGCCGTCGAGTTCCAGCCGCCCGTGACGCAGTTCTGTGTCCTGGACCTCGCCGAGCCGGAAGTCCAGGCCCCGGGCGCACATGGCCTCGGCGACCGCCCGGTAGTTCGCGTGGGCGGCGATACCGCCGGTCGTCTCCAGCAGTACTACGTTCGGCCGGTCGCTGGTGGCCACCGGCGCAGCCAGCTCGCGGAGCAGGTCGGCGACGATCTGCGCGGTGTCCGTGTACGCGAGCCGGTGCTCGGCGGCGAACTCCGCGAAGGCCGGGGCCTCCAGGAGGCACCGGGCCAGCTCACCGTATTCCATGCCGCCCAGCTCGGTGCCGACGTTGAACTCGATCAGCTTGAACGAGTCGCCGTCGTCGAAGGCATCCGAGCGCCCGAACAGCGGCGGGTTGCCGGTCGCGCCCTGGGTCATCAGGGCGGCGAGCGGCGGGTCGATGCCGGCCGCGGTGCAGTACGCTTCGAGGTCGCCGCCGAACAGCCGCCTGGGCAGCGATACGAGCAGGGCGAACACGGCCGCCAGGTCGTCGGCGAAGGCGCGCACCCGCCGCTCGCTGGCCAGCAGTGGGCGGGGGAGCAGCAGCCCTTCGTAGCTGCGGGCGAACATTTCCGGCAGCCGGGTCCGGGCCATCACATTGCGCAGCTCGGGATCAGACCGGCAGTCGGCGAGGTAACGGGAGGTCGCCTCGTTCTCAGTCGGAGACACTGAGACAGACACGCGGCATTCACTTCCTCACAGATCGGGGGGGACGCTAAGTTACCTCGTGATTTAGACTGCGTGCTGTTTCGGTGGCCGTCAAGACTCACTGTGATAACTGATGGTTATAGGACGGGTCAAGCCGGGGTCAGGCGGCGGCAGCCAGGGTGGTAAGCATTCAGGTCCCGGGCTTGCCCTGGCTGAGTTACGCCTGAGTCGCTGTGTGTAATGGGTTTCGGGCGTGGTTCAGGTGCTGGCGGTGATGGGTGGTATCCAGGGGTGCCCGGCGAGGGCGT
>JAJYUU010000004.1:0-25947 GCA_021792405.1 Actinomycetes bacterium
ATCCCGGCCGGGCAGATCACGGACCTGGAAAAGGCCGGGATCCTGCACCGGCACGACTTCCACGGCGAGTGGAACTACACGGTCAACCCAGGCAACTAACTGCGCGTGTTATTTTTGGACGCTGACTTAGTGTCATTCGCCTCCGTCCGGCGCTGTCCGCCACCGTCCCCGAGGTGGGTTCATGGGCACGTGTCGGACGGCGGGAACCACCGGTGGACGGTGCCGCGCAGCTGTCCGCTCCGACGATGCCCGACCTCAGGATGTGCGGTCCGCTCTCCCGGCTGGCGGGTCCTGACGGCGATCAGCAGCGGGCTTGCGTCTCGGCTGTGAGCACCCAGGTCGGGCCAGGCGCTTCTGCGGCCTGCAGTCTCCACGCAGGCAGGATCTGGGTACCCCGGGTCGGTGGCGAACTCAGTCTCGGACCGCTCGGCAGCCACGACCCGTAGCTGGCCTTGAGGCCGCGGACCTGTGCTGTCGGCAGGCCGACGCAGCAGCCGCACAGCATCCTGAGGGACCCCATCCGCTGCCTCGACCGCACCCTGCGCGACGGGCGTGCACGTTCACTGCGTGCGGCGCGCGACCGGGAGGGTTGTGGCGAGCACGCTGATGATGCTGACGCACGACTCAGCGCGCCCGTCGAAGGCCGGACGCCCGAGGTATAGCTCTGGATCCGAGCGGCCGCGCGTCAGGGCAGGCTTTGGTCACACATTGCGGGCGGCGGGATCAGGCCGCGCGATCGCCGCCAGGGCTGGGTGGTCCGGCAGGGTGCGGTGGATCGACAAGCTCTGCGAGCATCGCGGTGAGCGGTGCGAGATCGCCGTGATGGGCTGCGGCGCTGGCGGCAGTGTTTCGGTCGGGGTTCATGCGGACCCAGTCGATGTGGTGACCGGCGTCGTGGGCGAGCTGGGAAAGGAAGGCGCGCTGGGCACGGCCATTGCCTTCGCGGATCGGGTGCAGGGCGTTGACGTCGGCGAGGAACTCCGCGAGTTGGCCGATGAACTGGTCGCGATTCAGCCCGCGCAGCCGATCAGCGGCTGCCAGCCGGCCGAAGATCCGCCGGCCGCTGTCTCCAGGTGTTGCGGCAGGCAGAACAGCGACCCTTTCGCGATCGATACCGTCCGGAGCTCACCGGCCCAGGCGAAGATGTCGCCGAGGATATAGCGGTGGAATGCCCTCAGGTGGTTCAGGTCGTATCCGCCGGGCAGCCGCCGCCTTTCCAGGTCGATCAGCCGTGTCGCCGACAGCGCGGCTTCCACCTGGGCCAGTTCGCCTGGATCGGTGATGCCCAGCCGGTTGCGCAGCACGCCGCTGCCCGGATCAAGGTAGGGATCCTGGCCCGCGCTGCCGGTCACCTCCGGTAGCGCGACAGGATGCGGTCCCGCAATTCGTCTGTGCTCAGATGGCCCGCTGCCACCTCGACGAACAGGGCCAGGTCTTCCGCGCTGGGCTCCAAGCCTTCTGCGCGAACCGACGCCAGCGCCGCCGCAACCGCTCGCTGCCGCTCAGCGCTCTCCAGCAGCGCCTCGTACTGCTCTACTGACACCAGGACAGCCTCCGCCTTGCGATGGGCACCGACAAAAATAGCCGCTCCCGGCGATCGCCTGACCCGGTCAAGCACCCCGGCCAGGCCCGCACGGAATTCCCGGAACGACATCACCGCCGACACGGACACTTGCCCAGCGTACACCAATGCGTACGCCGACTTTCGGCTCGGCAACCCGGAGCCGTCCGCTCGCACGAGCTGGTGTAGCGCGTCAGTGTCCTGACAGCGGGGAACGCACCGTCCCGTCAGGCCCGGCAAGATCGGCCAAGCCGACGAGCACGAACTTGCAGGCGCTGGAAGGCTGCCAGTTACGATCGGCAGGTACCGGTGCCAGGTTGAGCGCCCATGAGATCGCCTCGACGCTCATGCCCGACAGCCCCCGCGAACCCGCGTGAACAGGCGAGTGAGCGGTCGCTGGCTAGTCTCAGTTTCAGTCTCATTCACCTCCGTCCGGCACTGTCCGCGGCTGTCCGCGGACTGGGCTGATGCGCACGTGGCGGACAAGGAGAGACCTTGGTGTACGGTGGCGCGCCGGGCGAAGTTCCCTTGCAGGCTCGCGTCATCGCGTCTGAATCGCGGTTAACCGCCGGTCCCGCCGGGGATAGCCCTGCGGTCAGGATCGCCAGAGCGGATGAGATCGAACGGCACTCGCCAGCAAATGCCGGCGCGGGCTCTGTCGTCAGCCGGGGTGTCTGACCCCAGCCAACTGGAGGTGCCACATGGCCGAGCTTCCGCCGCCGCCAGAGGGAATCGTGCTGGCCCACTTCATCGTGTCGGACGACGTCGAGCGCTCCCGGCGCTTCTACACCGAAGTACTTGGCGGCCGGGTGGTCTTCTCCAGAGACGTGACCTATGTCGCACTAGCCAACAGCTGGATCATCATCAATTCCGGTGGCGGCCCGACCGACGACAAGCCGTCGGTCACCCTCGAGGCGCCACGCGACCCCGACCGGGTGAGCAGTTTCCTCAATATCCGCGTTAAAGACATCTACGCCGTGTACTCCGAGTGGAGCGCCCGGGGTGCTCAGTTCCTGACGCCCCCGAAACAGCACCAGTTCGAGATCCGCTGCTACATCCGCGACCCCGACGGTCACCTGATCGAAGTGGGGCAGACCACCGACCCGGAGGGAGATTGGTCGCCCGCTCACTGGCCACCGAGTACGCGCGCCGGAGATTCCGGGTAAATGGACCCGGCTAGTCGTCGATGGCCTGGTAGGCGGCTGTGAAGAAGTCGAGGAAGATCGGCGATGTAGGCCGTCCGGCTCCGCCCTGGTGCATGAGGATTGCCGTCATGTCCGCGGCAGGGTCGTTGTACCAGATGATGCCGTATCCCCCGTTCCATCCGTAGCTTCCGGCCGACGGTCCGAGGTGCGTGCGCCGGGTGCGGACCGCCATCCCGAAGCCCCAGCCGAAGTCGTCAAAGTAGCCGGGCGTGCACCCGGACACTGCCTTCTGCGCCGGCGGCCGGCTCCAGTACCCGCCGGGACCGTCTTCGACAACGGCCTCGCCGGTGACCTCGCCGCCCCGGTAGAGGGTCGCCAGCCGGCCGATGCTCTCGGCGGGCACGCTGAAGCCGGTGTCCTTCATCCCCAGCGGCCCGCAGATCCGCTCGTGCAGGGCCTGCCCGAACGACATGCCGGTGGCGCGGGCGACGAGCACGCCGGTCACGTTGGCGGCGGTGTTGTACAACCACCGCTCACCCGGCTGGAAGACCAGCGGAAGCGCGCCGAGCCGGCGAATCCACTCATCCGCCGGGATCGCAGTCTCGCAACTACTGGCTGGCGCCTGGCCGGTCTCCTCGCTCCGGAGCGCATCTAGCGCGTCGGCGATCGGGACCGTTCCCGGCTCGGCGGGGACCATGCCGGTGCCGCAGGTGAAGGTGAGCAGATCCCGCAGCGTCACCGGGCGCGCCGCCGGCACGGTGTCCGCCAGCGGCCCGTCCGGGTCGGCGAGCACCCTCATGTCCGCCAGTTCGGGCAGGAACTCATCGATCGGGCCGTCCAGGCGCAGCGTGCAGTCCTCCACCAGCGTCATGGCGCAGGCGGCAACGACCGGCTTGGTCGTCGAGGCCAATCGGCAGATCGTGTCCGCGGCCATCGGCGTCCCCGAGCCCGTACCCTCGACGGCCAGATTGCCCGTTACCTCGATGTGGACCTCCCCGTGACGAGCGACCGCGGCGACCGCACCCGGCACGAAGCCGGAATCCACGTAACGTTCCAGCACCTCCCGCACCCGGCCCAGCCGTTTCGGCGAGAACCCGCCAGTAGTCATCCTCTGCTATCCCCTTCCGCGCCGCGCCGGACCGACCGCGGCCATCAGGGCACGTGACCTGTGCAGGCAGCCGATGGGAGTTGCGGTTATTCATCGCCCTGGCCGTGCAGAAAGCCCACTAAACTACCCGGCCCGCCGAGCCTATGCCGATGGCATTACGGGCGGCAACGTCGTTCGTCCCCGCGCTGGCGCTCTGCGAGCGGCTGCGCCGTTGCTGGGCGTTCCCGCACCCAGAGGGACGGAGCCGTGGGGTCGGGGTCGTCGATCTGCCGGGCGAGGCGGTGGCCGTCGAACACTGCTTCAGAGGGCATCCGGGGGGCGACGGCGTCTCCGATCGCGTATACGCCGGCTATGCCGGCCGCCTCCAGCGCGCTGGGGTCGGCGAGAAGTTCGCGGTAGAGCGCGTCGTCGCTGCGTTGCTGGGTGACCAGGACGGTTCCCTGTGCGCTGATCGTCCAGGGCTCGCCCCACGCCGATCGGCCGAGAACGGTGCCGGTGTCGAGCTGGTGTATGGCCACGTTGGTGTGGAAGGTGACGCCGAGGTCGTGCAGGTGCTGGCGGAGCATGTCGCCTTCGAGCGTGTCGTCGGATACGGGCGAGATCTTGTCGAGGGCTGTGACCAGGTGAACCTCGTAGCCTTCGCGGGCCAGGAGCTCGGCGATTCCCGGAGCGACGAAGTATCCGTCGGTGTCGTAGACGATGACGCGCCCATGAGGTGGTCGCTGGCCGGCCATGACCTGCTCGGGGGTCAGGGCGCGGTCCGCTCCGCTTAGTGGTCCCAGCTGGTGGGGTTGTGTTCCGTCGCCGCACCAGCGGGAGCCGGTGGCGAGGATGACGAGTTCCGCGCCGTAGTTGAGGATGTCGGCGGCGGTGAGCCGGCTGCCGCGGATCACCTGGACGTTGGCCTGTCTGGACAGCGCGATCACGCGGTGGTCGATGGTGCGTCCCCAGTCGCCGAGGGTGGGCAACCTTCTGATCCAGCGCATCTTGCCCCCTACCTCGGGCTCGGCTTCGACCAGGTGGACGGCGGTGTAACCGCGCCGGCCCAGCACCAGTGCGCACTCCAGCCCAGCCAGGCCGGCTCCGACGAGCAAGACGCTGCGGTCGGGGTCGCGGGCGAGGGTGAACTTCTCGGGGTGCCATCCGCGGCGGTATTCCTCGCCGGCTGTGGCGTTTTGCAGGCAGCCGACATGGCTGAACTTCTCCTCGCGCAGGATGCAGACGTTCGCGCCGGTGCACTCCCGGATCTCGTCGACACGCCCCTGGCGGATCTTGGTTGGGAGGTAGGGATCGGCGATGGCCGGCCGGGCCGCGCCGATCAGGTCGAAGTTGCCGCTGCGGATGACACCGGCCATGGTGTCAGGGTTGGTGTAGCGCCCGACCCCGACGATCGGCTTGGTGGTGACAGCGCGGACCTTCGAGGTCCAGGGCAGCTGGCTGGCCTCGCCGAAGTAGCGGGACGTGCCCGAGTCCTCGGCCCAGCTCCCGACGTTCACGTCGAACAGATCGACCAGGGAATCGGCCATGGCGAAGAACTCCAGCAGTTCCTCGTCATGGATGCCGGGCAATTCGCGGCCACTGGCAGCGGGCATGCGGATCGCGATCGCGCAGTCAGCACCGACCGCGTCGCGCGTCATCGCCAGCGTTTCGAGCGGCAGCCGGGCCCGGTTTCGCAGCGACCCGCCGTAGACATCGGCGCGCTGGTTCGTGACGACCGAGAGCATTTGCGTCATGAGATACCCGTGGGCGCCGTAGACGTAGATGATGTCGAACCCGGTGTCTCTGGCTCTGCGCGCCGCGGTCACGAAGTCGCCTTGGACCCTGCGTATGTCCGCGAGGGTCATCTCCTTGGCCATGCTGGCGTACTGCGGCTCGGCAGTGGCCTGCGTTGGTGCCAGGCGCGGGTACCTGGACTCGCCGTTAACCGACGAGGCGCCGCCATGGAAGAGCTCGATGCCGGCGAGCGCGCCATGCTCATGCACCGCGTCGGCGATCAGGCCGAGCCGGTGCATGTCCGCGGCTTCCCAGCAGTCTGAGGCGACGGCGGGGGTTTCATCGGAGTCCGGTGACACCGGCGCGTAATCGGTGCACACGGCGCCCCACCCGCCTTCAGCTTTCACCGCGCGGAAGGCGGCGTGGGTGCGCGGCTTCGCGGACCCGAAGCCGGATGCGTGCGGCACCTGGTAGAAGCGGTTGGGCAGGGTCTTCGGGCCGATCGTGACGGTGTCGAAGAGGATGGCGTGCCGTGGGTCCAGCTGCGGCATGAGGCGGGCTGCCTTTCGATCTCGCGGTCAGCGTGACCGGGGTTCCGGGAGCGGTACTAGTGCGCTGGACGCGGGCCTTGCGGATAGGTTGCGGGTCCATGATGGACGAGGGAATGGCGGGACGG
Organism: Actinomycetes bacterium; assembly: GCA_021792405.1. Taxonomy (GTDB): domain Bacteria; phylum Actinomycetota; class Actinomycetes; order Streptosporangiales; family Streptosporangiaceae; genus JAJYUU01. The sequence goes on from JAJYUU010000004.1 coordinate 6,204, forward strand.
TCGTGAAAGTGCTTGTAGCGGGCGCCGGCCTGGCTCCACGCCGGTGGATCCTCCGGCTTGCGGGCCATGACGCCACTGTGTTCGAGGCGCGTCCTCGGGTTGTGCGCTCGGCTCGGCCCGCCCATCATCCCGCACGGCGTTTCCTTCTTCCGCCGAGGTGACCCAGAGGGTCGCGTGCCCGACGTCGAGCACCTGCTCGACGTCAACAAGCGACTTGCCGGCGTTCGCCTCGACCGCCCTGGACCTTCCGACCGGATAAGGAGGTAACGCGCCATGGCAGCAGCTGATCGGAGAGCTTCGAACCGATCTCGAACTGACCGGCGATGCCCTGGTGACTGACTGGGAGGGCGAGCCGCTGAACCCCGGCTACGTGCAAGCACTCCTTCCAGGCGCCCGGTACGCTCGGTGAGTGGCGGGCTCATGACGCGCAGTGTCGATACCGGCGTGCCAGCTGTCGCCGGGTACTTCACCCGGCGGCATGTCAGCCTGGGGCTTGCCGCGATCGTGACGGTCACCGTGCTCTGCTGCCTGCTGGCGGTAGCCGTGCTGGCATGGCGGTGTATCAGTGGCAGCCAGGGGCCGATGCTGGACCTGCAGGTGTACGCCGCCGGAGGGAATGCCCTGCGGCACGGCCTGAGTGTGTACGCGATCCGCACACCCGACGGGCTGTTGTTCACGTACCCGCCGGTTGCCGCGATCTTGGCCGTGCCGCTGACCCTGGTGCCATTCGCGGTGGCCAAGGTCGGCTGGACCGTGGTGATGGTCTGCGTGCCGCTGGCGATAGCGGTGTGGTTCAGTTTCCGGCCCCTGCTGGCCAGGGTCGGCCCGCTGTCGCTCGCTGCATTCGCCGCCGTGCTGGCCTGCTGCGCGCTGCTGTACCCGCTGGCGCGGGAGTTCTCCTTCGGCCAGGTCGATATCTTCCTGGTCGCGCTGTGCCTGCTCGACCTTGCCCCGAGTCGTCCGGGCTGGCCGCGAGGGCTGCTGATCGGCGTGGCCGCTGCGATCAAGCTCGAGCCCGGAGTGTTCGTGGTTTACCTGCTGGTCACCCGGCGCCGCCGGGACGCGGCCGTGGCCGTCGCGTCCTTTGCCGCCTGCACCGCGCTTGCCTGGCTGGTCAGCCCGCACGATTCGGCCAGCTACTGGACGAGCATGATATTCAACACCAGGCGGATTGGTGGCAGCGGCTCGGCTCAGAACCAGTCACTTCGTGGAATGGCCCTGCGCGCATTCGAGCCCTACCGCACGCTGCTGGCTCCAACCGTGGTCTGGCTCGCGGTCGCGCTGGTGGTGGCGGCGCTGGGCTTCGCTGCCGCCAGGGCCTGCTGGGCCCGCGGCGACGACATGGCTGGCATCGCGATAACGGGGCTGCTGGCGGCGACCTTGTCCCCGATCGCCTGGATCCAGCACTACTGCTGGCTGGTGGTGGTGCTCGGGGTGCTGATCGGTGATGGTCGTAGCTGGCGCCGGGTCTGCGCCGCCGTGGCAGCAGGCATTCTGTTCGCCACGACTTCGCTGCCCACCTGGGCTCAAGACTGGCTCAAAGGCGGTTTCCCGTTGTTGCCCGGGCGACTGCTGGAGGACGCTCTCGGGCTTTCGGCCCTGGTCCTGATGCTGATCATTTACCGGAGCCACCGCCGCGCTCAGGAAGAGAGTTCTGGGGCGCACGTGGGCTAAGCTGGCCAGACTGGACGCGCAAGGCCGGGGGTCGCCCTATCCCAGCGCTAGCAACCTACGATAACGTAACTTACGTCACCGTAGGTTGGAGGCGTGATGCTGAAGTCTGACGCCGTAGCGTTGCCCACCGTGATCCAGGGCGGTATGGGCGTGGGAGTCTCGTCCTGGCCGCTTGCGCGGGCCGTGTCAGCGGCCGGCCAGCTCGGCGTCGTGTCCGGTACGGCGCTCGACGTCGTGCTGGCGCGCCGGCTGCAGGATGGCGATCCCGGCGGTCATGCGCGCGCGGCGTTGGCGGCGTTCCCGGTCCCTGAGATCGCCGCGCGTGTCCTGGACCGTTACTTCCGCGCGGATGGCCGCGAGCCGGGGACGCCCTACGCGCCCGTCCCAAGGCTCAGGCTGCGCCAGGACCCGCACGCCCAGGAACTCACCGTGGTCGCGAACTTCGCCGAAGTCTGGCTGGCCAGGCAAGGCCATCAGGGCGTGGTGGGTGTGAACTACCTGGAGAAAGTCCAGATGGCCACGCCCGCGGCGGCCTACGGCGCGATGCTCGCCGGCGTCGACGTGGTGCTGATGGGGGCGGGCATCCCGCGGGAGCTGCCGCGGCTGCTCAGCGCGCTGGCCCGGCACGAACCGGTCAGCCTGCCGGTCGATGTCGTGGGCGCACCCGAGGGTCAGCGGCACACCGTCGACCTGGATCCGTTCGCCCTGCTCGGCAAGGTCCTGCCGCCGCTGATGCGCCCTGTCTTCCTGGCCATCGTTTCCGCGCACGTCCTCGCCGAGTACCTCGCCCGCGATCCCTTGATCCGCCCCGACGGGTTTGTCATCGAGGGGCCATTGGCCGGCGGCCACAACGCGCCGCCGCGGGGCCGGCTCACCCTGGATGACGACGGCCAGCCCCGCTACGGCCCGCGCGATGACGCGGACCTGAACCGGCTGACCGCGATCGGGCTGCCATTCTGGCTCGCCGGTTCCTATGGCACGCCGGACAGGCTCAAGGAGGCCGTCGCCGCGAGCGCGGCCGGTGTGCAGGTCGGCACCCTGTTCGCCCTCAGCCACGAGTCCGGGTTGCGCCCCGACCTGCGCTCTCAGCTACTCGGCCAGGTTCGCGACGGCACACTGCGGGTACGCACTGACCCGGTTGCCTCGCCGACGGGGTTCCCGTTCAAGATCGCGCAAGTGCCGGGCACTCTGGCCGACCCGGAGCGCTACAACATGCGGCCGCGTCTGTGCGACCTGGGTCTCCTGCGCGTGCCCTACCTGAGGGCCAACGGCGCCGTCGGTTACCGGTGCCCGGGCGAACCGGCCAACACCTACCTCCGCAAGGGCGGCGCGGCTGCGGACACAACCGGCCGGGCATGTCTGTGCAACGCGCTACTGGCCAACATCGGACTCGGCCAGACCCGCCGCGCCAGCGGATACAGCGAGGAGCCCCTGGTCACCCTCGGATCCAACCTGGATGGCGTCCGAGCAATGCTTCGGTGTCATCCGCACGGCTGGTCAGCCGCCCAAGCCGTGACGTGGCTGCTCACCCCCTAGCGCCGAGTCGTCATCACAGGACATGCCGGGACACGTCGATTCCGATGGCGATCCCTACGAGGGGAACCACTCCGACCCTGGTTCCGTCGGACAACCTGGCAACGAGTCCGCCGTCGAACGAGAAGTCCACAAACACATTCCACGGAATGGCATGCTGGAGGAAGACGTTGTCGATGGACACCACATCCGCGGATACCACAGCACCGGGCGAACCGCGCCCTACTTCACCCGCGTTCTTGGAGTCGACGGCACGGAACGGAACTGGCACACTGTGCTGGCGCTGCGGGACCTGTGCGCGGGCGAGGGGTCAGCCGCACGCTAGGAGACAACAGTGACGGCGGTGTTGGGCCCCACGCCACCTCGGACGGTAAACCCGCCCGGCCCGGAGATGCGGGTGAAACTGGCGGTCGCTAGTCGAGTTCCAGCACCCGGACATGCAGCACCGTCCGCTGCTGCAGCGCAGCACGGAGCGCCCGGTGCAAGCCGTCTTCCAGGTAAAGCTCGCCGCGCCAGCTGATGACGTGCGGGAACAAGTCTCCGTAGAAGGTCGAGTCGGTTGCCAGCACCGTGTGCAGATCGAGCACGTTTTTCGTGGTGATGAGCTGGTCGAGCCGCACCGGCCGTGGCGGTATCTCCGCCCACTGCCGCCCGGTTCGGTCATGGTCGGGGTAGGGACGCCCATCCCCGACCTGCTTGAAGACCACGGCCCGAGTTTAGAGGAGCACCGCGTATGCTGCCTGCCCGCCGAAGGGGCCAGTTACTGCCTGAGCCAGCACCCGTCCGTCCGGCCGGGCGGACAACTGGCGTGGCTGGCACGTGCACGGCTGGCTGTCGATAAGCTTGCCCGCGGAGGATTCGCCTAGTGGCCTAGGGCGCACGCTTGGAAAGCGTGTTGGGGGCAACCCCTCGCGAGTTCGAATCTCGCATCCTCCGCCGCGCTGACCCGCAAGGATACCGGTGGGCGGCCGTCGCTCAATGGGGTCATAAGGTCACCGAGGAGTACGCCGCGTGGTTCTCGCACTGATCAAAGAGGACTTAGCCGCTGCGATCCAGGTGGCCTAGGCGGTTGCGGCTTCGCAGGGCGGGGCATCGTCGCAGGTCTGTCAGACGTGCGGCTTGTAGCCGAGCCAGAACTCCTCGCGCTTGACGCCCCAGCGGGCATCGGTGTCATACGGTGCGGCGATCCTCATATGGCCAGGCGGGAGCCCGTCGCCCTCAGGCTCCTTCTCCCGCCGCTTCTCCCGCCGCCTGATCACCTCCCGCCCGTTTCCCGTGACCGTCCGGGTGTAGTTCTGCAGCAGCACCGTCCGCAGCACGCCGACCGCCGGGATCTCGCGCAGCCAGGCCGGCGAGGAGCTGTTGACCAGCCCCTCGGACACCAGCCGTGCCAGCAGCGCGTCCAGAGCCGCCCGCTCCAGCCCGGCGTCTGCGATCCTCGTCCTGAACTCGGCCAGCACCGTGTGGTCGAAGCCCGGATCATCCCAGGCCAGGCCCAGCAGGTACTGCCAGTCGATCCGGGTCCGCACCGCCTCGGCCACGGTCGGCGTTGCCGACCCCAGGCACGGTGCCAGGACCGCTCCCGCCGTGATCCAACTGGATGAATCAGGAGTCCTTCGTCCCTGTCGGCGCTACGTCAGGCGCGCCTACCATCAGCCCGCGAGACCGGGCCCCTAAGGAGGCGCGCAGTGACGGAAGAGCCATTTCATACGATTATCGAGCCCTTCCGCATCCACTCGGTCGAGCCGATGCGGCTGACCACCCGCGCCCAGCGGGTGAGCGCGCTGGCGGCGGTCGGCTACAACCTGTTTGAATTGCCCGCTGATGACGTGCTGATCGACCTGCTGACCGACTCGGGTACCGGGGCTATGTCGGCAGAGCAGTGGGCGTCGATCCAGCGTGGTAACGAGGCTTATGCCGGGGCTCCGTCGTTCTACCGGTTCCGGGACGCGGTCACCGGCCTGTTCCCGTTCGCGCACGTCTTGCCGACGCACCAGGGCCGAGCCGCGGAAAAGATCTTGTTCACCGCGGCTGGCGGGCCCGGCCTGATAGTCCCGAACAACACGCATTTCGACACCACCAGGGCCAACGTGGAGTTCACCGGAGCCCAGGCCGTGGACTTGCCGATCGCAGAAGGACTGCAGCCGGCGGCCCGCCACCCGTTCAAGGGCAACATGGATGTTGCCGCGCTCGACCATCTGCTCACCGAGCGCGCTGACTCCGTTCCGCTGGTAATGCTGACCGTCACGAATAATTCCGGCGGCGGCCAGCCGGTGAGCATGGCCAACGTCCGCGCGGTGAGCGACGTCTGCCGCAAGTTCGGCAAGCCGCTCTTCCTCGACGCGTGCCGGATCGCCGAGAACGCCTGGTTCATCAGGACGCGCGAGCCCGGATATGCAGATGTCCCGGTCGCCGACATCGTCCGCGAGATGGCGGGCCTGGCCGACGGGATGACGATGTCGGCGAAGAAGGATCCGCTGGCCAACATCGGCGGCTGGCTCGCGCTTAACGACGAAAACCTGGCCGAGCGCTGCCGGAACCTGGAGATCCTCACCGAGGGCTTTCCCACCTACGGTGGCCTGGCCGGACGTGACCTGGAGGCGATCGCGCAGGGACTGCGCGAGGCGGTGGATCACGACTACTTGCGGTACCGGGTGCGCTCGGTGGAGTATCTCGGCGCGGCGCTGGAACAGGCCGGCGTGCCGGTCGTCGTCCCGTTCGGCGGCCATGCCGTCTTCATCGACGCCCGCGCCCTGCTGCCGCACATCGAGCCGCTGGCCTACCCCGGGCAGGCGCTGGCCTGTGCCCTGTACGCGGAGGGCGGCGTGCGTACCTGCGAGATCGGGACGGTCATGTTCGGCCTGCATCCGGACGGTACCGAGACCCCGGCGCCGATGGATCTCGTCCGCCTGGCGATTCCCCGCCGTACCTACACCCAGAGCCATATCGACTACGTGATCGAGGTCGCCACCAGAGTGGCCGCCCGCGCGGACGACCTGCCCGGCATGCGAATTGTCTCGCAGCCCCGCCAGCTCCGGCACTTCACTGCCCGTTTCGCTCCGGAGAGCTGACCGCGGTCTGGCGAGAAGACGGTTTCACTAGCCAAGCAAGGAGGAACGACATGGTGGCATGCGCGTCATGAGGACGTCCCGGCCCGTTACTGCCGGGGCGTACGGCCCGGCCTTCCGCGCCCTGACCTTGGTCTGTCTGGCATGCGCGTACCTGCTCGTGGTTCTCGGCGACACCGTCCGGGTCACTGAGTCGGGCATGGGTTGCCGCAGCTGGCCGCTGTGCAACGGCAGTGCCGGGCTCAGCGGCTCGTACCACGCGATGCTCGAGCAGTCTCATCGCTACCTGGCCGCCACGGTCAGCGTTCTCGTCGCGGCTGTCTTCGCGGTGGCGTGGCGCCGGGCCCGCAATGACCGGCTGACATTCCGGAGCGCGGCGGCGGCACTCGGGCTGATCGCGGTGCAGGTCCTGCTCGGTGCGATCACCGTCTTCGCGCACAATGCCGGCTGGACGGTCGCGCTGCACCTCGCGGGCGCGTGGCTCGTCGTCGCGGCGGTTACGGTCACCGCCGTGGGAGTGCGCCGGGCATCCGCTCCGGCCATCGCGCGCACAGGGGCTCCTGATGTGCGCCTCGGCCTGACCGCCGCCGTGGCACTGTTCGCCCTATCGGTGAGCGGCATGCTGGTGCTGCACGAGGGAGCGAGTAACGCGTGCCCGGGCTGGCCGACGTGCGGATCGGGCACCGCGGCGGTCGGCCTGGTGGCGCTGCAGTACCTGCACCGGTCGTTGGCACTGCTTGCCTCGGTGCTGGTAGTCGCCGCAGCGGCGCGGGCCTGGCGGGCCCGGCCGACTGGACTGGCCCGCCGGGCGCTGGCCGGGGGCGCGGTAGCGCTGCTGGCCGCAACTGCGGCAGCGGGAGCCGTCGTCGCCACGACCGGCGCGCCGCCAGCGGCGCAGGGCATCCATCTGGCCGTGGCCAGCGCGCTATGGATCGCGGTGGTGGCGATGGCAGTTCCGGCCGCGAAGGTGGCGGATCCCCGGATGCCCGAGGCGGCCGGGCTCCGAAAGGGACGCGTCATGATGTGATGCTACGATGCCCTGGCCTGGCCGAACCACGTCCACCATCGGGCGGCACGTGCCTGGTTCGATGCGCGCGGCTTGTGACCGGCAGCGAGTGAGTTCTGGCTCAGCGGCTGGTGGGCTACCGCCAGGTCACCGACGCGCACCTGCTGGCCCTGGCCCGGCGGCGCGGCGCCCGCCTGGCCACCCTCGACCACGCGGTCAGGACGCTGGCCGGCGAGAACAGCGACGATGTCGTAGTGGTGCCGATGCCGCGGCGGTCCTGCTCAGCGCATCCGAGAGCGAGAAGCGCCGGTCGAGGGCCGACGACCGCCGGACCCGGTCAGCCTGGGTCGGGGAAGATGTCCCGAGCCGTGATCGTGATGGTGTCGGAGTTATCGGGCACGACGACTTCCGATCGGGCGCACACGATGTAGCGCAGTTGGTCGACGTCGGGGGTGATCGATGCCGCTTTCGCGGTGAGCCTGGCCCTCAGCCGGGCTCCGTTAACCGACTTCCCCCACTTCGCTTCCCCGACGGCGACCGGGACCCGGGTTAGTGCGGGCTGGGCGAGCAGGACGGCATCGATTTCGACCTGGTTCCGGCCGGCAGGTCGGTCACCGGACTGCTGGGTTCCCCACCACGGGCCGATCTCGACGATGTTCTCCAGCCCCAATGTGCCGTCCTCGGCCTTGCGCCACAGGCACTCGCGGAAGGCCTCCTCGTACGGCAGGCCCAGGTGGCTGTCAAGTTCACGCTCGATCGCCGGTACCGCGATCCGCCCGCGTCCCCGCTCGATCTCAGTGCGGTGCTTAAGCACAGGCCCGAGGTAGAAAGCGAGGAAGTTGTCAGCGATCCGGTAGATCGCCCGGCGGGATTTGCGTGGATCGTCTCCCGCTGGCACCAGGCGCGTGATGAGCCGCGCTTCCTGCAGCCGGTCCAAGGCTCGCAGCGGGTCGAAACCGACTGCTCCTTTAATCTCGCTGTATTTGGCGGCACCTGTCGCGAGTGCGTAGAGAATCGCGCTGCCCTGGTCCGAGCCGATCTCGGTCTCCATGATGAGCCGTCCTTCGGTCAGCAGCGGGCCGCCCGAATTGCCGACCAGATAGAGCAGGTTCTCGGCCACGGTCCGCCCCTGCTGCCACCAGCCCAGGTACAGTGGCATCCCGCCGATCAGCCCGTATACCAGTGCGCGGGTTTCCGGTGGCAGCCCTGGAAGCATCATCGCTGCCTCGTGCGGGCGGAACGGGAACACCGGGAGCGCGAGGTTGAACCTTCCGTAGAGCGGCTCGCGTGTTCCCTGGATCGACCACATGGTCCGTACGGCCGACCCGCACAGCAGCAGGCGCAACTGCGTCCGGCCCCGGGTGTTATCGAGGAACGCGCGCAAGAGCCCCGGCAGTGTCGGCGACCCGTGCAGCAGCTCAGGGAACTCGTCAAGCACCAGCAGAGCAGGCTCGCTGGCGGCTTCCGAGGCCAGATGATCGAGCGCGTCCCGCCAGTCGTGGTAGGGATTGGCTTCCAGGTCACGCAGGCCCTGTAGGTCGGCCAGCCGCACCGAGGCAGTCAGGCGCCGGAGCTCTGAAGCCGTGGGATCGCCAGCGGCGGTGTGAAACACCACGCGACGCAGCCCTGATGCGAACTGCTCGATCAGGGCTGTTTTCCCGACCCGGCGTCGGCCCCAGACAAGCGCAGGGCGGTCGTTCGCGTCGTCCCACCAGTGCGTGAGCTGAGCGAGTTCATCATCCCTGCCAACGAATGCCATCCAATTAGCCTACATCGTAGGTAGGCTGATTTAGATTAACCCTCATTGCATCTTGGCTGCTTCTGGGAACAGCGATCAGATCAGAGCAGGAAGCGGGTCCCCACGGCGTTCGGGATGTACGCCTCGCCGAACCGGCGGGACATGGCGTGCTGTGCTCGCCAGCCGGTGCAGTGCGCGGGCACGATTACTTGTGGCCGCATGGCTTCGAGATCGTCGAGCACGTGCGGGATCAGCGGCTCGAACTGCGGGCCGTTCAGGTGGAACCCGCCGACGGCCGCGTACAGCGGCTGGTTGCCGGTGAGCCGTTGAGCGTGCCGGCAGATGTTCACGATCCCGGCATGTCCGCAGCCAGTGATCACCACCAGGCCCTTGCCGGCCACGTTGAGCACCAGCGCCTGATCGTCGAGCACCAGCGGGTCCGGCTGCCAGGCGCCGTCCAGCCAGGCATCCTGCGGCGGGAAGCCCGGCTCGTACCCGGTGGTCCTGGCCACCTCGCCGGTCACCAGCAGCGAGCCGTCTAGCAGGAAGCTAGGCTGCGCGTCCTCGATCACCTCGAACCCAGCCGCTTCCAGCGCCGGCTTGCTGACTGACGGGATCTCCCGTGGCTCCAGCCCGGGCAAGCGGACCCGCCGCCGGCGCCAGAAATGAGGATGGATGAGAACCGGCATGTTCGCCCGGCCCACGGCCCGGATCAGCCCGTCGATCCCGGTGGTGTGATCGAAGTGCCCGTGGCTGCACACGATCGCCTCGATCGAGCCCGGGTCGATGTCGAGGCGGCGCATGTTCTCCACCACCCCGTCCGGGCTGGTGCCGGCGTCGAACAAGACTCGGTGCTCGGTGCCGTTCTTGCGCACGGTGATCAGCATCGAGAAGCCGTGCTCGGCAATCAGCGCGTCTACCGCCACGCCACCTGCCATCAGCCCGCATGGCACGCCACGCGACGACGGCCCGTATCGGTGAGCCGGCCCCTGATCGGGCATGAACATGTCGGTGACGTTGTCCATCAGAGTGGTGATCTGCACCGAGTCGACGGCCTGGAGCGGGATCGGCTGCTTCACCTCGACCTCGTGCAGGACCGGTGGCAGCGCAGGCAACTGGCTGTGATCTTCGCACATACCAGCTTTCTACCCCCGCCGCCACGATCCCGTGCGTCGTTTGCGGTCCCGCAACCCGGTCAGCGGCCGGAGATCAGGTGAGCCACACGGCCGACGAGGGAGGCCTGATCGGTGCGCCACTCTCGCTCGTCGGCCTTCTCCATCATGGCGTTGACGCCCCGGACGGCGACGTAGCGAAGCGGCTCAGGCGGCCACGACCGGCCGAGCCGCCCGACCCATGGGAGCCGGACCAGTTCGCTGTCCCGGTCCAGGATGAGGTCGGCGAGCGTGCGCCCGGCCAGGTTCGCGGCGGCCACGCCCTCGCCGACGTATCCGCCGCCCCAGGCGAGCCCGGTGTCCCGGTCGAGCCCGACAGCGGGCGCCCACTGGCGGGACGCGCCGAGTACGCCGTGCCAGGCACCATCGAGAGCGACGTCGGCCAGCACCGGGAACAGTTCGATGAGCCGCCTGCGGAGGGAGCGGACAGCCTCGCTCGGCGGCGGGTCCTCGGAGTTGGTCTTGGACGCGTACCGGTACGGCGCGCCCCGGCCGCCGATGGCGATTCGCCCGTCGCCGGTTCGCTGGATGTACACGAACCGCCGGGCACCATCGAGCACCGTCTCCGCCCGCTGCCAGCCGAGTGCAGCCCAGGTAGCCGGGCTCAGCACCTCGGTCGCGATCATGCAACTGCGAAGCGGCAGGATGGCCCGGCGGTGGCTGGCCAGGCTGGCCGTATAGCCCTCGGTGGCGCGTACCACGAACTTGGCTCGCACCTCGCCAGATGCGGACCGGGCAACCCCTGGCGCGATCCGGGTGACGCGCGTCCCTTCGTAGATCGTCGCCCCGGCCCTCTCCACTGCCTCGCCGAGGCCAACAGCCAGCCGGGCCGGCTGAACCCGCGCGCAATGCGGGCTATAGCGCGCGCCTAGCACTCCGTCCACAAAGACCCGCTCGGCCGCCGCCGGTCCGTCGAGCAGCGCGCTGTCCTCGGGGCCGAGGCCCCACGTCCGGTCCCACTCGACCTCACCTCGTACCTTCTGGAGCTGCAAGGGGGTCTGGGCGAGGGTGAGCGTGCCGCCCTTGTGGAACGCGCAGTCGATGCCTTCAGCTGCCGTCACCTCGCCGATTTCGTCGACCGTTGCCTGGATAGCGCGCTCGAGAGCAAGTGCCCCTGCGCGTCCCCCATGCGCCGCCCAGTGCTCCCTGTCACCGGCGAGGCGGCCCTCCACCCAGCCGCCGTTCCGGCCCGAGGCGCCGAAGCCGACAGTCTCCGCCTCGAGTACGACGACCTCAAGCGAAGGATTCCCGCGAAGCAACTGGTAGGCCGTCCACAGCCCGGTGAAGCCGCCGCCGACTATGCAGACGTCTGCTTCGCGCTGGCCGGCCAGCGGATCCCGGCGACGGGGCGGCGGGTCGATCTGGGAGTACCAGAACGAGATGTACCGGTCAGGGCCGCTGCCAGTCAATTGACCACCTCATCTGCCGAGAGTTAGCGGTCGCGGCACCGACCGCATTGCCGCCCTGGTCCAGTATGCGGGTCCGCGGAGAGCGCGGAGAGCGCGAAGAGCGCCGAGTGTCGGCAGGAGCGGATTTAGTGGCCGCTAGCAGCTGTCTCAACGGTTTCGCTCGCGAAATGCCGATTTCTCTTGCGAGATGCCGTAGGTACAGACATAATGCCTACGTTGCCGTCCCCATCGTAGGTGGCCCGGCAAGCGAAGGAACGACCTCGCACGGGCCGATGCCCAGGTAAGGTCGTGCAGCAAAACAGAAACCAGATGTCTGGTGTTGGCGTATCTCGACATTGATGCCTCGCAAGAGGCGCATGGCCGAGCGGCTTCCAGTCCATCTGCGGGCACTGAGAATCCTGTTCGCGTCGCGGGTGTACCGCATTGCACGCACATCCTGGAGGGGCCGTGAGTTCCAGTAAGGAAGAGTCCCACGACGAGGGCCGTCGGCCGGCCGACCTGCCGTCCGCGCGACGACGCCGCTCTGCCATGCACCCGTCTGTCCCGAGGGCCGGCCGCGGTCGGCGCCGTGTGGCCATGGTCGGGCTGGCCAGTGCCGCGATGCTCGGGCTGGCCGCCTGTGCGGGCACCGCGACGCCGACTAGCGCACCGAATGCCAAGCCGGTCTCCGGTGGCACGGCAAACTACGCGCTTGCCGTGGGTAACGTGTTCAGCTGGATCTTCCCGCTGGACAACCAGGCCAACTGGGAGCCGTACGACCAGAACATCGAGAACGGCATGTGGCGGCCGCTCTACTACCCGGGGGGACCCGGGTACACCGGGATCGACTACCAGCTCTCGGTTGCGAACCCGCCGGTCTACTCCAACAACAACCAGACCGTCACGATCACGCTTCGGCATAACTACAAGTGGTCGGACGGGACGCCCGTTACCACGAAGGACGTGCAGTTCTGGTTCCAGCTCGAGGCCGCCGGCGTCAAGCTGGGCAAATTCGCCCCTTACGTCCAGGGCGAGATTCCCGACGACATCAAGAGCGTCACCTACAACAGCCCGTACCAGTTCACGATCCACCTCACGCGCTCCTACAACCCGGCGTGGTTCACCGCCAACCAGCTGCTCTGGCTCTTCGCGCTGCCTCAGCAAGCGTGGGACAAGACGTGCGCAACCTGCGCGGTCGGCAACGCCGCCGCCACCATGGCGGGAGCCGAGCAGGTCTACAACTTCCTCTACGCGCAGTCGTCGCAGCTCAGCACGTACGCGACGAACCCGCTCTGGAAGACGGTGGACGGGCCCTGGGTGATGACTTCCTTCGACCCCACGACCTACCACACGGTGCTGTGCCGCAACAAGGCCTACACCGGGCCGGGCAAGCCGCTCCTGAACTGCTACGGGGTCTACAGCTTCAACTCCGACACCGCTGAGCTCGACGCGCTGCGCTCGGGCACGATCACCTACGGCTGGCTGCCGTTCAGCGATGTCGCCGCGCTGAAGACCTACGAGAACATGGGCTTCACATTCAAGCCCTGGAACGCCTTCTACAACGAGGACATCGAGTTCGGCTACACGAACAAGCAGTACGGGCCGCTGGTCAGGCAGCTGTACATCCGCCAGGCGCTCCAGCACCTGGTGAACGAGCCGCTGTACATTAAGACGTCGCTGCACGGCTACGGGAGCTACGAGTGGGGAATGGTCCCTGCTCAGCCGAGCAAGTATGTGTCGCCGCTGCTGCAGCATCCCCTGTATCCGTACTCGATGTCCGCGGCGCAGAGCCTGCTCAGCGCCCACGGGTGGGCGAAGAATTCCGCTGGGGTGGACGTCTGCCAGCGGCCGGGCACGGCGAGCAACGAATGCGGTGCCGGGATCGCGAAGGGCCGGACGCTGAGCCTGATGTTCATGTACTCGACCGGGTCGCCGACCTTCCTGGCGCAGGTGGAGGCATTCCAGACCGCGGCCAAGCAGGCAGGCGTCGACATCACGCTGGACGGCCAGACCACGACGACGATGTTCTCTATCGCCGGCGTGTGCCCGCCGGGGCCGTGCAACTGGGGCATGGCCGGCTACAGCGGCTTCCTGTGGGATTACGGCCAGAACTCCTACCTGCCCACCGGGATGGAGCAGTTCGGAAAGAACAACTACTGGGCTGGCGGGTGGAACTCGCCCACGGCTCAGGCGCTCGGGAACGCAGCCCACACCCAGCCCGGACTGACGCCGCTCTACAACGTGGAGAACTACATCTCCAAGCAGGTCGCGTCCCTCTGGTGGCCGGTGCCGCCCCAGCTCCTGCTGCTGGTCAAGACCAACCTGAAGGGCTGGACTCCGCTGCAGCCCTACGTGAACCCCATGCCGTCCCGGTGGTACTTCGTCAAGTAACGTCCGCGGACAGCGTTGCGTAATTTGCGTGCAGTGAGGAGGGGCGGTGACCGGGTACCTCGTCAGACGGTTTCTTCAGGCTGTCCTGGTGACGGTGATTGTCTCGATCATCGTCTTCCTCCTCCTGCATGCCCTTCCCGGCGGGCTCGTCCGCGCGCAACTCGGGCCGCGGGCGACCCAGGCGGAGGTCCATAACCTGCAGGTCCAGGAGGGCCTTACTAAGCCGATCCCGGTGCAGTACCTCATCTGGGCGTGGCATGCCCTGCAGGGCAACCTCGGCTACTCCTACAAGATGAATCAGTCGGTCGGCTCCCTGCTTGCGAGGTTCCTGCCGCGGACCCTCCTGCTCGTCGGCTCGGCGATGGTGCTCGCCGTCGCAATCGCGATTCCGATGGGGCTCTGGCAGGGGAAGCGCCGGAACCGGATCGATGACCACGTCCTCACCGGGACGATGATGGCCCTCTACTCGATGCCGAGCTTCCTGCTCGGCGTCGTTCTCATCGTGCTCCTGAACCTGGACATCCGCCTGTTCCCCTCGACGGCACAGAACTTCGGGACGAGCGTGCCGGTCGACATCGCCGATCTCGTCCTGCCGGTCCTCACCCTCTGCCTGGGGAACGTCACGTACTTCAGTCGCTACATGCGCTCGGCTACGATCGACAACCTGCTCGAGGACTACGTGCGGGCCGCCTACGCCAAGGGCGCGTCATCGAACCGCGTCCTGTTCCACCATGTGCTGCGGAATTCCCTGACGAGCACGGTCACCCTGCTCGGCCTCACCCTGCCGTACGTGCTGTCGGGATCCCTCATCATCGAGGCGCTGTTCGACTTCCCCGGGGCCGGCCTGCTGTTCTGGAACGCGGCGCAGACGCGGGACTACCCGATCCTGCTCGGCGTAGTGCTCGTCGTGACGGTCGCGACGATCATCGGAAACTTTGCGGCAGACCTGGCCTATTCAGTGCTCGACCCAAGGGTGCGCTACACGTGAGCGAGACGCTACCGCCTCCGCCGCTCTCCGGCTCCGGAGAGCCGCTCCTGCCTGACCATAGCCCGCCGGCTGGCGAGAGCAACGCGACGGCCGTCGCGGCCCCGGCGACGTCCACGGCGCCCGCTGCCGAGGGGGTGAGCCAGGCGGGAGAGATGCGGCCGATGACGCCGCCGCTCCGTCTCGCGCTGTCCACGTTCGCCGAGAACAAGCTTGCGGTCGCCAGTGCCGTCGTGCTGCTCCTCATCGTGGCGTTCTGCTTCGCCGGACCGCTCATCTACCACACGAACCAGACCGCCTCCAGCCTCATCACCGCTAACCTGCCGCCTCGCGCCCAGTTCCCGCTCGGCACCACCCCGAACGGGCGCGACGAGCTTGGCAGGCTGATGGTCGGCGGTCAGAGCACTCTCGAGGTCGGCTTCGCCGTGGCGATCTTCGCGACAGCGTTCGGCCTGGTCTGGGGTCTCGTCGCGGGTTACTTCGGGGGCTTTGCCGACGCGGTCCTGATGCGGATCGTGGACGCGATGCTGTCGATCCCGTTCCTGTTCTTCGTCGTCCTGCTCGCCTCGCTGATCACCCCGAACCTCATCCTCATCATCCTCGTGATCACCTCGGTGAGCTGGCTCTCGACGGCCCGGCTCGTCCGCGGCGAGGCCCTGTCGCTCCGGACGCGCGACTACGTGCACGCGGCCGAGGCCTTCGGCGCGAGGCCACCGCGCATCCTGTTCCGCCACATAACGCCGAACTTGCTCGGCGTAGTGGTCGTGAACGGAACGCTCAAAGTCGCTGACTCGATCCTGCTCTTCGCTTCGATCGGCTATCTCGGCCTGAGCGTCCCGCCGCCCGCGACTTCCTGGGGTGTCATCCTCACCGCCGGGATCAATAACCTCTTCGATGGTTACTGGTGGCAGCTCTGGCCAGCCGGGTTCCTGATCGTGATCACGGTGCTCGCTTTCGCGGTACTCGGCGACGGGCTGCGCGACGTGGTCGAGCGGCGGCTGCAGAAGCGCTGAGGCACTCCATCGGTCACGCCGACCGGCTGCTAATCGTTGACAGTTCGTTACCCGCGGAACGATGCTGTCGCCAGGGCGGCGAAACGCCCTGGCGGCCGGCGGAGGGTCTGCTTCCGGCAGGGCATGCCGGCACCGTGACCGTGCCGTCGGCATCACTGCCCAGTGTGCGAGTGTCGGGCCACGGCATCCGCTGGCGCGGCCAGCCCGGCGGCGACTCTGTCGAGGAACGAGCCCGCGCGGCTGAATGTTGCCACCACAGCCTGCCCGGCGAGGCGCGCCTGATAGGCCCGGTACCGGTCCATCTCCCAGGCCAGGCCGCGCGATGACAGCGACTCACGGGCCGGCGCGGGCATCGGCGCCCAGATCCAGTCCTGCGCGCGCCGATTGCCTGACGCCGCTGCACCCGGCCGGATGAAGTGACCCCGGTCGATATCGCCGCCCACCTGATTGCGCACAAAGCGCAGGCCTGCCAGGGTCTCCTCGATGAGCAGCCGCTCGGCCGACGAGCGGCTGACGAGCTCGCGGTCGTATACGTCGGGGTGATAGCGCACCAGGTTGGCGTCGACGATCGTGACCCACCACACCGCTTCGCTGATAACCGCGAAAGCGCGAGGCCGGTCCAGTGCGCCCACCCTGGGCAGCCGCGCGACCGCGTCGGCCATCGCCGTGATCGCCCAGGACAGCGCGCTCTCGTCCACCGCCTGGTGGAGTCGGTCGGCACGGTTCCAGGCCACCCGGCATCGCGCTGAGCAGAAGCGGGCGTGCTCACGGCGGGGCGTGAACCTGGTACCGCACTGCTCGCAGTCCCGCACATCCGCCATGTCACGATGTTACGCGTAACCAGCCGGGCGCCGGTAACGGCCGGGGTCAGACGGACCCGGACCTGGCTGGTCCGGGTCCGTCCAGAGGGCGGGGGCGCGCAGGACCGGGCGCTGAGCGAGCGCCCAGGGCGTCGGCTCGATCCGGTGCGGCGCCTCGCCGCCAGGGACGGCCGCCTGCGCCGCAAACTCGGCGATCCGCTGACCATCTCGACCACGCCAGGAGCGGGATACCGGATCGCTGACCCGGCAGGCTATGGCACCGGCGCGCCTGGCGGCACAGGTATCCGGTCCGCGGGCTCCGGGCCGCGACTAGACTGATTCGCAGACCCCTCGCACGGCGTTCATCCCGCCAACCCCCCCAGGGCCGGAAGGCAGCAAGGGTACGCGGGCTCTGTCGGGTGTGCGGGGGGTCCCTTTTGGCAGTCCTGGCACTGGAATGCCGGCGAGAATGAGGTCATGACAGGCGACTCCCCGAGTCCCGCCGCTGGGCCAGCAGGCCAGCCGGGCAGGGCGCAGGCTGCACCGCTGGCGCTGTACCGGAGGTACCGGCCGGCCACTTTTGCCGAGGTCAAGGGCCAGGACCACGTCACTGAGCCGCTCCGCCAGGCGCTGCTCAGCGGACGGGTGCACCATGCCTACCTATTCAGCGGGCCGCGCGGCTGCGGCAAGACGTCCAGCGCCCGGATCCTGGCCCGTTCGCTCAACTGCGAGCAGGGCCCGACGCCCGATCCCTGCGGAGTCTGTGCGTCGTGCGTCGCTCTTGCCCCGTCCGGGCCCGGCAGCATCGACGTGATCGAGATCGACGCCGCGTCACACGGCGGCGTCGATGACGCCCGTGACCTGCGGGAACGGGCGTTTTACGCGCCAGTGGCCGGCCGCTTCAAGATTTACATCATCGACGAAGCGCACATGGTCACCAGGGACGGCTTCAACGCGCTGCTCAAGCTGGTCGAGGAGCCGCCGCCGCACCTGAAGTTCGTGTTCGCCACCACCGAACCGGAGAAGGTCATCGCGACCATCAGGTCCCGGACGCACCACTACCCGTTCCGGCTGTTCCCGCCGGCCGTGCTGCGGGAACTGCTGGAGCAGATCCTGGCCAGCGAGGGCGTGCGGTACGAGCCGGCCGTGCTGCCGGTCGTCGTCCGGGCCGGCGCCGGGTCGGCCAGGGACGCGCTGTCGGTGCTGGACCAGCTGGTGGCCGGCTCGGACGCCAGCGGCCTGCGATACGACCAGGCGATCGCGCTGCTCGGTTACACCGATGACCGGTTGCTGGACGAGGTTGTCACCGCCTTCGCCGCCGGTGACGGCGCGGCCGTCTTCCACGCCGTCGACCAGATGGTCGGGGCCGGACATGACACCCGACGCTTTGCTGCGGACTTGCTCGACCGGCTGCGTGACCTGATCGTGCTGTCGGTGGTGCCAGACGCGGCGGCTTCCGGGCTGATCGAAGCCCCGGCGGACCGGCTGGAGCAGATGAGCGCCCAGGCGACCGCTTTCGGCCAGGCCGGGCTCACCAGGGCAGCCGAGATCATCAGCGCCGGGCTGCTGGAGATGCGCGGCGCGACGTCTCCCCGGTTGCTGCTCGAGCTGATGTGTGCCCAGGTGCTGCTGCCGGCCGCCAGCGCCGACAGCGCCGGGCTAGCGGAGCGGCTTGACAGGCTGGAGCGCCGGCTCGGCTCAGGGCCGTCCGCGCCGCCGGGGCCGGAGCCTCGCCGTGCCGCCGATCACGAGCCGACTGCCCGGCCCACTGTGCCTGACGAAAGCTCCGCTGACCCACGAGCGGCTGCCGGGCCAGCCGCCCAGGCTCCGCAGTCATCCGGCTTGCCGGCCGATGCGGACGCGATCCGGGCTCGCTGGCCGGACATCCTCGCCGCAGTGCAGCGCAAGCGAAAGGTCGCCTGGATACAGCTGAGCAACGCCAGTGTGGAGTCCTACGTCGACGGGGTGCTGACGTTGGCGTTCGCACAGGCCGGGTTCGCGCACGGCTTCCAGACCGGCGGCTACGACCAGGACCTGGGCAAGGTGCTCGCCGGGATGTTCGGCAAGGCCCCGCAGATCAGGGCCGCCGTGCTTGCTGGCGCCGGCCCGGCTGGCGGTTCGCGTCCTGACATGGCGGTACCGGCACCGGCTCCAGCCCGCCCGTCGCACCAGGGCGCGGACCGGAGTGATCGCCCGGACGAGCGCCCGGACGAGCGCCGGGGTGACCAGCGGGGTGCGAATGGGGCAAGCCAGCCCGCCCGGGCGGGCAGGCCGCCGCAGGCCGCCAGCACGCGGCAGAGCCAGCGGAGCAGGCCCACGGCTGCGCCCGCGGCTGATCCGGAGCCCTCCGATCTCCCCGCACCGCAGATGCTGACCGGCACCGACCTTATCGAGCGTGAACTCGGCGGACGGATCATCCAGGAACTGGATGGCTCCTGATCCGCCTCGCAGCTGTTAACACGTAAATTCTTTAGCCCGAAACGGTGCAACATCCTTCGGCTTAACGGGGCAGTCCCGAGGGGGCGGCGGACCGGAGGCCGTAGGCTCGTGCTGTCGATGCAATCGGACGTGGGAGGTCGCGTGGAGCCGGGTGGTCAGCTCGACATGCAGCAACTGCTCGCAGCAGCCGCGGCCATGCAGAGCCAGCTCATGAACGCGCAGCAAGAGCTTGCCGAGGCCGAGATCGAGGGGACGGCAGGCGGCGGCCTGGTCCGGGCCACCGTCAACGGTCAGGGTGAGCTGGTCGATCTGTCGATCGACCCGGCGGCTGTCGACGCAGCCGACCCGCAGGAAACCGCGCAGACCATTGCCGACCTGGTGCTGGCGGCCTACCGCGATGCCTGTCGCGCCGTCGACGACCTGCAGCAGGAAGCGATGGCGCCGTTTGCCGCCGGTTTCGGCGGGGCAGGCCAGGGCGGGCTGCCAGACCTTACTGGCCTGCCAGGCTTCCCCGGCGCCGGCGCGGCCGGGGGCGGC
>JAJYUU010000004.1:26047-65665 GCA_021792405.1 Actinomycetes bacterium
CGCCTGCCAGCGAGAGATAGGCAGGCCACCGGTGTACGAAGGCGTTGTCCAGGACCTGATCGATGAACTGGGCCAGCTGCCAGGCGTCGGGCCGAAGGGTGCCCAGCGGATCGCCTTTTACCTGCTGTCCGCTGACCCTATCGACGTCAAGCGGCTGGCGGCCGTATTGGTCGAGGTCACCGAGCGGGTCAAGTTCTGCCGTGTCTGCTTCAACGTGGCCGAGGATGACGAGTGCCGCATCTGCAAGGATGTGCGCCGCGACCCTTCGGTGATCTGCGTTGTCGAGGAGCCGAAGGACGTCGCCGCGATCGAGAAAATCCGTGAGTTCCGCGGGCGTTATCACGTGCTGGGCGGTGCGATCAGCCCGATTGACGGAGTCGGGCCGGACGACCTGAGGATCAGGGAGCTGATGACCCGGCTGGCAGACGGTGCGGTGACGGAGATCATCCTGGCCACCGACCCCAATCTGGAGGGTGAGGCCACCGCGACGTACCTGGCTCGGCTGATCAAGCCAATCGGGCTGCGTGTGACCAGGCCTGCTAGCGGCCTGCCGGTCGGCGGTGAGCTTGAGTACGCCGACGAGGTGACCCTGGGCCGGGCCTTCGAGGGACGGAGGCTGGTGGATGTCTGACGGGCCGGGGGCCGAGGACTGGCGGCCGATCGCCGACCGGGTAGCCGGGAACGCGCGAGACTTCCTTGACGGCCTGACGGCGGTCGCACGCGGGGAAGGTGCGGACGAGACGGTGCCGTTGCTGCTGCTCGAGACGGCGCAGGTCATGCTTGCCGGCGCCCAGCTCGGCGCCAGCAAGGACGTGATCCTGCCCAGCAACTGGGAGCCTGACGTCGGCGCGGACCCGGACGTCGATCTGGATGCGCTGCGTACCGGGCTAGCCACGAGGCTGGCCGGATTCGATGACTATGCAGAGATTTTCGATCCGTTTGCGGATACCCAAGCTACCCCGTTCCGGCTCTCTGACGATCTAGCGGCAGTGGCCGCCGACCTCGTGCACGGGCTCAAGCACTACGAGGCGGGACGGGTCGCCGAGGCGCTCTGGTGGTGGCAGTTCTCCTACGTCAGCCACTGGGGCACGCATGGCGGCGCGGCGCTGCGCGCGCTGCACTCGGTGGTCGCGCACGCCAGGCTGGACGTCGCGGAGGAACGGGCCTCGCGTTAGCAGGCGGTTCCCTCGGTAGACTGCAGGTCCGGCCAGCCATGATCCGCCTTCCGGCGGGCAGGGTCGTCCTGGCGGGCCAGCTAGCCGGTACGCCGATACTCAAGGAGCGTGCGCCGCCGTGGCCTTGATCGTGCAGAAATACGGTGGGTCGTCGGTCGCCGATGCTGATGGCATCAAGCGGGTGGCGCAGCGGATTGTCGCGACCCGCAAGGCCGGCAACAAGGTGGCCGTGGTGGTGTCCGCGATGGGCGACACCACCGACGAGCTGCTGGACCTGGCCCGGCAGGTCAGCCCGCTGCCGCCCGGCCGCGAGCTGGACATGCTGCTCACCGCGGGTGAGCGGATCTCGGTAGCCCTGCTGGCCATGGCGATCGCCAACCTCGGTCTCGACGGCCGTTCGTTCACCGGTTCGCAGGCGGGTGTCATCACCGACTCCTCGCACGGCAAGGCGAAGATCATCAACATCACGCCCGGCCGTATCCAGGCGGCGCTTGACGATGGCGCCATCCCTATCGTGGCTGGCTTCCAGGGAGTCTCCCAGGACACCAAGGACATCACCACGCTTGGCCGGGGGGCTACCGACACCACGGCGGTCGCACTCGCATCCGCGCTCGGCGCCGACATCTGCGAGATCTACACCGACGTTGACGGCGTCTTCACCGCGGACCCGAGGATCGTTGCCAGTGCCAGGCGGATCCCGCGCATCTCCTACGAGGAGATGCTGGAGATGGCAGCCTGTGGCGCCAAGGTCCTGATGCTGCGGTGCGTGGAATACGCCCGCCGGTACCAGATGCCTATCCACGTGCGCTCCTCATTCAGCAGCAGAGAAGGCACCTGGGTCGTGGACGCAGGACCGGTTACGGAGGGCGAGGCGATGGAACAGGCCATCATCTCCGGGGTGGCGCAGGACCCCGGCGAAGCGAAAATCACGGTCGTCGGCGTGCCTGACAAGGTGGGCGAGGCGGCGCGGATCTTCCGTGCGATTGCCGACGCCGGCATCAACATCGACATGATCGTCCAGAACATCTCGGCGGCCGCCACCGGCCGGACGGACATCTCCTTCACGCTGCCGAAAGACGACGGCCATGCGGCGATGACCAGGCTTGGGCAGCTGCAGGACGAGGTTGGATTCGACTCCCTGCTGTACGACGACCGGATCGCCAAGGTCTCGGTCATCGGCGCCGGCATGCGATCGCACCCGGGTGTCAGCGCGACGTTCTTCGGCGCGCTGGCCGAGGCCGGCGTGAACATCGAGATGATCTCCACGTCGGAGATCAGGATCTCGGTCGTCGTGGACCAGAATGATATGGACATGGCGGTAAGGGCCGCGCACGAGGCGTTCGACCTCGGCGGCGACGGCGAGCGGGCAGTCGTCTACGGCGGGAGCGGGAGGTGACTGCCGCAGGCGGACGCCCTGTGCTGGCGATCGTAGGCGCCACCGGTGCGGTCGGCAGCGTCATGCGCGCCATCGTGTCCGAGCGCGCCGATATCTGGGGCGAAGTCCGCCTCATTGCCTCCGCCCGGTCGGCCGGGCGCAGGCTGGCGGTGCGTGGCCAGGACGTCGAGGTGCGTCCGCTGACGCCGGATGTCTTCGACGGCGTCGACCT
Organism: Actinomycetes bacterium; assembly: GCA_021792405.1. Lineage (GTDB taxonomy): Bacteria > Actinomycetota > Actinomycetes > Streptosporangiales > Streptosporangiaceae > JAJYUU01. The sequence goes on from JAJYUU010000004.1 coordinate 28,830, forward strand.
GGCCATGTTCGACGTCCCGGACGAGGTGTCGGCCCAATGGGCGCCGGTGGCTGCTGCTCACGGTGTCGTGGTGATCGACAAGTCGGGAGCGTTCCGGATGGACCCGCAGGTGCCGCTCGTGGTACCTGAAGTCAATCCGGACGCTGCCTTCGACCGGCCGCGTGGCATCATCTCGGTGCCCAACTGCACGACCCTGTCGCTGATCGTCGCGCTGGCCGCCCTGCACCGCGCCTTCGGCCTCCGCGAACTGGTTGCCGCGTCTTACCAGGCAGCGTCCGGGGCTGGCCAGGCCGGCACTGAGGCCCTCTATGACCAGCTAACCGAGATTGCCGGGAACCGCATGATCGGCCAGCAGGCAGGTGATGTACGGGCGGCTATCGGCGACGGCGGGCCCTTCGGCGCTCCGCTCGCGCTCAACGTCGTGCCATGGGCAGGCTCGGTCCGGGACGAGGGCTGGTCGTCAGAGGAACTGAAGATCCGCAATGAAACCCGGAAGATTCTCGGCTTGCCGGACCTGCCAGTCAGTGCGACGTGCGTGCGGGTGCCGGTGATCACCGGGCACTCGCTGGCGCTGCATGCGGTATTCGACCGGGACGTCAGCCGCGCAGACGCTCAGCGGGTGCTCAGCGGCTCACCCGGCGTGGTGCTGGTCGACGATCCGGCCCGTGGCGAATACCCGACGCCGGCCGACGTCGTCGGCCTGGACCCGACCTTCGTGGGTCGGGTGCGGCAAAGCCTGGACAACCCGCGGGCCATCGACCTGTTCGTCTCGGGCGACAACCTGCGCAAGGGCGCGGCGCTGAATGCCGCCCAGATCGCCGAGATGCTGGCGCCGACGCTGGTTGCCGGCGCTTCGGTTTAGCCGTTCAGGCTAGCGGCTAGCGGGCATGGCAAAGCGCTTGCCGGGTGGTTCCCGGCAAGCGCTGCTGCGCCGGGCGTCCCGGGCCCGGCGTGACTACGGCATTACTGCGGCCGCTGGGCCGAGACCAGCCCGGCTTCGGCGACGACCGTGGACGCCGTGATCGCGGTAAGGCCAGCGGCTCGCATGAGCTCAGTCCACGCCTCCATCGAGATCGGCCGCTCCTGCACCCTGGCCAGGTAGCGCACGACGTTCTTGGCGATCCGCCACCAGCCACCCGGCCCCTTCCGTGCCAGCGTCAGGAGCTTGCTCTTGATGATCTCGCGGTCCCGCTGCGTGCCGCCGCGACCGAACATCATGTCCGCGATCACGATGCGGCCGCCCGGCTTCAGCCAGCCCGCCGCTGCCTGCACGAGCTTGGCCTTGTCGGGATCGCGCAGGTGATGCAGTGCGTAGCTGGACACGACCAGGTCGATGCTGCCGGCCGGCAGGTCGAGTTCCTCGATCGGCACGGTCATGGCTTCGACCGTGTCCAGTCCGCGCCGCACTGCCTCGGCTTTGAGCGTGTCCGCCATGCCCTGGCTGACGTCGATGCCGAGGACGTGGGCGCCGCGCATGGCCAGTGGGATGGTTACCTGGCCGTTGCCTGCGCCGAGATCAACTACGACGTCACCGGGCTGGACGTCGGCCACCGCGACCAGCGCAGCCGTCACCCCGGCCAGGTTCACTGACCCGTGCGTGTTCCAGCTAGCCACCCGGTCGGACCACACCCGGCGCTGCCGCTGTACTGCGCGCCTGGTAGCAAGGTCAGCCAGCCGCATGGTGGCGGCCGGCGGGCGATGCTGTCCGGTGCCGCCGTCAGGTTCTTCGTCAATTGCCATTCCCGCAGGTTATGTTCAGCGGCGACGCCGCGTCGAGGCGAAGCAATTCAGATCTGGCATGAATCTGGTCTAGAACTAGTAAAGTTTTCCATCGTCATGAAATATTCATGAAAATATGCCACGGCGAAAGGGAAGTCGGTACCCTAGCCTCGAATGTCAGACTCGAGAAGGAGGTCTGCCTCGCCAGGCATCACCTCACAGCCGACCGGCCCGCGGCGCGCCCGGTATCCTCATCAGGTGGATAGGGCTGACTGGGCTGGCCGCCCACCCAGCCGCCAGCCTGGCAGGCGCCCTAGCAGGCGGCGCCGAAATCCTGGCGGGATGCTGGCCGCCCTTGCCCTTAGCATCGCAGTGCTCGGCGGCGGCCTCTATCTCGGCCTCCACGACGCGGCAGGCGGGCAGCCTGGCGGGGCCGCCACTAGCCCGGCGGGCAACCAGTCGAGTGCGGCGGCCGGTGCTAGCCGCGGGACTCCAAGCGCATCGCCGAGCAGTTCCCATCCCGTCGGCCAGGCCGGCGATTACCCGGTGACGCAGGCCCGTTTCACGTTCTATGAGCTTTCTCCTGTTGCTGGCCGCCGGGTGCTGCGCACGACCGTCTGGTTCCCGGCGGCGAGGACCGGTAACGCTACGGCTGGTGGCCCGTTCCCGCTGATAGTCTTCGCCCCCGGATTCATGCAGTGCGGCTCGGACTACAGCGCCCTCCTGCGGCAGTGGGCGAGCGCTGGATATGTCGTAGGCGCGGTGAACTTCCCGAGGACCAATTGCTATGTCGCCGACCCGTACGAAAAGGATCTGGTGAATCAGCCGGCCGACATGGCGTACGTGACCGTCCGGTTGCGGCAGCTCTCGCAGAGCCCTGGCAACCCGCTCTCCGGCCTCATCTCGCTGAACCGCGTCGCGTTCGCAGGTCATTCGGATGGCGGTGACACGGTGGCGGCGATGGCGGCCGATAGCTGCTGCCGGTACGGTCTGTTGCGCGCCGTTGTCGTACTAGCTGGCGCGGAATATCCGGCGCTAGGCGGCTCCTGGTTCTCGCAGCCGACGCCGCCAATGCTCTTCGTGCAGGGCAGTGCGGATACCTGCAATCCGCCACCGGACAGCATCTACATGTACCAGTCGGATACTACGGGCACCCGCTTTTACCTCGACCTTTTCGGCGCCAACCACCTTTCGCCGTACGAAGGTACAAGCGAGCCGGAGCCGATCGTCGAGCAGGTGACGATCGACTTCTTCGACCGCTACCTGGCTGGCCAGAACATTGCTCCCGGCGCCATGCGCCGGGCCGCCCGGGTCCACGGCCTGGCAGCGCTTGGCAGCGGTGGCAGCCTGCCAGCAGGGCAAGGCGGTGGCCAGGGCTCGGGAAACACCGGTTGCTAGCCGGCCGGGCTGACACGAAGATCTGTCCGTGACGGTCAGGGCTGCCCGCATCGAAGATGCCGCGCGGATCGCCGAGATTCACGTGCTGGGCTGGCATGGCTGCCAGGAATGCCGCCGGCCGCGCTGGCTAGGTCGCGGGCGTGGATCTGCCGCATGATCCGGCGCCGCTCAGCCTTATCCAGGCGGTCGATGAACAGCTCACCGCGCAGGTGGTCGGTCTCATGCTGGAGGCATCGTGCGAGCTCTCCGGCGCCGGACACGGTGACCTGCTCCTGCTGCAGGTTCAGGCCGGTGGCGGTCGCCGACGCGCAGCGGCGGCGATCTGCGCTGATGCCGGGAATGGACAGGCAGCCCTCCGGCCCGTCGTACTCGCCCTCGCATTCGACGATCCGGGGGTTGATCAGGTAACCGAGCTGGCCGTCCACGTTGTAGGCAAAGGCAGCCAGGCTGGAGCCGATCTGGTTCGCAGCGAGGCCCGCTCGTCCCGGCTCCTGAACGGTGTCGAGCAGGTCGGCGATCAGGCGAGCCAGCGCGTCATCGAAGCGCGTCACCGGGTCACTCGGTGTCCTCAGCACCGGGTCACCCAGGTATCGCAGCGGCCGGACGCTCACGCCCTGAGCCCATGCTGCTCGCTGTCGGCGGCCAGTTTCCCGAGCCGGTCCAGCACCAGCTCGTGCCAGCTCAGCTCCGCGTGCACCCGCAGCCTGGCGTGCTCGACCACCAGGTCGTCCGCCACGGTCTGGTCTGGCCAGGTGCGCTCACGCTGATGCTCTAGCTGGCTCGCCTGCGCTGAAAGGACCCGCATGCGGTCCGCTATGTAGCCGCGGAGCGCGTCCTCGCTGAGGTCGGCGCTCATGGCCAGGGCAAGGTCGACGGGATCTGGCTGCAGCTTGACCTCTTGCAGCGCCTCGGCGCGCAGCACATGCAGCTCGCGACGGCCTTCTGCGGTGATGCCGTACACCGTGCGCGCCGGGAACTGACCGTCCTGTTCCGTCCGCAGCACTTCGATCAGTCCTTCGCCGGCCAGCCGGTGCAGTGCGCTATAGAGCGAGCCGGGCTGGACCTCGGACCACATCTCGGTCCGGTCGATGCGAGCATCCCGGCGCAACTGGTGGCCATACATCGGGCCATGCTTGGCCAGCGCGCCCAGGACGAACAGGCGGGTCGGGTTCATGACACTAGTAAAACACAACTACTCAAATTTGACCTCACCCGCTCTGCCGGTCTGGCCAGACTGGTTGAGGGCCCGCAACCGCTCGCGTGCCCTGGCCAACTCGGCCTCGCACTGGCTGATGGCGATCTCGGTGCGGTCAGGCGTGTCGTCCAATGATGCATCCCATGCGGCCCAGCTGTGAGTACCGCTTCGTAGGCCCTCGAGCAGTACCTCGAGCCACGCAACGGCCGAGGCGGCCATCGCCACCTCTTCGCTCATGCTGTGGCCAGGCTGCTGCGAAGGCTCCGCTGGCGGGTCTGGCTCGACCGGCTCTTCTCCGTCCACAGACCTTCATTCGCTACCGCGGCTCGCGGCGTTACCCGAACTCAGCCAGGTAGCCACTCCAGCCAGAAAATGCCGAGGCCGAGCGCAACGAACAGCGCAGCAACTAGCCAGAATCGGATGACGATCGTGGACTCATTCCAGCCGAGCAGCTCGAAATGATGCTGGAGCGGGGCCATCCGGAAGACCCGCCGGCCCGTCATCTTGAAGAACCCGACCTGGATGATGACAGAGAGCGTGATGATCACGAACAGGCCGCCGAGTATCCCCAGCAAAAGCTGGGTCTCTGTGCACACCGCGAGCCCGGCAAGCACGCCGCCGAGCGCGAGCGATCCGGTATCGCCCATGAATATCCGCGCTGGCGGTGCATTCCACCACAGGAAGCCGACGCAGGAACCGAGCGCTGCGGCCGCGACCACTGCCAGGTCCAGCGGGTCGCGGATCGGGTAGCACCGTGCCGTCACCGGCACGCCCGCGCACGGGTTGCGCGACTGCCAGTTCGCGATCAGCACGTAGGCCGCGAGCACCAGGATGACCGCGCCGGTCGCCAGCCCGTCCAGCCCGTCGGTCAGGTTCACCGCGTTCGACGCGCCCTGGATGAGGATCACGAGCAGCAGCGCGAACGGCAGCACGCCGATCGTCGGGCCGATATCGCGCAGGAACGATATCGATGCGCTGGCCGGCGTCAAGTCGTAGGCGTTCGGATAGCGCAACACTTCGAGGGCGAACAGCACGCCGACCACGGACTGGCCGGCCAGCTTGGCCCGGCTGCGCAGGCCGAGGCTGGTCTGACGGTAGATCTTGAGGAAGTCGTCGATGAAGCCCACGAACCCGAGCCCGGCCATCAGCCCCAGCACCAGAAGACCCGATGCAGACACCGGAAAGTCAGTGGCCAGGTGGCCGACGAAATAGCCGGTGACGGTCACGATGACGATGACCGCCCCGCCCATCGTCGGCGTTCCCCGCTTGGTGGCATGCGCTGCCGGGCCGTCTTCCCTGATCAGCTGGCCGTAGCCGCGCCTGGTGAAGAATTTGATGGCCAGGGGGGTGCTGAACAGCGCAAACAGCATCGACGCGCTAGCCGACACCAGGATCGTCCGCATCCGCGCTGCCTCCCGTCCGGTCGGCTTGGACGAAGGCTACAGCACGGTAGCAGATCGACGGGTTCAGGCGGCCGCGCCGACCCGGTTGCTGGCCGGCGCCTGGTCACTGACGCTGGAGCTAGCTGTAGACCGCAAGTAGCGCGTGGCGGCCACCGACGCGATGCAGATGCCGAGTGCGATCACCCGGACGGTGCCCTCGCTCGGCCACGGCCACAAGTGGGTCAACTGAAGCCGGAGGGTCACGCTGTGGGTCACGACGTTCAGGGAGAGGTAAGCGACCAAGCCGGTGGCCAGGACCGCTGCCGTCTCGGCGATCGCCTGGGCAGCGTGGACCGACGCGGGCCGGCTGGCCGGGGGCCGGGCGAAAGCGGGGGCCTGGCTCCGCCGCAGCCGGAGGTACTTGCTGGTGGCGAGGCAGACGGCGGCGAGCGCGAACGCGATCACCCCGGTGGTGTCCGTGCGCAGCCACGGGAGTACCGGCCAGTACGGGCTGGCCAGCGGCGCCCCGCCGAAGGTGGCTACCAGGCAGGTGCTTGCCCAGCACAGCACGCTGGCGTAACCCACCCCGAAGGCGGTCGCTTCGACCGCGAGCCCCCGGTTGATCCTCTCAGTCTCCCGCATGCTGATCACTGTAGGCGGACCCGCGATCAGGTCGACCGGCGAGTACCGCCGCCGAAATGATGGCCCCCGGAGCAGCACCGACCGACCTCGTCGCGGGCAGCGACATGGGCGCAGCCTACGCGGGTAACCCAACAGCGTAGATGGCCTGCTCGACCAGGTGCTCGCGCTCAAGCAGGTACAGATGGTCTTCGCCGGTCCGTGTGCAAGGCGCTGTCCGGCCCCGGTCGCCTGGGCTGTCTGGCCAGCCGTCCTCTTCCTGGCGGACCCTCATGGTCTGGGGGTACTGCCGGTGCAGCCACGAGAAAGAGTCCGGCTAGTACCGTCGGGGCGGTGACCCACTCCGCCGCCGCAGCTGTCCGGGTCGCTGCTAGCACTGGTCCGGTTCCGCTCCCTCTGGCGTGGTCATGCCGCTAATCGTGGCGCGAGGGTGCGCTCCGCGGCGTGTACTTGCGAGACAACCAGGTCGGTGCCACGCTGCCACTCGCAGCCGGATCAAGATGTTCAATCAGCCGTGCTGATCGGACGATGAGCACCCGGCCATAGATGGTCATCCTCAGGGCGTCGGAGCGGTCGTTACCAAATTTCTGTGCGCCTCAGCCGGCTCGCCGAGTCTCGCTCGCATCCACGGGTACGGATCGCGCAAGGGTACGCGGCGCTTCCTGCGGCGCTCCTGTATCTGGCGGATGGGCTCGCCGGCAACGTAGAAGCGTCCGCGGCCGTTGCCCTGGGCGGTGAGAATGCCCTCGGATGCCAGGGCCGCCAGGTCGCGCGTCGCGGTCTGCTCGGTCACGTCGACGCGCTTGAGGTAGGTGGCGCGCCGGACGCGGTAGCCGAGGACGGCATCGAACATTGCATCCATCGTCCGCTCAGGCAGCCCGTGGCCAGCGACGAGGCGGCCGAGCTCGCCCCAGGTCGCTCCGGCTTCCTCAACGCGGCGCGCGACTGTCTGAGCTTGCATGTGGTGCGCGCGCAGGTTGAACGCCAGCCACAGGTGGGCGTCGTCGCGCGGCTCCCAGCGGCCGTGGCCCGTGTGCGCCAGGACGCTGTAGTAGTCCTCGGTGTTCGCGCCGAGCCATTCCTCGATGCTGGAGAACTCAGGCTCGCCGATATCCGAGCGCGTCAGCACTGACGTCGCCAGGGCTCGCGCCATGCGGCCGTTGCCGTCACGGAACGGGTGGATCATCACCAGGTTCAGGTGGGCCATCGCCGAGCGGACCACAGGGTCGAGACTGAGGCCCGTACGGAGGCTCTGGACCAGGGCGTCCATCAGTGCCGGAATGTGACCCGCATCAGGGCCCTCGTAGACGACCTGGTCGCGGCGCTCGTCACGGACGAAGATCGGGCCTTTGCGATAGCGGCCAGGAGACTTCGTGTGGTCGTGACTGAGCATCATGTAATGCATGGCCCTGATCTCAGTAGCGTCGAATGCCGCATAGTCGTCATCGCGCATCGCCAGGACATAGCCGAGCGCCTGCCGGTAGCCCTGGATCTCCATGAAGGTTTTCTCGTCCGCGCTGAGCGGCTCCTCGCCATCCACGGCGGCCGCTGCGTCGTCTTCGGCGACCTGGTATCCCTCGATACTGTTGGAGCCCTGGATGGCGCGTGCTAGCGCCGAGCGGCGCAACCCCCCCTGCCAGCGCATCGGCGTCCGGAGGACGTGCCGCAAGTCTTTGCGCATCTGGTGTATTTCGCCCAGTACGGCGTCGTCCTCGCGCCGCAATGCCGGGGCGGTGTAGATGGCATGATGCGATGGCATATTCATCTAGTCAACATAGCGGCTCCACGACAACTTAAACTAGTCATCACATCATGTCTGTCTCTGCTGACCGCGTATGTGATGTTCTCCGGCGCTCAGAACGGCGGCTCGTCCGAGCAACGGGACTGACCGCGACCTTTGAGTGATGACACCGCAGGCCAGGATGCCCCGCTGGTCGTAGCGATGCAGACGCCCGATCCGACAACTGAAAAGTCGCTCTGACCTGGGTCGGGGTGGCCGGATTTGAACCGGCGGCCTCTTCGTCCCGAACGAAGCGCGCTGCCAAGCTGCGCCACACCCCGCTGACCGCCCGAGAAGTCTAGCGGATCCCGGCTACCAGCGTGAGCAGCGTAGCCTCTGGGCGGCAGGAGAAGCGAATCGGGGCAGTCGGGGCCGTCCCGAGACCGGCCGAGACATGCAGCCATGGCGCGGCGGCTGTGGCAGCGGCCGGGTAGCGGTGCAGGCCGCTGACCATGTCGGTGGTGATGCCGCAGTTCGTTACCAGCGCGCCGTAGCCGGGCAGGCAGACCTGGCCACCATGGGTGTGGCCGGCTAGCAGCAAGTCGAAGCCGTCGGCTGCGAACCTGTCGAGGATGGCAGGCTCGGGCGAATGCATGACACCGAGACGCAGATCAGCGGCTGGATCGGCAGTGCCGGCTACCGCGTCGTACCGGTCCCGGCGGATATGCGAGTCGTGCACGCCGGCTACCTCGATGTCGTAGTCGCCGACTTTGATCCGGCCGCGCCTGTTGTTGGCATCGAGCCAGCCGGCGCTCTCCATTCCCTCGCCGAGATCCAGCCAGGGCAGGTCGGGCGTATCCCGATCGTGATCACCGAAACTAGGTCCGCGCAAGTACCGCAACGGGTTCTTGATCCGGGGCGAGTACAAGTCATTGGAGCCGAACACGAACACGCCGGGCCGGTCCAGAAGCGGGCCGATGGCCGTCAGGAACGGCTGCACGGCCTGCTGATGCGCGATCGAGTCGCCGGTGTTGACGACCAGGTCAGGTTCTAGCGCATCGAGGGATCGCAGCCAGGACAGCAGCCGGTGGCGACCCGGCGTGAGGTGCACGTCGGAAATGTGAAGGATGCGCAACGGTGGCGAGCCCGCCGGCAGGACCGGAACGGAATACTGCCGCAGGGCGAACCAATTCCGCTCGATCACGGACGCATAACCAAGACCGGCCGCGCCGACCAGGAGACCAGCTTTGAGTAGGGTTCGCGCGCGCATGCACACATGGTGTCACGCCTACCGCACTGCACCTGCCGTGCACCCGCGTGCCCGCGGCAGCGCCGGGCCTGCGGACCGGCAGGATAGTCCCATGGCTACTCTGAAAGACCAGCTGAGAATCGACCTCACCGCCGCGATGAAAGCACGGGACGAGACGCGGACCCGCGCCATCCGGATGGCCCTGACTTCGATCAGTAACGCGGAAGTATCCGGCGCGGCAGCGCATGACCTCACCGATGATGAGCTAACCAAGATCCTCACCAGGGAGGCCAAACGGCGCCGGGAGGCTGCTGCGGCGTTCGCCGGGGCAGGCCGTGACGACCAAGCCGCCGCCGAGCTGGCCGAGGAGGAGGTGCTGGCCGCCTACCTGCCCGCTCAGCTGACCGATGACGAACTGGCCGGCCTGGTGGAGGCGGCGATCGCCGAGACCGGCGCGTCGGGTCCTGCCGGGATAGGCCAGGTGATGAAGGTCGTGACACCGCGGGTGGCCGGCCGGGCCGAAGGCAGCAGGGTGGCGGCCATGGTCAAGAGCCGGCTGACGGGTCAGTGAGCAGCCAGTAGTGATCTCTGGCCGACTCGCAGTGGATCAGCCGGTCGGCGGTCCGCCGCCGCCCTTCCCCGGTCCACCGCCGCCGCCGCCCTTCCCCGGTCCGCCGCCCTTCCCCTTGACGTGCTTCTTCGGTCCGCCGACCGTCACCGGCCCGGCCAGGCCGTTCCCCAGGGAGAAGAAACTGCTTGGCGGGTAGACGAACGGCACGTCGGGGCCTAGGGGCAAGTGCAGGAAGGTGTACTCCCAGGTCGCGGCCGGCGCGTTGTCGCCGTACATCTGACCGGGGCAGGTCGGCCCGCCGATGTCCCGGTAGCAGGAGCCTTGGCCGATCATCGTGTACCTGGTCGGGCTCACCGGGTTGAACACCGATGAGTACGAGACCAGGGTCGGCGTGTAGCCGGCGAAATCCGCGTAATAGCCAGTGTTGGCCGTACCGGTCTTGCCTGCCTCGTGATAGCCAGGAACGGCGCGGCCGTACGCGGTCCCGCCAGGCTGGGTGAGCACGCCCTGCAGGATGTAGTTGGCCGCGTCGGCGACGCCCCGCGACATGACCCGGTGGCAGCTCGGAGGCGCCACCGGCAACAGCTGGCGGGTGGCGGCGACCTCGATCTTCGTGATCGCGCGCGGGGCGCAGTACGTGCCGCGCGCGGCCAGCGACGCGTAGGCGGCGGCCATGCTCATTGGCGACACCCCGACCGAGCCGAGCGTGAAGCTGGAGTAGTCATAGGCCGGCAGCCCGCCGAGCCGCCCGAGCGCATGGTCGTACTGCATCAGCGAGGTTCCGTCGGCCCGGGTCATGCCCAGCCGCACGGCGGTCTTGACCACGTTGCAGATGCCGACCTGGTTCTCCAGGTTGACGAAATAGGTGTTGACCGACTGAACGGTGGCCTCGTTCAGCTGCCAGATCTGGGAGCCCTTGAACGGGGCCTCGGCGTTCTGGAAGCTATAGGGCGCGAGCACACCGCCATGACAGGTCGGGAACGGGCCGATCGTATCCGGGTTCTTGACCTTGATGGCATGGCCGAACGGGTCGCCGTGCTGCAAAGCGGTGACCAGCGTGAAGATCTTCGCCGATGAACCGGTCTGCACGCCGGTGCCGTCGCCGCCGTACTGCTCGTTGACCGCGTAGTCGATTTCGGTCTGGCCCGGCCCGGTGCCGTACGTCTGGTTGACCGCGATGGCCCGCACGTTCCCGGTTCCCGGCTGGAGCAGCACTTCGGTATCGGCATTGTGGTTCGGATTGATCGCGGCGTTGTAGGCCGGCTCGACGTAGCTGACGGCCCGGTCAGCGACGAGCTGGTCGCGCATGTTCAGTGTGGTGTAGATATCGAGCCCGCCGGAGTTCTGGATGTCCGTCCAGACCGACGGGTAGTTGAGCTGCAGGACGTGCTCGACGTAGTCACAGAAGAACGCGGTCTTCGCCGTCGACGGGCTGGTGCAGCCGACATCGAGCGGCACAGCCGACGGCTTCAGGCCGAGCGGTGCCTTCTCCGCGGCGAGCGCCGCTTGCTTGGTCACGTAGTGCAGCTGCCACATCCGGGTGAGCACTTCGGACCGGCGCTGGATGGCCGCAGCGGGGTAGGCGAACGGGTCGTATGCCGTCGGCGACTGGACGATGCCGGCCAGCAGCGCCGCCTCCGGCAAAGTCAATTGCGACGCGCTCTTGCTGAAGTAAGTCTCGGCCGCGACCTGGACACCGTAGGCGTGGTTATCGAAGTACGCGACGTTGAGGTAAGACGCCAGCAGTTGCTGCTGGGTCAGTTCGTGCTCGACAGCCGCCGCCAGCCGCAACTGCTGGATCTTGCGCTGCAGGTCGGGCGCGAAGGCCTGGTATGCCGCGACCAGGTTGTTGCCGGCCTGCAGGATCTTGACGTTCTTGACGTACTGCTGCGCGAAAGTGGATGCGCCCTGCAATTGCCGGCCGGTGAGATCGCTGACAAGTGCGCGCAACGTGCCGCGCGGGTCTAGCGCACCCTGGGAGTAGAAGGTGTCGTCTTCGATCGCCACGATCGCGTTGCGCATCACCGGCGCGATCTGGTTGAAGGTGACCGGCACCCGGTAGACGCCGTACGGGTAGAAGTAGGCGATGGGCTGGCCTTCGGCGTCGTAAAGGATCGACCTGAGCGGCGCTGCGCCGAGCTTGCCGACCTGCAGCGTATTGAAAGTATTGGCAGCATCGCGCGCTGCGATGCCGGTAATGCCGACGATCGGAAACGCGGCGGCGGCGACCAGCAAGGCAGCCACAATGCTCATCAGCAAGAGGCGGATGAAGGTCCCGCCGGGCAACGCGCCGACGCGGCGCAACGGGGTTTGCACGCGCCAAGGCTACGCTCATTAGGCAACTGCCAGCCACCGGACGAGCCGGCAGCGCTCCGGTTCGGCCCGCAGACCCCGCCTACCGACCAGTCCAGCGGACGCCGCCGCCCGGCTCACGCCGATGTAGCCTCAAGTGACCGGCCATTAGCTGTTAGTAGTCGTTTCTCGGGTTCAGGGGACCACGTCGAGTGGCCGGAGTGTAGCGACTAGTCACTCAAGGCTCTATAGCCCAATCGGGCTATTCATGAATGGGCCGGCTGGGGGCTAGCGCTACGCGCCGGACTTCCGTAAGTTACTCTTCCGCGACCATCACTCGCCGGAGCCTGTCGCCCGAGTTGGCTCCGGACCGCAGCTGAACGCCACCCGGGCGTGATCACCTCCCGCGGGCGTGACGATCAGAGGAGCTGGACCACATGTGGATCACGGACTGGACTGCGCGTGCCGCGTGCAAGGGAACTGACCCGGACGAGTTGTTCGTCCAGGGCGCGGCGCAGAACCGGGCCAAGCTGATCTGCCGCGGCTGCCCGGTCAGGACAGAGTGCCTGGCCGACGCCCTGGACAACCGGATCGAGTTCGGCGTCTGGGGTGGGATGACCGAGCGCGAGCGCCGCGCGCTGCTCCGCCGTCGGCCAGACGTAACGTCCTGGCGCGAACTGCTGGAGAACGCGCGCAACCACTACGAGCGCACCGGGGACGAGCTCGTCGCAAGCTAGCCAAGCGAGAACGGCCGTCAGGCCGGAAACGGGCGGTTAGCCGTCGCCGTCTGCCGCGCTGCGCGGCTCCGCCGCTAACGCGCCATCAGCGGGCGGCGAATGACTCGCCGATGCGGCGCAAGCCTTCGAGGTCATGTACGTCTTCGGGCTGTGCCGGAACCTCCGCCACCGGCACGAGCGGGTGGGCGGCAGCGAAGCTGCCAGCGACCCTGCGCTCAGCGGCCGCCTGTGCCATGCGCTCGGCATGCAGCTGCAGCGCGGCGATCGTGAGCTGTCGGCTGGCCGCCTGGTGGTCGGCCCCTAGCTGGCCGCGCCCGCGGTGCGGGGGCGCTGGATGGCTGGGCCCGTCGTGATGGCCGGGCCGGGGGCGGCCGGGTGCCGCAGCCTGCAGAACCTCGGCGGCCGCCAGGCTCCTGGCCGCGGACAGCTGCGCGGCCGGCACCTGCTGGACGCGATTGAGGATCAGCCCGGCCAGTGGCATGCGCTCGGTGTCGAGCCGCTCGACGAAGTACGACGCCTCGCGCAGCGCGTCTTCCTCCGGGGCAGCAACCACCAGGAAAGCCGTGCCCGGCGCGCGCAGCAACTGGTAGGTGTAGTCGGCACGCTCGCGGAATCCGCCGAACATCGTGTCCAGCGCGCTGACGAATGTCTGGACATCCCTCAGCACCTGGGTGCCGAGGATCTTGGTCAGCATCCCGGTCACGACGCCGAATCCGGCGTTGAGCGCCCGGAGGTAAGCCCTGCCGCCAACCTTGGCGGGCGCGATCAGCAGCCGCAGCAGCTTCCCGTCCAGGAACCGGGCGAGCCGCTGTGGAGCGTCAAGGAAATCCAGCGCGGACCGGCTGGGCGGAGTGTCTACCACGATCAGGTCCCACTCATCGGCCCGGCGGAGCTGGCCTAGCTTCTCCATGGCCATGTATTCCTGCGTGCCGGCGAAGCTGGATGACAGCGACTGGTAGAACGGGTTCGCCAGGATCTGGGCGGCGCGGTCGGGGTCGGCGTGACCTTCGACGATTTCGTCGAAGGTGCGCTTCATGTCCAGCATCATCGCGTGCAGGCTGCCGGCCGGTCCGGTCCCGGTCCCGTCCGCCTGATCACCGACCTGGACACCGGGTACCAGCCGCGGCGTGTTGTCCAGCGAACTCAGGCCCATGGACTGGGCGAGTCGGCGCGCTGGATCTACGGTCAGGACAACGACACGCCGGCCGTGCTCGGCGGCGCGCAGCCCGATGGCCGCGGCGATCGTGGTCTTCCCCACCCCGCCGGAGCCGCAGCATACGATGATCCGGGTCCGGCGATCGTCGATCAGCCGGTCGACGTCCAGCCGGGCTGGTGACCGTCCGGTCATCAGGCAGCCTTCTGCTCGCGCAAGGCCGCCGCCAGCCGGTACAGGCCGGCCAGGTCCATGCCTCCACTGATCCAGGGCAGCCGGTAGCAGGGCTGGCGGGCCGACTCCAGCCGCTGCTGCTGTTCTTCCTGCCCGAGCGTGGTCCTGGCCTGCTCGGCCAGTTCGGTCGCCAGCGCGTCGGCCAGTCCCTGGCTGTCGTCCAGCCCGGCCGCCTTGAGCCCGATAGCCAGCTGGGCGAGGTCGAGCTTGCCGTTGGCGGCCTCGTGTAGCTGGCCGGGCGGAAGCGCCATTGGCCTGGTCATGTTCACTATGATGCCGCCCGGCCGGATGCCGCCGAGCGCGCGAAGTTCGGCTATCCCGTCAAGGGTCTCCTGAACTGGCATTTCCTCGAGCACTGTGACGAAGTGCACGACGGTCTCCGGCGAGCGAATCACCTGCTGCACTGTGTCGGCGTGACCGCGGATGGGGCCGACCCTGGCAAGATCGGAGACCTCAGCGCTGACGTTCAGGAAGCGGCCGATCCGGCCAGTGGGCGGGGCGTCCATCACGACAGCGTCGTAACTGCGGCCGCGGGCGCCGTCCTTGCGCCGGACCGCTTCGGCCGCCTTGCCGGTGAGCAGCACGTCTCGCAGGCCAGGCGCAATTGTCGTGGCAAAATCCATCACCCCGAGCCTGGCCAGCGCGCTGCCGGCATGCCGCAGGCCATAAAACATCTGCAGGTACTCGATCAGGGCCGATTCGGGATCGGCCACCAGCGCGAACACGTCGCCGCCCGGCCGCGAACTGGTACCAGGGCCGACGGCGATGCGCCGTTCCGCATACGGCAGTGGTGGCACGTCGAACAGCTGCGCAATGCCCTGACGGCCCTCGACTTCCATGAGCAGCACCCGTCGGCCGTCGGCCGCAAGCGCAAGGGAGAGCGCGCCGGCCACGGTTGTCTTCCCAGTACCGCCCTTGCCGGTGACAACGTGCAGCCGCACGCCGTCCCAGTCGGTGTCCCGCGTTGCCACGATTGGAGGTTATCCGGGCCGGGGGAGCAGGCGGGCAGGCACCTCGCAGAAGGCTTAGTCGGGACGATTCGCGTGTTAAGTCCTTTACACTCCTTTTCTTTGGCTGCGAAGCTTGGCCTGGCGCAGAATGTCGTTAGGCTGGGTTGCGTCGGTCCGCACGGATCGCGGACGCAGGGAGAAGGTGTCAGCACATGGCTGCGCTGTACGCCATTGTCATAGTCGTCGTCCTCATCGCCATCATTACGGCGGCCCGGTCGGTCAAGACGGTCCAGCAGTACGAGGACGGGATCATCTTCCGGTTCGGCAAGGTGCTGCCGGGGGTCCGCGGACCGGGGCTGACGATGATCCGGCCGGTCGGCGACAAGCTGGTCAAGGTCAACAAGCAGATCATCGCCATGGGAGTGCCCGCACAGGAGGGCATCACCAGGGATAACGTGAGCGTTCGCGTCGACGCCGTGGTGTACTTCAGGGTCGTCGATCCGATCAAGGCGTCGATCAACGTATTCAACTACCAGAACGCGATCTCCCAGCGCGCGCAGACGTCGCTGCGATCGATCATCGGCCAGTCCGAGATGGACGAGTTGCTGGCCGAGCGGGACATGGTAAACCGGCGGCTGTGCGCGATCATCGACGAAGGCACCGAGATCCCGTGGGGGGTCAAGGTGGAAAGCGTCGAGATTAAGGACGTGTCGCTGCCCGAGGGCATGAAGCGGTCGATGTCACGCCAGGCTGAAGCCGAGCGGGAACGGCGGGCCAGGATCATCACGGCTGACGGTGAGTTCCAGGCCAGCAAGCGGCTGGCCGCGGCCGCTAACGTGATGGCCCGCGATCCGGCCGCGCTGCAACTGCGGCTGCTGCAGACCGTCGTGGAAGTGGCCGCCGAGCGCAACAGCACGCTGGTGATGCCGATCCCGGTCGAGTTGCTGCGCTTCTTCGACAAATTCAGCCCGTCCAGCAGCAATACCAGCGGGCCGGCCGGCGACTCCGAGTCGATGGCTGACTTCGGCGAAACGGCCATCGCCGAGACCACGCTTGACGACGCGCTCGGGGCGGCAGCCGGGCCGGCTGCCATTGCCAACCCCGCGGACGTGCCGCTGGACATCCCGGACGTGCCGGCGATCCCCGCGCTGTCGCCGGAGGAGAAGGGCGACATCGGCACCGCGCACCGCCCGGGAGGCCACGGCGGTCCCGACGGCGAGCCGGCCGCGGAGGCGTAGCGCGGCCGGCCGACGTAGACACACCCGGCTGGCTCCGCTGTAAGGTTCGGCTATGGCCAAGTGGGAGTACGCGACCGTGCCGCTGCTGGTGCATGCGACCAAGCAGATCCTGGATGGCTGGGGTGACGACGGCTGGGAACTGGTGGCGGTCGTGCCCGGCCCGAACCCGGAGCAGCTCGTTGCCTACCTGAAGCGGGCCAAGGAATGACAGACACCGGCGCGTCCGGGCCAGAGCAGCGGCTGGCGGCGCTGGGCCTGACCCTGCCGCCGGTAGTCGCGCCGCTGGCCGCCTACGTGCCAGCGGTCCGCTCCGGCGCGATGGTTTACACCGCCGGGCAGTTGCCCATGGTTGACGGCCAGCTCGTCTCGGCCGGAAAGGTCGGGGCGGAAGTCGGAGCGGCCGAAGCGGCCGCGCTGGCACGAACGTGCGCGCTCAACGCGCTGGCCGCAGCGGCCTCCGTGGCCGGCGGCCTGGCCTCGATTAAGCGCATCGTCAAGCTGACCGGGTTCGTAGCCAGCTCGCCAGACTTCACCGGGCAGCCTGGCGTGGTGAACGGCGCGAGCGAGCTGCTGCTTGAGATCTTCGGTGACGCAGGCCGGCATGCGCGCAGCGCGGTGGGTACGGCGGCGCTGCCGCTCGACGCACCGGTGGAGATCGAGCTCATCGTCGAAGTCGGGGAATAGGCCGGCCGGGCAGGAGGCGCACGTGGCGGATGACTCAGTGGAGGCTGCCGCTATCCGGCTTCCGGGCAAGCTCGCCGGTCCCGCGCGCGACATCCTGGCGGGCAATAAGGCTCCTGCCGTGCCCAGGGACGCGGCGACAGTGATGCTGCTGCGGGAGCGCGGTGCTTTCCCGGCGGGCGACCCCCGGACCCCCGGCGGTGCCGGACTCGAGGTCTACCTGCTCCGGCGCAAGCCGACGATGGCATTCGCGCCGGGGGCCTGCGTCTTCCCCGGCGGTTCGGTCGATCCGCGGGACACCGACGAGCAGATTGCCTGGGCGGGACCGGACGCCAGCGAATGGGGCCGGGTCTTCGACGCCCCCCCGTCACTGGCCATGGCTCTCGTGTGCGCCGCGGTGCGGGAGACGTTCGAGGAATCGGGTGTGCTGCTGGCGGGCGAGTCAGCTGACTCCGTCGTGGCCGATACCACCAGCGACGACTGGGAGGCGGACCGGCAAGCCCTGCTCGACCGTTCGGTGTCGCTGGCCGAGTTGCTCGCTCGCCGGCGGCTTGTGCTCCGGGCTGACCTGCTGCGCCCGTGGTCGCGGTGGATTACGCCGATCATCGAACCGCGCCGGTTCGACACCCGCTTCTTCGCGGCGGCGCTGCCCGCCGGGCAGCGCACCAGGGATGTCGGCGGCGAGGCTTCGCAGGTCGCGTGGGTGCAGCCCGGCGACGCGCTGGCGGCAGGGAACAGGGGTGAGATCCTGCTGTTCCCGCCCACTGCCGTGACGCTGTCCGAACTGGCCGAGTGCGGCGACCTGGACACGGTGCTGACCGGGCCGCGGCAGGTCGCGCCCATCATCCCGGCAGTCCACCTCCGCGAGGGCGCGGCCTGGCTGACCGTGCCAGGGCTCAGCGGGTATCCGGCCGGGCCACGCGGGGCCGCATGAATCCGGGCAACCCGGCCGGGACCGGATCCGGCGCCGGCATCGACGGCTCAGGCACCGAGCGGATTCGGTGCCTGCTGGCACCGAATCCGTCGCTGATGACGCTGGACGGAACGAACACCTGGCTAGTCGCCGAGCCCGGCTCCGCCACGGTTGTGGTTATCGATCCCGGCCCGGACGACGAGGCTCACCTGCAGCGGATCTGCTCGATGGCAGCCGGCCGCGGCCAGCGCGTGGCCGATATCGTGCTCACCCACCGGCACCTCGATCACTCGGCAGGAGCGCCGCGGCTGGCTGAGCTGACCGGCGCGCCTGTCCGCGCGGTCGATCCTGCGCACCGGCTGGCCAGCAACGGCCTGGTGGCGGGCGACGTGCTCGACAGCGGTGGCTGTGAGCTGCGGGTCATCGCTACGCCAGGGCACACCGACGACTCCGTGTGCCTGCACGTCCCGGCCGACGACGTCGTCCTCACCGGAGACACGGTGCTTGGCCGGGGTACCGCGGTCATCGCCGAGGACGGCAGCCTCGCCGACTATCTGGACTCGCTGCGGCGGTTGCGGGCGCTGACCGAGGAGACTGGCCTGTCAGCCCTGCTGCCAGGACACGGCCCCCTGCTCACCGATCCCGCTGGCGTGCTGGATTTCTACCTGACGCACCGGGCCGAGCGGCTCGACGAGGTTCGCGGCGCGATCGCCGCAGGCGATCGCAGTCCGGCCGAGATCGTCGCCCGGGTGTACGCGGCCGTCGACCGCGCGCTGTGGCAGTTCGCCGAGTCTTCGGTCCGCGCTCAGCTGCGCTACCTTCGCTGCCTCGGCGAGCTGCCCGCCGAGAAGGCTGGTGACGGGGCTGCAAGCGGCCGGCCAGCCGACCAGGGCTAGCCACCTCACCCCGTTCCCTGCGTCTTTCGCTGTGGTCCTGTCACCGGGCTCGCTTGCGCAGCCGGTCGGTATCGGTGACCAGGACCGATTTGGCGGCCAGCTGAATCCAGCCGCGAGCGGTGAAATCGGCGAGCGCCTTATTTACTGTCTCTCTGGACGCGCCGACGAGCTGGGCCAGCTCCTCCTGGGTGAGGTCGTGGCTGACCTGCACGCCCTCGGGCGTCTGCACGCCGAACCGCTCGGCTAGGTCAAGCAGCGCCTTCGCGACCCGGCCGGGCACATCGGTGAAGACAAGATCGGCCTTGACGTCGTTGATCCGGCGCAGTCGCTGGGCAAGCGCCTGCAGCAGGTGCATGGCGACGTCCGGCCGGGTGCTCAGCCAGGTTCGCAGGTCGTCGTGAGCCAAGCCGGCCAGCCGCGCGCTGGTGACCGCGGTGGCGCTGGACGTACGCGGGATCGGGTCGAAGAGCGATAGCTCCCCGAACATCTCGCCCGGACCGTGCACGCTCAGCAGGTTCTCTCTGCCGTCCGGCGCCGCCCTGGTGAGCTTGATCTTGCCGGTCAGGATGATATACAGCTTGTCGCCGGCGTCGCCCTCGGCGAACAAGCGCTCACCACGGTCAAGCTGGACGTCAGTGACGCCTGCACGGAGAGCGGCGGCGTCTTCCTCGCTGAGCGCCTCGAACAGCGGTGTCTCACTGAGTACGTCATCAGTGTTAACCATGACCCCTCCTCGGGCCGACAACTACGTGGTGCCCGTTCCGGCTGCCCGGCATCCTGGGTCCCTCTGCCAGGCGCTTAGGGGTGCTGCGGGCCGGGCCGGCCCGCCAGCCGCTGCCTGCAGGCCGCGATCTCGGCCTCGGCCGCTTCGACGCCGACCCATCTGGCGGCCTCGACTTCCTTGCCGGGCTCGATCGCCTTGTACACCTCGAAGAAGTGCTGGATTTCGAGCTGGTCGAACTGCGGTACATCGCCGATATCCCGCAGGTGAGCCATCCGCGGATCCGTCGCCGCGACGCAGAGCACCTTGTCGTCGGCGCCCTTCTCGTCCCGCATCCGGAACATGCCGATCGCACGGCAGCGGATCTGGCAGCCGGGAAAGGTGGGCTCCTCGAGCAGCACGAGTGCGTCGAGCGGGTCTCCGTCATCGGCAAGCGTGTCCTCGATGAAGCCGTAATCGGATGGATAGCGAGTTGAGGTGAACAACATCCGGTCTAGCCTGATACGACCCGTCTCGTGATCCATCTCGTACTTGTTACGCTGCCCCTTAGGGATCTCGACGGTTACCTCGAACTCCACGTCACACCCCCACGGGCTTGATAAGAAGTTGGATTGCCTGGCTGATGTCTACCCGGTGGCACTTTGCCAGTCCCTACCGGGGGTAGCACATCACACATCGGACAGCTAACGCGGGGACAGCGCGTCGGGTGAAGGGAATCTATCGTTGCGTCGGCCGAACAGTGCTGTGGCGGCAGTCATCGCGGTGCTGTGCGCCCTCACCATCGCCGCTGGTTTCACCGTCAGCAGGCTGCTTCCCCGCCGCCTCGCGCTCTGGCAACAGCCGCACGTCATCGCGGGCCGGCTGGCCGGACCGGACCGGGTACTGCCGGCCGTCACCGGCGCGGTGAGCCAGCGGCTCGCGGCGACCGCCGCTGGCGTGGCTCAGGCCATCGGACCAGTGATCAGCTCGCCGGCCCTGGGCCCGCACGTTGGCGTGCTGGTCACCGACCTGGCAACCGGGAAGGTGCTGTACGCCCTCAACCCGGCGGTCGGCTTCGCCCCGGCCTCGACCAACAAGCTGGCCACGGCCACCGCGGCGCTGCAGGTACTCGGACCTTCGGCGCGGTTCGCCACCACGGTGGTGGCCAACCCGGCAGCCTCGTCGATCGTGCTGGTGGGCGGCGGCGACCCGACACTGGCGGCTGGCCCGCCGGCCGCCTCGGACTATCCGCGCCCGGCCACCCTCGCCGGGCTGGCCGCCAAGACGGCGGCAGCGCTGCGAGCGCGCGGCCGGCACAGCGTGCAGCTTGGCTATGACGTCTCGCTCTATACCGGGCCAGGACTTGCGCCGGGCTGGCCGCAGAGTTACGTGACGACCGGCAACGTATCGATCATCACCCCGCTCGAGGTTGACCAGGGGCGGGTGACGCCCACCGGTGCGCCTGTTGATAACGAGGCGTTCGGCGGGCCCAGGTCCGCCGACCCGGCTGCACTCGCCGCTACCTCGTTCGCCGGCTTCCTCGCGGCCGATGGCATCACGGTCCGCGGCAACCCGGCGCTGGTCACCGCTCCCGCCGGGGACGCGACCATAGCCCGCGTGCAATCACCGCCGCTGGCCGAGATCGTTCAGTGGATGCTCGAGCAGAGCAACAACGTCATCGCCGAGAACCTGGGGCGTCAGGTCGCGATAGCCACTGGCCGGCCGGCCTCGTTCAGCGGTGCCGCCAGCGCGGTGACTGCCGTCGTGCGCCGTCTCGGCGTCACCGGCGAGATGAGCATCGTCGACGACAGCGGCCTGTCACCGCAGGACAAGATCGCGCCGACGGTGCTCGTTCAGCTGCTCCGCCTGGCGGCACGGCACCCCCGGCTGGGGTCGGTGCTCACCAGCCTGCCGGTCGAGGGCTTCTCCGGCACCCTGATGCAGGGCGCCAGCGTGTTCGGCCTCGGCGGCCCGGCCGGCCTCGGCGTCGTGCGGGCCAAGACAGGGAACCTGAGCACGGTCGCGGCACTCGCCGGGACCGTCTACGCCGGGAACGGGCAGTTGCTCGCCTTCGCCATCATGGCCGACAAGATTCCTGCTGCCAGTCTGTTCAGCGCTGCGACGGCGATGGTGGAGCTAGGGAGCACGCTGGCCGGCTGCGGTTGCCGTTAGCTGGTTCTGCCCGTTTCGGCGACTAACGGCCCGGCGGGGCGGAAAGGGCCCGGGGCCACGTACGGTGGAGGGGTGAGCAGCACTCAGATGATCGACTGGCAGGTCGCTACCTCCACTGGGGTCCGTTGGGTCAGGCCGGGTCCCCAGGTGGGCATGACCGAGGCCAGGAAGGTCGTGGCTGAGCTGCGGCAGCTGGCCGGCATGGTCGCCGAGCCGGTCCGCGAGCTGACCGGACTACCGGGCGCCGCGGACGACGGCAAGGTCGCGGTCGTCGACCGGCCGGGCTGGATCCGCGCCAACGTGGACGGCTTCCGGGTCGTGCTCGACCCGCTCGTACAGCGAATGTCGGACAGCGGTGCCGTACCGCAGTCCGGCTCGGTGATCACTGCGGTGGGCTCGCGGGTTACCGGCATGCAGGCCGGCCTCATTCTCGCCTACCTGGCCGGCCGGGTCCTGGGCCAGTACGAGCTGTTCCTGCCACCAGACCCGGACGGGCCGGGTACCGGGACGCCGTCCGGGCGGCTGACGCTGGTAGCGCCCAACATCGTGATGGTCGAGCGAGAGCTTGACGTGAACCCGCATGACTTCCGGCGCTGGGTCTGCCTGCACGAGGAAACGCACCGCACCCAGTTCACCTCCGTGCCATGGCTCCGGCCGTATGTCCAGGAGCAGATGTCGGAGTTCCTGCTCGCCTCCGACCTGGACCCGGCCTCGATCCTGGAACGCCTGCGGGCCGCGGCTGACGCGGTGGCGGGCGCGGTCCGAGGCGGCGATGGAGAAAGCCTCATCGAGGCCATCCAGAGCCCGCGACAGCGGGCCATCCTGGACCGGATGACCAGCGTCATGACGCTGGTCGAGGGCCACGGAGATTACGTGATGGACGCGGTCGGGCCGGCCGTGGTCCCGTCGGTCGCCGAGATCCGGGCGAAGTTCAGCGCCCGCCGCGGGACGGCGGGCAGGATCGAGCAGGCCATCCGGCGGGTGCTCGGCATCGACCTGAAGATGAAGCAGTACGAGCAGGGCTCGCGGTTCGTCAAGGCGGTCGTCGACGAAGCCGGGATGGAGACCTTCAACAAGGTATGGACGTCGCCGGAGACCTTGCCGACCAGGGAAGAGCTGCAGCATCCGCTATCTTGGCTAGCCAGGGTCGACGGCGGCGGCGCGGCGGCGAGCGCGGCAGACTCCACTACCGCGGACTGAGCGGCCCGGTGGGCCCGCATCCGGCAGTCGCAGTGGTGCGGCATGCCGTCAGGGCCAGCCTCGCCGACCTCGAGCCAGGAACCGCCGTGCTTGCGGCGTGCTCGGGCGGAGCGGATTCGCTGGCGCTTGCCGCCGCGGTCGCGTTCGAGGCGCCGAAAGCGGGCCTGGTGGCCGGCGGCATCACGGTTGACCACGGCTTGCAGCCCGGATCGGCCGAGCAGGCCGGCCGGGTCACCGCGGTACTTCACGGCCTCGGTCTGTCCCCGGTGCTGTCGGTGGCGGTCACGGTGGCCCGGCCGGAGGACGGCGGAAGCTACCCGGGTCCGGAGGCGGCCGCCCGGTCTGCCCGGTATGCCGCGCTCGACGTCGCGGCCGAGCGCCAGGACGCGTGGCTGCTGCTCGGCCACACGCTCGACGACCAGGCTGAGACGGTGCTGCTGGGCCTTTGTCGCGGCTCCGGCGCGCGCTCGCTGGCCGGGATGGCACCGGTGGCCGGCCGCTACCGGCGGCCGCTGCTTGGACTGCGGCGCTCACAAACCATGGCTGCCTGCTCCGCCGAAGGCCTACAGCCGTGGGATGACCCGCAGAACAGCGACCTGGCGTTCACCAGGACGCGGGTGCGGAGCCTGATGCCCGCCATCGACGACGCGCTCGGGCCCGGCGTCGCGGAGGCGCTGGCCAGGACTGCGACGCTGCTACGGGCTGACGCTGAGGTGCTGGACGCGCTGGCGGCAACCGAGGCCGGGCGCCTCGGCGGTCCGCAGCAGGCGCAGGCCACCGGCTGGCCAGCCAGCGCGCTGGCCGGGCTGCCGCTGGCCATCCGGATGCGGCTACTGCGCAGCGCCGCGCTTTCGGCCGGGTGCCCGGCGGGGTCGCTCTCCCAGCGCCACCTGACCAGCCTGGACGAGCTGGTGACCGGATGGCACGGACAGCGGTGGATTGACCTGCCCGGCGGGGTCAGGTGCCGTCGCCGCTATGGCAAGCTGCTCTTCACCCGATCCGGGGGTCCGGGGGTCGCCCCCCGGGACAGCACAGCCGGGGGTCCGGGGGTCGCCCCCCGGGACAGCACAGCCGGGGGTCCGGGGGTCGCCCCCCGGGACAGCACAGCCGGGGGTCAGGGAGCGGCGGCGCGATGGGAGGACGCGGGTGGATGCGAATGACATGGGGCCAGATCTCAAAGACGTCCTGATTACGCAGGAGGAGTTGCAGCAGCGCATCCGTGAGCTCGCTGCTCAGATCGACGCCGATTATGCTAACCGCGAACTCTTGCTGATCGGAGTGCTCAAGGGCGCCGTGATGGTAATGGCCGATCTGTCCAGGGCCATGCACCTGCCGGCGCAGATGGACTGGATGGCGATCTCCTCCTACGGGTCCGGGACGAAATCCTCCGGTGTTGTGCGGATCCTGAAGGATCTTGACATCGACATCAGCGGGCGCCATGTCTTGATAGTGGAAGACATCGTGGATTCCGGCCTCACGCTGTCCTGGCTGATCGGCAACCTTCGCTCCCGTGAGCCGGCCTCGGTGGCCGTCTGCGTGCTGCTCCGCAAGCCGACGGCAGCGCGGATGAACGTGGAGGTGGCCTACACCGGGTTCGACATCGATGACTCGTTCGTCGTCGGCTACGGGCTCGATTATGCGGAGAAGTACCGCAACCTGCCGTTCATCGGCACGCTGGCTGAGCACGTCTATCGGTAGCCGGCTGGCTGACTGCATGGCCGCCTGGCGCCGGGAACCGAGGAGGCGATGAATTTCGTTGACCCGGGTAAGAGGCGTAACACGGCCGCCATTGCCCCTTGCGGCCTGCCGCGTTCCGGCTACGGCTGTCGCGGTGTACCGTCGAGTATTCCTGTGCCTCGCGCGGGAAGAAACAGCCGCGCATTCGCGCTGGATAGCAAGGTAGCCCCGCCGGGACGGCGGGGCACGAGGCTCGTCAGGAGGGATCGGCCGGACCTGTGGGCCGTTCATCGATGGATCTGAAGCGCATTTTCCGCGGCTGGGTGCTTGCCATCCTCTTTGTCGCCATCATCCTTGTGATCCTGTACAAGCTGGTCAGTACGGGACCTGCGTACAAGCTGGTCCCCACCTCGCAGGCGATCGCTGCGATTGACTCGGGCAACGTGAAATCGGTCACGCTGACCGACGTCGACCAGACCATCCAGCTGACCACGAAGAACAACGCCAACTGGGAATCATCCTGGGTCGGCTTCCAGGGCACTCAGCTTGCCAACACCCTGCAGAAGGAGGTGCAGAGCGGCAAGCTGCCGAGCGGCGTCTACACCGTGAAGGTGCCGAAGAGCAGCTCGTTCTGGACGCTGATCTTCAGCTACCTGCCGTTCTTGATCATCTTCCTGCTGTTCATGGTGTTCCTTAACCAGATGCAGGGCGGCGGCTCGCGGGTCATGAACTTCGGCAAGTCGAAGGCCAAGCTCATCACCAAGGACACGCCGAAGACCACCTTTTCCGACGTGGCCGGCGCCGACGAGGCGATCGAGGAACTCCAGGAGATCAAGGAGTTCCTGCAGAGCCCCGGCAAGTTCCAGGCCATCGGCGCCAAGATCCCCAAGGGCGTGCTGCTGTACGGGCCGCCGGGAACAGGCAAGACGCTGCTGGCACGGGCGGTGGCCGGCGAGGCGGGCGTGCCGTTCTACTCGATCTCCGGCTCGGACTTCGTCGAGATGTTCGTCGGCGTCGGGGCCTCCCGGGTACGCGACCTGTTCGAGCAGGCCAAGGCGAACGCGCCTGCCATCGTGTTCGTGGACGAGATCGACGCGGTTGGCCGGCACCGCGGGGCAGGTTTCGGCGGCGGGCACGACGAGCGCGAGCAGACGCTGAACCAGCTGCTCGTCGAGCTGGATGGCTTCGACACCAAGGGCGGCGTTATCGTCATCGCCGCTACCAACCGGCCCGACATCCTGGACCCGGCGCTGCTGCGTCCCGGCCGGTTCGACCGGCAGATCGTCGTCGCCCAGCCTGACCTGGCCGGCCGCAAGGGCATCCTGCGGGTCCACGCACGCGGCAAGCCGTTCGCGCCGGACGTCGACCTGGATGTCATCGCCCGCCGCACTCCGGGCTTTACCGGTGCGGACCTCGCGAACGTCATCAACGAGGGTGCGCTGCTAACGGCGCGGGCAAATCAGACCCAGATCCAGATGGCCTCGCTCGAGGAAGCCATCGACCGGGTGACCGCCGGGCCGAAGCGGAAGAGCGTGCTGCTCTCCGAGAGGGAACGGAAGATCATCGCTTACCACGAGGGCGGCCACGCTCTGGTCGGGCATGCGCTGCCCAACGCCGATCCGGTCCACAAGATCACCATCATCCCGCGCGGCCGTGCGCTCGGCTACACTGCCGCGGCGCCCGCGGAGGACAAGTTCCTGGTCAGCCGCGCCGAGATGATGGATCAGCTGTCCATGCTGCTCGGCGGCCGGACCGCCGAAGAGCTGGTCTTCCATGAGCCGACAACCGGGGCGGCCAACGACATCGAGAAGGCCTCCTCGATTGCTCGCGGGATGGTGACCGAGTACGGCATGAGCGAGCGCCTTGGCGCGCGCAAGTTCGGTACCGGGGACGGTGAGCCGTTCCTCGGCCGCGAGATGTCGCACGCACGCGATTACTCGGAGGAGATCGCTTCGGCCATCGATGACGAGGTCCGTCGTCTCATTGAGTCCGCTCACGACGAGGCGTGGGAGATCCTGGTCCAGTACCGGGACGTGCTGGACAACCTGGTGCTTCAGCTGCTCGAGCACGAGACGCTGTCGCGTGATCAGGTTCTGGAGATCTTCTCGCCGGTGCACAAGCGGCCGACGCGCGGTTCCTACACCGGGTACGGCAAGCGGCTTCCGTCGGAGAAGCCGCCGGTGCTGACTCCGAAGGAGCTAGCACTCACGGCCGCGGCCGACGGCACCATCACGCCGGCGCTCGGTAACGGCCAGGCGTCGGCTGCCGGGTTGCCTGCCGCGCCGCCGCCGCCCCCTGCCGGTCACTTCCGGTCGCCGCTGGGCGGCGCCAGTCCGCTGGGCGGCGGCAGTCCGCTGGGCGGCGCCAGTCCGCTCGGCGGGAGCATGCCCGGCTCTGACCAGCCCGGCTCTGACCAGCCGGGCGAGAATCGCCCGGCGGATGGCGGGGGTCATTGAGCACCGGCGAGTTCGACCTGCAGCGGATCGAGCGCGCGGTGACCGAGATACTCCTGGCGGTCGGTGAGGACCCGACCCGGGACGGGCTGAGGGATACCCCTGGCCGTGTTGCCCGCGCACTGAGCGAGCAGTTCTCGGGGCTGCGCATGCGGCCGGAAGAGGTGCTGACGACCGTCTTCGACGCCGATCACGAGGAGATGGTCCTCGTGCGCGATATCGAGCTGTACTCGACCTGCGAGCATCATCTGGTGCCGTTCTTCGGCGTTGCTCACGTCGGGTACATCCCCAACGAGAAGGGCCAGATCACTGGCTTGTCCAAGCTTGCCAGGGTTGTCGACCTGTACGCCAAGCGGCCGCAGGTGCAAGAGCGGATGACCAGTCAGATTGCCGACGCCCTGATGGACATTCTCGAGCCGCGCGGAGTTATCGTCATTATTGAGGCCGAGCACTTGTGCATGTCCATGCGCGGCGTGCGCAAGCCGGGTGCTAAGACCGTGACATCCGCTGTCCGGGGCAGTTTCCTGAACTCAGACAGCACCAGGGCCGAGGCCGTGAGCCTGCTGACGGACCGTCGCTAACCTAGTGCAGGTCCAGTGCCGGGGTTTGCCCTCGGCCGGAGATGGCGAAGACTACGCTGATGCCCCGTGAGCCGGGGCCTGACCTTCATGTCCGAGATGACAGAGCACATCGGGCCAGGGCCGGCAGAGCCCCAACCGGCCGGCGAACGGCATGCGGAGCCGTCGGTCATCCGTGGCGTCGACCTGCGCCAGCAGCTTCGCTGGGTGCCGCTCACCGCGGGGCTGATGGCCCTGATCATCGGTATCGGCTACATCTTCGAAGGGCTGGTGCCGAGCTTCTATGTGCGGCGCCTTCGCGGGCTTGCTGACCTGGCCCCCGGCACCCTTGTTAACCTGACCCGGACCACCGACATCATCATCGGGCTGCTGCTGCTGATGCTGTCGCACGCCCTGCGTCGGCGTAAGCGTCGGGCCTGGGCAGCGGTCATGGTGCTGCTCGGCGTCGGTGTCGTCATCCATGCCGGGATCGGGATAGTCGTCCACTTCATCCGGCCCGCAGCACCGCTCGCGCAACTCCACCCGCTGCAGGCTGGATTTTCTGCCGCGTTGCTGATCGCGCTGTTCTATTACCGGCGGCAGTTCTATGCGGTCGGCGACCGCCGCTCGAGGTGGCGCGCGTTGTGGGTGCTGTGCGGCCTGGTTGTCGCTGATGTGAGCATCGGGCTGAGTTACATCACTGTGATCGGCGGGCTCAGGGCAGGCTTCACCATGCGCGACCGGGTCTACTCGGTCGTGATGAACCTGGCCGGATTTTCCGGTCCGGTGCGTCTCAGCAATGAACTCCAGCAAGACCGCTTCGGGTTCGTGACCGGTGCGCTCGGACTGTTCACGCTGCTCGTGGCTTTGTACCTGTTCTTGCGGCCAGCCGAGCCGCCGAGTCGGCTGCGGCCCGCAGACGCGCAGCGCATCAGGGAGTTGCTCGAGCGGCACGGCGACCAGGACTCGCTCGGGTACTTCGCCCTGCGTGACGACAAGAGCATCATCTGGTCCCCGACCGGCAAGTCGTGCATCGGGTACCGGGTCCTGTCCGGAGTGATGCTCGCCAGCGGCGATCCTATTGGCGATCCGGAAGCCTGGCCCGGAGCGATTCACACATTCCTTGACGAGGCTGTCAGGCATGCCTGGGTGCCCGCCGTCATCGGCTGCAGCGAACTCGGCGCCGAGATCTGGTGCCGCGAGAGCAGCCTGACCGCGCTTGAACTCGGCGACGAGGCCGTGATCAACGTCGCGAACTTCACGCTGCAGGGCCGGGCCATGCGTAACGTCCGCCAGATGGTGACCAGGGTGTGCCGCCAGGGCTACGTGGCCGAGATCCGCCGGGTCGCGGAGATTCCTGCGGCCGAGATCACCCGGATGATCCGCCAGGCCGATAGCTGGCGCGGCAGCCCGACCGAGCGCGGCTTCTCCATGGCACTAGGCCGCGTCGGCGGTGGTGAGGACGGCGGCTGCGTCATAGCGACTGCGAAGCAGGACGGCGTGCTTCGCGCCCTCCTGCATTTCGTGCCGTGGGGCAGCGACGGCTTGTCACTCGATCTGATGCGCCGGGACAGATCGGCGGCACCCGGACTCAACGATTTCCTCATCGTCGAGGCGATCAAGGCCGCTAACGACCTCGGGGTGAAGCGGCTCTCGCTGAACTTCGCGGTATTCCGCGCGGCGCTGGAACGCGGTGAGCGAATAGGCGCCGGGCCGGTGACGAAGGCCTGGCGGGGGTTCTTGCTGTTCTTGTCACGATGGTTCCAGATCGAGTCGCTGTACAAGTTCAACGCGAAATTCAACCCGGAGTGGGTGCCGCGATTCCTGGTATTCCCTGGCACCAGGGATGCGCTGCGGATCGGCTTCGCCGCGCTCGAGGCCGAGGCGTTCCTGGTCTGGCCCACCATCGAGATCCGCAGGATGGCGAGGAAGCTAGGCCTGTCGGGGCTGCAGCGGCGGCTGCGGAGCCAGTTGCGGCGCAGGTCAGTCGGGAGCTAAGGCACGGTCGGCCGGAGTCGGCACATTGGCGGGCATACGTCCGCTTCGGGCTGGTTAGCTCAGGGGGATTCCGGCGGGCTCCCGCCGTCAGCGGACACGTAGATTGGCAGCTATGACAGCCGATGCACCTTCGCCACGCGGCCACCCGGCCGACAGCACGGGCCGAGCGGCGGCGGCCGGCGGCTCTGGCCCGGCCCTGCCCGGGCTGGCTGCCGGGCAGCGGTGCCTGGTCATGGGCGTCGTCAACGTCACTCCGGACTCGTTCTCCGATGGCGGCAGCTGGCTAGACCCGGACCTGGCCATCGCACACGGCCTTGACCTGATCGGTCAGGGCGCCGACATCGTCGATGTCGGCGGCGAGTCAACGCGCCCCGGTGCCCAGCGGGTGCCGATGCGGGACGAACTCAGCAGGGTGCTACCCGTGGTATCGGCGCTGGCCAGGGCCGGGGCTCTCGTCAGCATCGACACCATGCGGGCCGAGGTGGCGAGCCAGGCCCTGGCTGCTGGCGCGCGAATGGTCAACGATGTCAGCGGCGGGCTGGCCGACCCGGAAATGCCCGCGGTAGTGGCCGCGGCCGGGGTGCCGTACATCGTCGTGCACTGGCGTGGCCACAGCTCAGACATGTACGGCCCCGCGGTCTACGACGATGTCGTAGCCGAGGTCCGCGACGAACTCGGCCTTCGCCTGGCGGCGATTACCGGTGCGGGCGTTGACCCGGCCCAGGTCATACTCGACCCGGGGCTTGGCTTCGCCAAGCTGGCAGGGCACAACTGGAAGCTGCTGGCCGGCCTGGATCGCATCGCCGCTCAGCCCGGCTACCCGCAACCCTTCCCGTTGCTGGTCGCCGCGTCCCGGAAGGGCTTCCTCGGCAAGCTGCTGGCTGGCCCGGACGGGTCGGCGAGGCCGTTCCTGCGCAGCGATGAGGCCACCGTCGCGGTGACGGCGCTGGCAGTCGCGGCGGGAGCGTGGTGCGTCCGGGTGCATGTGGTGCCGGGCAACGTCGACGCCGTACGGGTGGCCACCCGCTGGCGGCTGGAGAGCATGGCGGGTGTCCGCTGATGCTGGACCGGATCTCGATCACCGGCCTCCGGGTTCGCGGCTACCACGGAGTGCTGGCGCATGAGCGCGCAACTGGGCAGGACTTCATCGTGGATGCTGTGCTGTGGCTCGACGCCGCGCCTGCCGCCGCCGCCGATGAGCTGAAGCTGACCGCCGACTACGCCGCGATCGCCGGCCGCCTGGCCGCCATCGTCGCCGGAGAGCCCGTGGACCTGATCGAGACGCTCGCGGACCGGCTTGCTGAGGCATGCCTGGCGGCTGCCGGAGTGCAGGAGGCCGAGGTCACCGTGCACAAGCCGCAGGCGCCGGTCGGACAGGAAGTGGCCGACATCGCCGTGACCATCCGCCGGAGCCGGATATGACCAGGCCAGCGGCCGGTCGGCAGATAACCGGCCAGGCCTCGGCCGGCCAGGCGCCGGCCGGCCAGGCCCGCTCCGTGGTGCTCTCGCTCGGCAGCAACCTTCCAGACCGGCTGGCCAACCTGCAACTCGGGCTGGACGTCCTGGCCGCCGGCGGCCTGGAACTCCGCGCGGTATCCAGCGTGTACGAGACGGACCCGGTCGGTGGCGTGCGGCAGGCGGACTATCTCAACGTGGTGTTGCTGGCCCGCAGTTCGCTGCCGTCGCGCGACATCCTGGTCAGGTGTGCGGCCGCTGAAGCGGCGGCAGGCCGGGTCAGGGCGCAGCGATGGGGCCCGCGCACGCTCGACGTCGACGTCATCGCGTGCGGCACGGAGATAAGCGCTGACCCGGCGCTGACCCTGCCGCACCCGCGGGCGCACGAGCGCGCGTTCGTGCTCGTCCCGTGGCTTGAACTGGACCCGCGAGCGGTGCTTCCCGGCCGGGGCCCGGTGGCCGGCTTGCTGGCAGCCATCACGGCCGCCGGGGTAGCGCGGCGACCGGACCTGAAGCTCGCGCTGCCAGGACGGCCAGCGGATAGCCGGGCAGCCGGAGACGCGCTATGCAGCTGACCCGGCCGACCACGCTCGCTGGCATTTTCGCGGTCTGCGCGATAGTCGCCTGGCTCGCGGTGCGGGCGACCTTCCAGAACCTGCCGCTGCTGCCGATCACCGCCGTTCCCGCGCTAGCCGCGCTGGCTATCGCCGAGGCGCTGGCGGGCAGGCATGTCAGGGCCAGGCTGACCGGCCGCCGTGGTGCGGCTAAGCCGCTGGCACCGATCGCCGTGGCGAGGCTCGTCGCGCTGGCGAAGGCAAGTTCGGTCGCCGCCTCGGCGATCGGCGGGCTGGCCGCCGGCTATCTCATTTTCGTGCTCGGTTCACTGGACAAGACAATTCCGGCACGGGACGCGCGGGTTGCCGGGGCTACCGTCGCCGCGGCGATCGCGCTCATCGCCGCCGCGCTGTACCTGGAACGATGCTGCCGTGCGCCCAGACCGCCGGACGAGTCCGACGACCAGCCGCAGTCGAGGGACACCTGGCAATGGCACTCCTGACTCAAGGTGGTGACGAAGCCGTGATGACTAGCATGGGGCTGCATCCGCCCGGTTACCGGACGGCTTGCGAATTCTGATGACGAATTATGAGTCCTGATCCAGTTGCCGGCCCGAGGTCCGTTCCGGCCGGTCACCAGCATCCGGCCCGGCTCGATGTCGGGGTGATAGGAGCTGGCCGGGTGGGGACCGCGCTGGCCGTTGCGCTGAGCCGGGCCGGGCACCGGATAACCGCCGCATCCGCGGTGTCGTCGGCGTCCAGGGAACGCGTCGAGGAGTACCTGCCCGGCACTTTGGTCCTGCAGCCCGCCGACGTGATCGCTGCGGCGGACCTGGTGCTGCTCACCGTGCCCGACGATGCGCTGGCCGGGCTGGTGGCGGGCCTGGCGGCCACCGGCGCCCCGCTAGCCGGAAGGATGCTGGCGCACACCAGCGGACGGCATGGCCTGGCGGTGCTGGCGCCGGCCGCGGAGGCCGGCGCGCTGCCGTTCGCGCTGCATCCGGTCATGACGTTCACCGGCCGGGCCGACGATGCGGACAAGCTGGCCGGCATCTGCTTCGGCGTCACCGCGCCGGCAGTGCTGCGGCCGGCTGCGGAAGTGCTGGTGATGGAGATGGGCGGCGAGCCGGTCTGCATCGCCGAAGAGGACCGCGGCCTGTACCACGCTGCGCTGGCCGGCGCCGCGAATCACCTGGTGACCCAGGTTGTGCAGGCCGAGGACATGCTGGCGCGGGCCGGGGTGGCGCAGCCCGCCCGGATGCTCGGGCCGCTGCTGTCCGCTGCGCTCGACAACGCGCTGCGATTCGGTGACGCCGGGCTGACCGGGCCGGTAGCCCGCGGGGATGCCGAGACCATTGCCGGTCACGTCGATGCGCTCCGCTCCGATGCCCCGGAGGCGCTGCCCGCTTACCTGGCTCTGGCCCGGCTGACCGCCACCAGGGCGCTGGCCAGCGGGATGCTCAGCGCCGCGGACGCGCAGCGGCTGCTTGACGTACTGGCCGAGGCCCGCGGGTGACCGCGGTGCGCCGGGCGGGGGCGCCCGGTAGAGCAGGGCCGCCGATACCGATGCTGATCAGGACGCGGAAAGGCCTGGTCGCCGCACGGGCCGCGGTGCCAGAGCCGGTCGTCCTGGTACCTACCATGGGCGCGCTGCATGACGGCCACCGCTCGCTGATCCGGCTCGCGCGCGAGCAGGCCGGGCCGGGCGGCAGCGTCCTAGTGTCGATCTTCGTGAACCCGCTCCAGTTCGGACCGGGTGAGGACTTCGAGCGATACCCGCGCTCGCTGGAGCAGGACCTGGCACTGTGCGCCGAGGAGGGCGTCAGTGCCGTCTTCAACCCGGGCAGGACCCAGATGTATCCGACGGAGCCGATGGTCACGGTCAACCCAGGACCGCTCGGGCGAGTGCTCGAGGGCAGATCGAGGCCGGGCTTCTTCGACGGCGTGCTCACCGTGGTGCTCAAGCTCTTCCAGCTGACCCGGCCGGACACCGCCGTGTTCGGCGCGAAGGACGCGCAGCAACTGGCACTGATCCGCCAGATGGTGACCGACCTCGACCTCGGTGTCCGGATCGAGGCGGCCCCGGTGTTCCGCGACCCGGACGGCCTGGCCGCATCCAGTCGCAACGGCTACCTGTCAGCAGCGGCGCGGAAGTCGGCGCTTGCCCTGCCGGAGGCGCTCGCGGCGGCCAGTCCGCTCGCCGCGCATGGTTGCGCAGCGGTACTTGCGGCCGCGCGGGCGGTGCTGGACGCGGCGGCGGCGGCTAGCCCGCCGGTCGAACTCGACTACCTAGTGCTTGTCGATGCCCGCACATTCACCGAGGCCGGACCGGGCTACCGCGGCCCGGCTACCTTGCTGGTCGCCGCGAAGGTGGGCGGGACCAGGCTGATCGACAACGTCAGCCTCGAGATTGGCGGTGGTGACCGGGCATGATCAGCCGCCGCCTGCTCGCGCCGCCACCCGGCTGGCGGAAAGATACCGACGTGGTCGTCGTCGGCTCCGGGGTCGCCGGGGTAACGACGGTGCTGGCGATCCGGCGCGTCATGCCGGACGCTCGCATCCTGCTGGCCACCAAGTCCGTTCTTGACGACGGCTCCACCAGGTGGGCTCAGGGTGGCGTCGCCGCGGCGCTCGGCCCCGGCGACTCTCCCGGCCAGCATCTGTCGGACACCCTCATCGCGGGTGCCGGCCTGTGCGACGTCCGGGCCGTCCGCACCCTCGTGACCGAGGGGCCGGATGCGGTGCGGCGGCTGATCGCACTCGGCGCAGAGTTTGACCGCGAGCCATCCGGACCGCTGTCGCTTACCAGGGAAGGCGGCCACCTGCAGCGGAGGATCGCGCACGCCGGCGGCGATGCCACCGGCGCGGAGATTTCGCGGGCGCTGCTGGTCGCGCTGGCCGGTGCCGGTGCCAGTGCCGA
The DNA here is from genome assembly GCA_021792405.1 of Actinomycetes bacterium. Lineage (GTDB taxonomy): Bacteria > Actinomycetota > Actinomycetes > Streptosporangiales > Streptosporangiaceae > JAJYUU01. Next base: position 63,483 of record JAJYUU010000004.1, read on the forward strand.
ACTCGAGGTCATCGAGCACGCCCTCGCCCTCGACCTGCTGCTGACCGACGACGGGAAGGCGGCCGGCATCACGCTGCACGTGCTCGGCGAGGGCCAGACCGACGGCGTGGGCGCCGTGCACGCCCCCGCCGTGGTGCTGGCGACCGGCGGCTTCGGGCAGGTCTACCTGGCGACGACCAACCCGGCCGTGTCCACCGGCGACGGGGTTGCGCTCGCGCTGCGCGCCGGTGCCGCCATCGCCGATGTCGAATTCGTGCAGTTCCACCCGACGGTGCTCTGGCTCGGCCCGGACTCGCGGGGCCGCCAGCCGCTGATTTCCGAGGCGGTCCGCGGCGAGGGTGCCTACCTGGTGAACGAGGCGGGCCGCCGGTTCATGACCGGACAGCACCCGCTGGCCGACCTCGCGCCGCGTGATGTCGTCGCCAAGGCGATCATGCGCGAGATGCTCGCTGCCCGCAGCGACCACGTGTACCTGGACGGGCGGCACCTGGGCGCGCGGACATGGCAGCAGCGCTTCCCCACGATCGCGGCCAGTTGCCGTCACCATGGCATCGACCCGGTGTCCGAGCCGATCCCCGTCGTGCCGGCCGCGCATTACGCCAGCGGCGGCGTCCGGACCGACCTGAACGGCCGCACGACCGTGCCTGGCTTGTACGCCTGCGGTGAGACTGCCTGCACCGGGGTGCATGGCGCGAACCGGCTGGCTTCCAACTCGCTGCTCGAGGGCCTGGTCTTCGCCGAGCGGATAGCGGACGCGCTCGCGCGCGGACTGCCGGCCTGCGGCGAGCCTGCCCTCGATCACCGGCCCGCGGGCGTGCTGGACCCGTCAGTCATCCGTCCGCTGCAGCAGCTCATGTCCTCCAGGGCGGGCGTACTCAGGTCGGGAACGGGGCTGAGTGAGGCCGCTGCCGGCCTGTCCGAACTAGGCGGACAGGAGTGCGACAAGCCTGACGCCGCCGCCTGGCAGGCAACCAACCTGCACCTTGTCGCGTCCGCGCTGGTTCGCGCGGCTCTCGCTCGGCAGGAAACGCGCGGTAGCCACTGGCGGGAGGACTTCGCCGAGCCGGATGAGGCCTGGCGTGGCCATCTGGTCTGCTCACTCGGGTCGGCCGGGCTGAGAGAGGAATTTGAGCCGGTTGTCGATGAGTAAGCCGACGGACGCGGCCGGCCCGGTTGACGTCGTTCCCGGCCTGACTGTCGCGCTGGCGCAGCGGCTGCGCGCAGCCGGGCTGGACCCGGCCGCGGTCGCTGGCTTCGTCGCCGCCGCGCTGGCCGAGGACCTGGCGGGCGGCACGGACGTGACAACTGCAGCGACAGTTGCCGCGGGCTCGGCCGGCTGTGCTGATCTGGTGGCCAGATCCGCCGGAGTGGTGGCCGGACTACCGGTGGCGGCAGCAGTCTTCGCGCTGGTCCCGCCCGGTCCGGTGGCCGGTGCGCGGCAGGCCGGGCTGGACTGCGCGGATCTGGTGGCAGATGGCGGGCGGGTGGCGGCTGGCCAGCCGGTAATGCGCGTTACCGGGCCGGTCGGGCCGATCCTGACCGCTGAGCGGACCGCGCTGAACCTGCTCTGCCACCTGTCCGGGGTAGCGACGCTGACGAGGCAGTGGGCCGATGCGATCAGCGGCACCGGGGCGCGGATCCGGGACACCCGTAAGACCACGCCTGGCATGCGCGCGCTGGAGAAATACGCGGTGCGCTGCGGCGGCGGGCTGAACCACCGGATGGCGCTGTCGGACGCCGCCCTGGTCAAGGACAATCACGTGGCGGCGGCGGGATCGGTGGCCGCCGCGTTCGCGGCGGTCCGCAGCGCCGCGCCAGGGCTGCGGCTCGAGGTGGAGTGCGACACGCTGGATCAGGTAGCTGAGGCGCTGGCTGCCGGCGCCGACGAGATCCTGCTGGATAATTTCACCGTGTCCGACATAGCCGCGGCCGTGGCGCTGACCGGCGGTCGTGCGCGGCTCGAAGCCAGCGGCGGGCTCACGCTCCGCACCGCGCGAGCGGTCGCCGAGACTGGCGTGGACTACCTTGCGGTCGGGGCGCTCACACATTCGGCGCCTGCCCTGGACATCGGCCTCGACCTGGTCCTGGCCAACGCGACGAACGGGACGCCCGATGCTACTGACGATTGACGTCGGCAATACCAATACCGTACTGGGCCTGTTCGACGGCCCGGATGTGGTGGA
>JAJYUU010000142.1 GCA_021792405.1 Actinomycetes bacterium
TGCGCCTAGCCGGCAGTGCGCCTAGCCACCGATGATCGTGATCCCGCCGGCGGTGTCGTCCTCACCGTCGGCCGGCGGTGCCAGCTGCTGGCTGCTTCCGTGCGCCGGGGCGACGCGGCCGGCTGCGCTCGGGCTGCCGCCCAGGTCCGCAGAACCCTGACTGGCGGGAGGCTGGGCGGTTGCCGGGTGACCGGACACGACCGGGCCTCCGATGACCGCGCCGGGCGCGGCCGGGCCGGGCGAGGCCGGGCCGGGCAGAACCGGGCTGGGCATGACCTGACCGGATGCCGCGCGAGCCGCAGTCCCCTGACCGGGCGCGAGCGGAGCCGGACGCTGCGCTGTCGAGAGACCCGGCCTCCCCTCCTGGTGGCCATTGCCGCCCACATGCCTGCCTTCCGGCGGGCTAGCCGGCCGGCCGTTACCAGCGGGGGCGCCGACCCGGTTAGCGGGCTGGGCTTCGCCGCTGGCAGTGCCGGCCACGATCCTCGCCACCTCGTCTTCCAGCGAGCCGCGGTCCGTCTCGCCGGCGACCAGGGAAGTGACAACGTCCCGGATCTCGGTCAGCCGCCGGAGAGCCTCGGTGTGCCGCGACATCAGCAAGTTCAGCCGCCGCTCGGCGCCGTCGTGAATGGCGGTTGCGCGCGCAGTCGCCTCGTCGAGTTGCTGCTTGGCCTGGCTCTTGGCGGTCGCGAGCGCCGTCTCGGCCTGCTTGGTGGCATCCGCGATCACTTGCTGCGCTTCGGTGGTAGCGGCGTTGCGGGTGCTCTCGGCCTCGGCCTTCGCGGTTGCCACCGTGCTGTCGGCCTGCTCTTGCGCCGCGCTGAGCATGCGCTCCGCCTGCTCCTGCGCCTCGGCCCGGTTCTTGTCGGTCTCGGCCTTGGCGTCTGCGCGCAGTTTGTCGGTCTCGGCCCTGGCGTCGGAGCGCAGCTTGGCGATCTCGTCGTCGGCCTTGGCGCGCTGTGACTTGGCCTCGTCGTCGGCGAGTTTCAGGATCTGGCCGATCCGCTCGCTGATCTCCTCATGCGGGGGCCTGCCGTTGGACCTGGCCGCGGACAATTCGAGCTTCAGCCGCTCCAGATCATCGAGCGCCCGCGAAAGCCGGTCTTCCAGGTCGCGTCGTCCGTCTTCCTGGCCGCGCAGTTCCAGTCGCAGGGCAGCGATGGCCTCATCGACCTGCAGGCGGTTATAGCCGCGCCGTTCGAGCCCGAACTGGCCCTCGTAGCCGAGGTCGGAAAGGTGGCTCTGCTCGCTCATTGCCTCACCCATCAGGTATTCGGGCAGTCGTGCCGGGCCAGGAGTGCGGAGCGCGCGGCGGTCACGGGGGGACTGCGGTAACTGCGCTGTGCCACGCTCGCCGGGCCAGCCGCAGGCGAATGCGACTCGGTGAGCACGACCAATCGGGACGTAGGGCTCGACTCTGTCGCTACCGCGCTGGGATCGCAACCGAAACGTAATTTTGTGACCATTTATCGCGTTTGGCGTGTGCAATGACGGCGATACCGTCAGCGGCGGGCGCGCACTCCGCCGGCCGCTATCCTGCCGACAGCAAGGCGGCCTGCACAGCGGCTTCGGGTGCCGCTGGCGGCTGCTAGCGATAGGAGCCAGGGCCAGTGCAGCCAGAGAACTTGATCGGGTCGCTGGGCGACAACCGTCCTGTCATCCATCCGCAGGCCTGGGTCGCGCCGGGCGCGGTCATCGTCGGGAACGTCACGCTCGGCCGGGCGTCGTCGGTCTGGTACGGCTCGGTGCTGCGGGCGGATGACGAGGCGATCGTGGTGGGCGCGGACGTCAACATCCAGGATCTGTGCTGCCTGCATGTGGATCCCGGCGAGCCCGTGACACTGGAAGATCGCGTCAGCCTGGGGCACCGGGCCACGGTGCATGGCGCGTATGTCGAGGCCGGCGCGCTGATCGGGATCGGCGCGATCGTCCTCGGCGGAGCGCGCATCGGGGCCGGCACGCTGGTCGCGGCCGGCGCCGTGGTACCGCCCGGCACTGCCCTGCCGGCCGGCGTGCTGGCCGCCGGCGTACCATGCCGCATCCTGCGGGAATTGACCGACGCGGATCGCCAGATATTCGCCGACACGGCCGAGCGCTACGTACAGCGAGCGGCCCGGCACCGCGCGGTCCGGTGGGCCGCTCCGGCCTAGGCCGGCGGCCTGCCGGGCTCGGCCAGGCCCGGCGGCGTAACGCCGCGTAACGCCGGGGAGCATGCGGGCGGGCTGGCGCGGGAAACGCGAGCAGGGTGGTCCGGGAAATGGTCCGGATGGGTCATGCGCGCCGGCGGTGCCGTCGCTAGCCTGTGTAACAGGGGGAGTGACAAGCCTTTCCGGAACTCATCGGGCAGTCGGGAGGTGGGCGCAGTGAGCAGTGACGTCGACCTTCGCGTCCCAGACCTAGTCGCGCTCGAGGAGATCGAGCTCTACGCCGAGGTGCTCAGCGCGGTCGCGATCGCGGCCCGGCGGCTGACCACCGACGAACTCGACGAAGTGCTCGGGTTGCGCTGCCGCGCCGGCGCCGACGTCAACCTCTGCTGATGTGCCCCGGCGGGCGAGTTCGCTTCGAGGCCGCCGAATCGAAGCGCTGAGGGTGCTTACCGCGACACCACCGTCAGCAACTGGGCGATGAAGGGGCGTCGCTGGGCGGGGCGTGCCTGGCGAACATGACGTCGGTGTCCCAGTGGGTGAAGCCAAGGGACGCATAAAGCCCGATAGCTGCCGTGTTGGTCTCATCGACGTACAACATGACTTGCGTCAGCCCTCGATTGCGCAGGTAGCGCAGGCCGATCAAGGTGAGCGCCCGGCCCAGGCCGGTCCCGCGCGCGACCGGATCGACCCCGACGACATAGACCTCGCCGATGGCCTCGTGCCCGTGCCCGGCCGTGCTCGCGCTGGCAGCGCCGGATCCGTGAGGCCGCGGCAGACTGGCGCTGCCGGATGCCGCCTGCGGGAAAGCCCCGTTCCCGCCGTGGATCTTCGTCCAGTGGAAGCCGATCAGCTCGCCGTCGCGCTCGGCCAGGAAGAACCCGCTCGGGTCGAACCACGGCTCCCGCTCCCGCATATCCAGGTCAGCCCTGGTCCACGCACCCTGCTCCGGATGCCGCGCGAAGGCACGGTGGTTCAGCCGGACCCAGGCGTCCTCGTCTCGGCCCGGCGTGAAGGTGCGCACGGTCATTCCGTCGGCGAGCTGAGGCCGGCCGATCCTGGTCTGCAATGACCTGCGCATCTGCCAGAGGGCGCGGGACCGGGTGAAGCCGGCCGCCGCAGCCAGCCGCGCGGCGGCCGGCAAGTCGCCGTGAGCCCACAACCGGAGCCCGGCGCTGCCGGCCTGCGCGGCCAGGGCGCGGATCAGCATGAGCCCGAGCCCGCGTCGCCGCATGGCCGGGTGAATCACCATCTCGCCGGCCGGTCCCTCGACCGGGTCGGTGAGGTCCAGGTGGGCGTAGCCGGCCAGTTGGCCGTCATGCCACAGCAGCATGTTCCTGGACCGCGGGTCCCCGCCGTAGCGCAAGTGCAGCATGACGTGCTCCGACAGCGGGCTGACGCCGTCCTCGGCGGCGGCCTGCCGGACCAGGTCCAGCGCCGCCGCTGCCAGGTCAGCCGGCAGCGGGCCGCTGACCTGGATCTCGTCGCCCGCCGGGCTATCTGTCGGCATGCGCTGTGGCTGGCTGTGGAAGGGCAGGCCCGGCCGCGGCAGCCTCGCCGTCATCGGCGAAGTCCGGCGCTCGCTCGCCCGGGTTACCGGTCGGCCCCTTGACCGGCACGAACCGGTAGCCGACGTTGCGCACCGTGCCGATCAGCGCCTCGTTCTCCGCGCCGAGCTTGGCGCGCAGCCGCCGCACATGCACGTCGACGGTGCGGGTGCCGCCGAAGTAGTCGTACCCCCAGACCTCCTGGAGCAGCTGTGCCCTGGTGAACACCCGGCCCGGATGCTGGACCAGGAACTTCAGCAGCTCGAATTCCTTGAACGTCAGGTCCAGCGACCGGCCATGTATCCGGGCTGAGTAGGTGGACTCGTTCACCACCAGGCCGCCGGAGCGGATCTCGTCCGGCATTTGCGCCGCCGACTGGGTCCGCCGGCTGATCGCCAGCCGCAGCCTGGCCTCGACCTCGCCCGGGCCAGCGGTGTGCAGCAGCAGGTCATCCGCGCCCCAGTCGGCCGATACCCCGGCCCAGCCGCCGTCGGTGACGATCGCGATGACCGGGACCGGATTCGCTGACGACCGCAGCGCCAGCAGCACCCTCCTGGCGAGCATCAGGTCGCGGCGGGCGTCCAGCAGGATGGCATCGGGCGCCGGGCTCGTGGCCGCCTGCCCGGCCGTGACCGGGCCGACGCGTACCGTGTGCGCCAGCAAGCCGAGCGAGGGCAGGATGTCGGCGGGGGGCTCCCGCGCGCTCGTCAGCAGCAGGACGTTACTCAAGCTGGCGCCACCTCCGGACTCCGGCGCCAGGCGCCGGCCTCAGAACCTCACCGCGTCGCGCATCTACACCCAGGTCGTCGTCGTCCGGTGCCGCTATGAGCGAGGATAGCTGACATGGCCATCGTCACCATGCGGTACTGGGCAGCGGCCAAGGACGCGGCCGGCGTTGCCGAGCATCAGCTAGCTGCGGACACGCTGGCAGCGGCCCTGATCGCGGCACCCGAAATCAACGGCGGAGCCCGGCTCAGGGCCGTCCTGGACCGGTCGTCGTTCCTCATCGACGGGCACCCGGTCGGCCGCCGGGCCGCTGACTCGGTCATGCTGGGCGACGGCAACGTGATCGAGGTGCTCCCCCCGTTCGCCGGCGGCTGATCGCCGTGCCCGCGGCGCCGATCCGGTCAGGACGGGACGACGGGCGCGAAACTGACCTGAACCGCCGGGCCGTCCGCTACGTAGTAAGGGACATGGCGGGCCTCGGAAACGCGGGCGCCAGGAACTCCCGGCGGACGCCGTCCGACGAGGACCTGGTCCGTGCGCTCTACGCAGAGCACGCGGCGCCGCTGTTGCGGTATGCCGTCCACTTGATGAACGGTGACCACCAGCGCGCAGAGGACATCGTGCAAGAGACTCTGCTGCGAGCCTGGCAGCATCCGGAAGCGGTGGCGGGACGGCCGGCCAGGCCGTGGCTCTTCGCAGTGGCGCGCAACCTCGCGATCGACTCCTACCGGTCTCGTAAGGTGCGGCCGCCCGAGGTCGGCGAGGCAGCCCTGGAAGTGCTGCCAGCGCCCGACGATGCGGACCGCGCACTTGAGTCCTGGGCGGTTGCCGATGCACTCGCTGCCCTGCGGCCCGAGCACCGGCGGGTCCTGCTGGAGACCTATTACGGCGGCAAATCGGTCGCCGAGGCGGCGGCTGCGCTCGGCGTGCCGTCCGGGACGGTCAAGTCCCGGACCTTCTACGCGCTCCGGGCGCTTCGCCTGGCGCTGGAGGAGAGGGGGCTGGCGCCGTGATGACTTCTGGCTTCAGCGGTCCCGCATGCCGTGAGATCCGGCAGTCGCTCGGCGTGTACGTGGTCGGGGCTATCGATCCGGCCGAGCGCGCCCTGGTCGACGAGCACCTCGCGGAGTGCCAGCCGTGCCGCGACGAGCTTGCCGGGCTGGCCGGCTTGCCGGCCATGCTGAGCCGGGTGCCGGCCGCCGACGTGGCGCGGCTCAGCCGGTCGGTACGCAAGGCTGACACGGCGCAGCCGCCCGATGAGCTGCTCAACTCCCTGCTCAGGAAGGTGACGGCGAAACGCAAGAGCCGGATGTGGCGAGGTGCCGCGGCGGTCGCCGCGGCGGCGGTGGTAGCGGCAGCCGGAGCCACTGCCGTGTCGCAGCTGACCAGGCCGGCCGCTGGCGGCCGGGTAGTAGCGCAGCAGGAGTGGGCCACGGCCTCGAGCAGGCACATCTCAGCGGTCGTCGAGTACGCGCCAGTCGACTGGGGTACGGCGATGCGAGTCCAGGTCACTGGCATCAAGCCGGGCACCGTCTGCCAGTTCTGGGTAGTAGGCAAGAACGGGACCTCGCAGTACGCCGGAACGTGGACAGTGATCGGCAACTACGGGCGCGGCTACGGCCAGAAGGCCTGGTACCCGGCGTCATCGGTAGTCTCAGCGAACTCGGTCCGCGGCTTCCAGCTCACCTCCGGCGGCAGGGTGCTGCTGAATATCCCGGCGTCCTAGGCGGGAGCCTGGCCGTGACAGGAGCACTCCCGCCCGCATACCATCGGCTATGTGCGTGCACCGACGTCCAGCCGGGGCTGGTCAGCCAGCGCCCAGACCATGCTGACGAAGCGCCGCGCGGTTGACTTCTGCCGTGTCGCGACGGCCATCTGTCCGGGCTGACGCCGTTCAGCGGCGCGCCCGGCTAGCCCGCATGTCCGCCGGCCAGCTCGGCTGAGCCGCAATCCGCGCAGGCGCCTGCCGCTGCCGCGCACCCGCACCCGCACCAGGGTGCACTTGATGGCCTTGCACCTGGTCGGCTGTCGGCGCCATGGGGCGGGCATCTCTCAGCACGTCCGCTACGAGCACAGCACTCACCGACCACAACAGCCATCGCCAGCGAGCCGTCGGCTTGCTGCACAGCCAGCCCGGCTCAGCGCGAGCCGGGCTAACGCAAGGAGAGGATTCTGAGCATGAGCCGTTCCGACGTCCTGGTGGACGCCGACTGGGTTGAGGCGCACTCCGGCGATCCCGGTGTCGTCCTGGTCGAGGTTGACGAGGACACCAGCGCTTACGACAAGGGCCACATCCGCGGAGCCGTGAAGATCGACTGGAAGAAGGACCTGCAAGATCCGGTCCGGCGGGACTTCGTGGACCGGCCCGGATTCGAGGCGCTGCTGTCGCAGCGCGGCATCGCTAACGACGACACGGTGATCCTGTACGGCGGCAACAACAACTGGTTCGCGGCCTACGCGTACTGGTACTTCAAGCTGTACGGCCACCAGGACGTCAAGCTGCTGGATGGCGGCCGGAAGAAGTGGGAGCTGGACTCGCGCGAGCTGGTCACCGAGGTTCCGCAGCGGGCTGCCACCAGCTACCTTGCCCGCGAGCAGGACTCCTCGATCCGCGCCTTCAGGGACGAGGTCGTGGCCGCGATCGGCCGCAAGAACCTGATCGACGTGCGGTCTCCGGACGAGTTCACCGGCCGCCTGCTCGCTCCCGCGCACCTGCCGCAGGAGCAGGCGCAGCGTGCCGGGCACGTGCCCACGGCGAAGAACGTGCCGTGGTCGAAGGCGGCGCAGGACGATGGCACCTTCAAGCCCGACGATGCGCTGCGGGCGCTGTACAGCGAGGCCGGGGTGGACTTCGGCACCGACACCATCGCTTACTGCCGGATCGGTGAGCGTTCCGCGCACACCTGGTTCGTCATGCACGAGCTACTTGGCCAGCCGAACGTCAAGAACTACGACGGCTCGTGGACCGAGTACGGGTCGCTGGTCGGCGTCCCGATCGAGCTCGGGGACGGCTCATGAGCGCGGGCTGCGGCGCGCCGGCCGGCGGCGCGCCGGTGACGGATGCTGGCAACCAGGCGATCGTGCAGGGCAAGGTGATCAGGGACGGCGCGCCGGTGGCAGTCGGATACGCCCGGCTGCTGAACGCCGGCGGTGACTTCGTCGCCGAGGTACCGCTCGGCGACGACGGCGGGTTCCGGTTCTTCGCGGCGCCGGGCGACTGGACCCTGCGAGTACTCGCTCCCGGTGGGATCACCGCTGACCGGGGCGTGAGCGCAGCTACTGGTGAGATCAGCGACCTTGAGGTGTCGGTCTAGCGGTTCCTTTCCTAGCCCGGAACGTCGGGGCAGTGCGGTCGGGGATTGATCCCGGCGCACTGCCCCGATTGTTCTCCCGGCTGCTATTCCGATGTCCGCTATCCGGCTACCCCTAGTTCAACGTTCGTTCACATTCGCCGCCTAGAAATGGACCCGTCAGCCGCGAAATCTCCGGCTGGCGATCACCGAACGTCAGAGGCGAGGCGGCAGAATGTCAACCCAGGCCGATCCGGCCCAGCCGGCCGAGGCGGCGGGCCCGGTCCGCGGCCGTGTCGATCAGGCCGTGGTCACGGCTCCGCACGCGGCAACGGCCGGGCCAGTGGCGCTGACCACGGCCGGCCTGACCCTTGGCTTCGGCACGCGGACGATCCTGTCCGACGTCTGCGTGGACGTCCGCCGGGGCGCGGTGACCGCCCTGATCGGGCCGACGGGCTCTGGCAAGACGACGCTGCTGCGGACGTTCAACCGGATGAACGACAGGGTGAGCGGATACCACCGGAAGGGTGATGTCCTGCTCGACGGCCGCAGCATCTGGCATCCGGGCGTCGAGGTGATGGAACTGCGCCGCCGGATCGGGATGCTGTTCCAGCGGCCGAACCCGTTTCCCATGTCGATCATGGAGAACGTCGTGGCCGGAGCGCGAGCGCACCGGCTCGTCGGCAAGGCCGGCATGAAAGACGTGGCTGAGAAGCACCTGACAGCCGTGGGCCTGTGGGGAGCGGTCAAGGACCGGCTCAAGGATTCCCCGTTCCGGCTGTCCGGCGGTCAGCAGCAACTGCTCTGCCTGGCCAGGGCACTGGCCGTTACGCCGGAAGTCCTGCTGCTGGATGAGCCGACATCGTCCCTGGACCCTGCCGCCACCCAGGCGATCGAGGAACTGGTCAGGACGCTCGTGCCGGACATCACCGTGATCATCGTTACCCACAACCTCGCGCAGGCGCTGCGCGTGGCGGATCGCACCATCTTCCTCAACCAGGGACGGATGGTCGAGAACGGCGAAACCAGGCAGTTGTTCGAGCACCCGGCCGAAGAGGAGACCGCGCACTACGTCGCGGGGCGCTTCGGCTGACAAAGACCACCCGTGCGAGGGGACGGCATTCCCCCCGCACGGGCGCAGGACCGCGCAAGCGCGGACCACAGTCGCACGCATCCGCGTGCGAGTCATGTAGCGCACGCGTAAGCGTGCAGGCAAAAAGGAGTATTCCCAGGTGGCGAAGAAATTCCGCTTGGCTTACACAGCGGCCGCCGTGATTCCGCTCTCGGTCCTGGCAGCGGCGTGCGGCAGTAACGGCAATTCCCCGTCGTCGTCCGGGTCGTCGACGCCGGCCGCGAGCTCGGCGAAAATGGTGGGCGCGGCGCTGCCGTCAGCGCCTAACTCAGCCGCCGCGTCGGTAACCGAGACTGGCAGCACGCTGCTGTACCCGCTGGTGAGTGCGTGGGCGGCCGACTACCAGAAGCAGTTCACGAAGGTCACCATCACGACCGGCGCCACTGGTTCGGGCACCGGCATCACCGACGCCAGCACTGGCACCGTGAACATCGGCGCGTCGGACGCTTACCTGAGCGCCTCGGAAAGGGCCGCCAACCCGACCCTGCTGAACATCCCGCTGGCAATCTCAGCCCAGCAGGTGAACTACAACGTGCCTGGCCTTAAGACCGGACTGAAGCTCGACGGAAAGATCCTCGCCCAGATCTACAGCGGCAAGATCACCAAGTGGAACGACTCGCAGATCGCTGCGCTCAACCCTGGCGTGAGCCTGCCGGGTACGACGATCGTGCCGCTGCGGCGCGTGGACAGCTCGGGGGACACGTTCCTGTTCACCAGCTACCTGAACGCCCAGGACCCGAGCGTGTGGACGTCGTCGGACGTGGGCACGTCCGTGAGCTGGCCAAGCGTCAGCGGCGAACTGGCCGAGCAGGGCAATGGCGGCATGGTCACCGGCTGCAGCACCACCAAGGGATGCATCGCCTACATCGGTGTCAGCTACGAGACGCAGACTAACGCGGACCATCTCGGCCAGGCACTGCTGCAGAACGCGGCGGGCAACTTCGTGGCGCCGACCGCTTCGACGATCGTGGCTGCTGCGTCGGGCATGACCAGCAAGACTCCGCCGGACGAGACGCTGTCGATGATCAACTCACCCGGTGCGCAGTCGTACCCGATCATCAACTACGAGTACGCGATCGTGAACACCAAGCAGTCCGACGGCGTGACGGCCGAGGACATCCGCGCGTTCCTGGTCTGGGACCTGACCACCGGGCAGAGCGCATCGAAATACCTGGATGCGGTGAACTTCCAGCCGCTGCCGGCGGCGGTCGTCACCCTGTCGGAGAACCAGATTAAGAAGATCGGCGCCTGATTCATGGCGTCGGCGCCCTTGGCCAGGTCGGTGGGAGAGGCGGTCGCCCCGTCTCCCCGCCGGCCTGCGCCGATGTTGCGGGCCGTGGTGCGCCGGGCGGACGTCGTCCGCTGGCTGGGCCGGACCGGGGCCGTCATTCCGCTCGCGGCCCTGGTTTTCATCCTGGTGGTGCTGCTCATCGAGTCGCTGCCCGCGATCCGGTACAACGGCCTGCACTTCTTCACCACGACGGTGTGGAACGAAGGCGTGTCCTACAACGCGCTGCCAGTTCACTCGGGCGGCGTCTACCACATGTCAGGGGCCGCGTTCGGCGCGCTGCCGGAGATCGTCGGCACGCTGCTAACCTCGCTCATCGCGCTGATCGTCGCGGTGCCGGTATCCATCGGCGCCGCGCTGACGATCGTCGAGCGGCTGCCCAGGCGGCTGGCCTCGCTCGTCGGCATCTTCCTGGAACTGCTGGCCGGCATCCCGAGCGTGATCGTCGGCCTGTTCGGAGCGCTGACCTTCGGGCCGTTCATCGCGCACCACATCACGCCGGTGATCGCGCGCAACGTGCCGGACGTGCCGGTGCTGAGCTTCTTCCGGGGCCAGCCGGGAAGCGGCGAGGGACTGCTCACCTCCGGCCTGGTGCTCGGGATCATGATCATCCCGATCATCGCCTCCACCACCAGAGACCTGGTCCGGCAGGTGCCGATCCTGCCCCGCGAGGGCGCGATCGCGCTTGGCATGTCCGACGCGCAGTGCGCCCGCCGGGTGACGCTGCCGTGGGTAGGCCCGGGCATCGTGGGTGCGGTGGTGCTAGGCCTCGGCCGCGCGCTCGGTGAGACCATGGCCGTGGCAATGACCTGCGGTGTGGCGCTCAGTACCGTGCCGGGCAACATCTACACCACGATGACCACGATCGCGGCCACCATGTTCAACTACCTCGACACCGCGTTCCTGGACGGCACCGGTTTCGCGGTCCGCACCATCGCGGAACTCGGGCTCGTGCTGCTGGTGATCACGATGGTCGTCAACATCGCCGCGCGCTGGCTGGTGCGCCGGGTGTCCGGCATCGCGCTTCCGGTGGGTCGCGGTGTCTGAGCGCGCGGGAGGCCGGCCCACGGGTGCGAGGGTCGCCTCGGGCGGGCACGGTGCCTCCGGCAGGCACGGCGGCGCATCCCGGTCCCCGGAAGGCATGTGGCCGCCGGTGTCGCGCCGCAGGAAGGCCGGCAACCTGGTGTTCTGGCTGCTGTGCGCGCTGGCGCTGGCGCTGGTGATCGCCCCGACCCTGTGGCTTGCGGTCGACATTATCGGCAAGGCTGTCGGGAACTGGCAGTGGAACGTGCTGGTCACCCGCACCGACCAGCTCCAGGGCGGGCTGCTGCAGCCGCTGCTCGGCACCCTCGTAATCGCCTCCGGTGCCATCCTGATCGCGAGCATCGTGAGCATCCTCACCGGCATGTACCTGAGCGAGTACGCGACGGGGCCGCTCCGGTCGGTGCTGCGCGGCGCCTACGAAGTGCTGGCCGGCATCCCGTCGATCGTGCTCGGCCTGGTCGGCTACGTCACGCTCGTGGTCGGCCTGCACTGGGGATACGGGCTGCTGCCGGCCGTGCTGGTGCTGTCGGTGCTGGCGATCCCGTACATCACGAAGGCGACCGAGTCCTCGCTGGCTCAGGTGCCGACCAGTTACCGGGAGGGTGCCGACGCGCTCGGGTTGCCGCCCTCCTGGACGATGCGCAGGATCGTGCTGAAGTCGGCCGTACCCGGCATCGTCACCGGGGTGCTGATCGCGACCGCGATCATCATCGGCGAGACGGCTCCGTTGATCTATACGTCCAACTTCTCCGACGTCAACCCGTCGCTGGCACATGTCACGCACCTGGCGGTACCGTCCCTACCCTACATGGTGTACTACTTCTCCTTCCTGGCACAGCCGATCAAGCACGCCAACATCCTGTCGGCGGACGCGGCGCTGGTCCTGCTGGTCTTTGTCCTGGTGCTGATCCTGCTAGGCCGAGTCATCGTGGCGTGGTCGCGACGACACGCTGAGTGATGCCTCCAGTGACCCGACCGCAGGCAGACTCGCCGACGGCCGCTGACGGCGGGGCGGCCGGCGTTGGAATGGGCACATCACCGGGCCGCCAGGCTAGCTTTACCCGCGGCTGGCCGCCACCGGTGCGGCCTGCCGCAGCCCGGCAGCGCGCTGCGGTGCAAGGATCGGGAAGCGTGCTTGCGGACCGGCTTGCAGCCGGGCTCGCGCAGCACGAACCCGGCTGGCGCTTGCCGCGGTACTCCGCGCTAGCCCGGCGCTACAACGTCAGCATCGCCCAGATTGCTGCCGCGGTCGACGAGCTAGTGAGCAGGCACCTGCTGCGGCGGCTCGCCGATGGCCAGGTCTACCGGGCCAGCCCGGCCGAGTACGTGATCGACCTTGAGGGCGTGCCGGGCCTGGAGTCCTACGTGGATGCGATGGGCGGGGAGTTCTCCTGCCTGAGCCGCCAGGTGACCTGGCGGGCGCCGCCGGAGGGCATTGGCTGGGCGCTGCGGCTCACGTCGGGCCAGCAGGTGTGCATGGTGAAGGTCCTGTGGGCCGCGGGCGGCGAGCCCTGCGCGCTGTGCACCTCCTACGTACCCGACGACATCGCTACCAGGCCGGACGTCGCCGCGCCCGCGGGCCTGCCGGCGGTGCTTGACCTGCTCAGGCTGGCCGGGGACGCGGGCGGGCCGGGCACTCGCAGCCGGGCTCCGGACGGGCAGCCGGTCACCGGCTCGCCTGCCGCGCTGCACATCGAACTGCAGGCACCGCCGCCCTCGGTGGCCCGCAGCCTCCGGCTTGCGGCCGGGCAGCCCGCCATCATGGTGACGGTCCGGTTCGACGAGCCGGGTAACGGCCGGCCGGTGGCACTGACGATCGCCGTGCTGCGGCCGGACATGTTCCGGATAGTCGTGCAGACGCCGCGGCCGCCGGTCCCCGACGGAAGTAGCGGCAATTTGTCAGCTTCCTGGGCGCCCGCGGCGGAAGACTGGGAAGCTTAATCCGCTATGCGCATGACGGCGGCCGCAGTAGCGGAGCGCAGGCCGCAATCCTCTCGTCCTGACCACCCGGCTGTGCGGGCCGGCCGCCTCCGCCGCGGTGAGTTAGCCGCCGGGCTGGCTGCGGTCGCGGTGGCCGCTCAGCTTGCGCTGGCCCCCGCCGCGTTGCTGATCGCGGCCCTGCTTGTGGTGGTCGGACGGCTCTCCCGCTGGCACCTCGCCTGGCTACTGCTGCCCGCGCTTGCCAGCGTCGGCTGGCTGGCCGCCGCGGGGCCCCCGGCGACCCTGCACGCGTTAGCCTCCGGTGCCGGCCGGCTGCTGGCGGCCGAAGCCGCGGTTGCTGTGCGCCCGGAGCGGATGCTGCATCCCGCCGCGACGTTCGCGGGATCAGGCCGCCCCCTGCCGGGCGAGCTGCCGCTGCTGGCGCTGGCCGGCACGGCAGACGCTGCCGTCGCGCTGTGGCAAGGCCGGTACCGGAGGCGCCGGCCTGGCGGGCGGGTAGCGCTGTCCCGGCTGTCTGCGCTATGGCCAGCCGCACCCGACCTGCGGCCAGCAACAGGCTGGCGCCCTGCGCCCGACCGGCGATCTGCACCCGATTGGCGGCCAGGGCTCGTCGCTGCCGTGCGGCGGCGGGCTGCTGCGGCGGCGCTGGCCGCCGGTCGCACTGTCACCGCCGATGGCTGTGCGATCGGCCTGGACTCCCGCTCTGGCCGGCGCGCGGCCATTACCTGGACGCAGGCGGCGGCCGGGGTAGTGCTGACCGGCGGCGACCCGGCGGAGCTCAGCGAGATCGGCCTGGCTATCGCCTGCGCGGCACTGCGGCGGCGCAAGACCGTGATCGTGCTCGACCTGGCTGCCGCGCCGGCGCCAGGGCCGGCCGGGGGCGCGAGCGTTGCGGCCCGGGTGGCCCGGCACGCCAGGCACCTGGGTGTGCCAGTGACCGAGATCGACTGCGCCGGCTCGGTCAGCGCCGGCTCGGTCAGCGACGCAGTCGGCCGCGCGATCCGGAGCCGCAGCGCCCTCATCGTGCCGGCGCACCGGCCCGAGGCCGCGCAGCAGGCCGCGGCTGCCCTGGCCGGCGCGCTTGCCAGCCTGCGCGACCTCGGCCTGCAGGGCGACTGCCTTGCCTGGGTCAGCTCCTGCGAGCGCGCCGACGCCAGCCTCCTGTCCGGCCTGCTGGCGCTTGGGCAGGCAACGGGCACCGCAGTGCTGCTGAGCGTGAGCAGCCCTGAAATCGCGGCCGATCTGGCTGCCGCGGCGGGCCTGGTAGTCATGAGCGGGCGAGGGCTGGCCACGTTGATCGCTGACACCGGGCCCTACAGCTTCCGGATCGTGCCGGTTGCGCCGCCACCTCGTGATCACGCAAACAGTGTTTCGCCGGCGATGCAAGCCTCTTCGCGACCATGATGAGCAGCCCCGGGCGCCCGCGCGGGCGCATCCGCGCCGACGTGATCTACGTCGGCTGGCAGCACGTCAGCGCCGGGCCAGCGCCAGGCCCGCCGCCGGAACCGCCGGCCGAGCCGGTGCTGGATGTGGTCAGCCCGCACTGGCTGGCTGCGCAGCGCCGGGAGCACCGGCGGCTGACGCGCCCGGCTAGGCTGACCGCGGCATTCTCAGCCGCGGTGGCAATGGTGACCGGCCTCGCCTGGGGGGCCGGCCACCTGGCCCGCGGTCTCCTGCCGCTGCTGACCATCCTGGCGGCCGGAGCGGCTGGCGCCAGCGGCTGGCAGACCTGGCGGTGGCGCTGCAGGCTGGCCGCGCAGTTGCGGGCCGAGGAACTCCGGGTTGCCGCCTTCCGCGAGGTTCAGCGCAGCGAGTACGCGGCCCGCAAGCAGGCACATGCCGCGGCGTGCCGGGACTGGCACCAGGGCGCGACGGCACTGCGGCGGCAGCCGGACTGGTACCCGGTCACGGTGCCTGCGACGACCCATCGCATCGACGTCGCTGGTGGCACGCTAGCGGGCTGGTCGGCGCTGCTGACGATGCTGGCCGCGCCGCGGCTGGCGGTCGGCGGCGAGGTAACGGTCGTCGACATGACCGAGGGCGGGGTGGCCGCTGACTTGCTGGCAGTTGCCCGCCGCTCCGGAATCGATCCGCTGGTCTGGGTCTTGCCCGCCGACCTGCCGCGGCTTGAGCTTGGCACCCAGCTGAGCGGTGACCTGCTTGCCGACGTGCTGGCCAGGACGGTCAGCGCGGCGGATGGCGGCGCCGGCCCGGCGCAGCGGGCCGGCGGCGGCGCCGCGGACCCGGCGACTGACGCGGCGCTGCTGCTGCGCATCCTGCGCGCGCTCGCCGACGATGCCGTGG
>JAJYUU010000291.1 GCA_021792405.1 Actinomycetes bacterium
AGGCCATCGCGGACTCCCTCGGCGCGCAGCTGCGGATCACCAGGCTGCGGCCGTCCGGCCGGGGTGCCGACGTCTGGGACGAGCTCCACCCGACCGCCGGCCAGCAGCGCGAGCTCTACGACTGGCTGCTCGCCCATGGCGAGAACGTGCTGACCGGCGATTCGTTCTTTCACCTGTCCGGCTATGGTCAGGAGCTGCCGGGCCTCAACATGTGCGGGGCCGGCCGGGTGGTGTGCCTCATCGACCCGGTCGGTGACGTGTACGCCTGCCCGTTCGCGATCCACGACGCGTTCCTTGCCGGGAACGTCCGCGATCCCGGCGGGTTCGCCGAGGTATGGCGGAGCTCAGAACTCTTCATCGGCTTGCGTCGCCCGCAGTCCGGCGGCGCCTGCACCTCCTGCTCCGCCTGCGACGCGTGCCAGGGCGGGTGCATGGCGGCCAAGTTCTTCACCGGCCTGCCGCTTGACGGGCCGGATCCGGAATGCGTGCGCGGGTTCGGTGAAGCAGCCCTAGCGGCGACTGACACCGGGTCGGCGCCGCGCCCGGCCGGGGATCACTCGCACCGGATCGCGCTGCGGCCAGGGCAGCAGCACTCGTCACGCGGCAGGCAGCCGGTGCCGGTCTCGATCGGGCTGCGCCCGGCAGAACCGGCGACACCCACCGGTCCTGCGACCGGGCAGCCTAGCGTCCCGGACCGGGCGTGCGACGAAAGTCCGCTGGCCGGATTCACGCCGTGACCGGACGCGTGGCGATCATTACCGGTGCGGCCCGCGGCATCGGCGCGGCGACCGTGCGGGCCTTGGCTGCCGACGGCTGGTCGGTTCTCGCCGTTGACTGTGCCGATGACGACGAGGCGATCCCGTACCGACTCGGGACCAAGGCGGAACTGGACGCGGTCGTCGCCGAGACGGCCGCGCTGGCCGACCGGGCCGACCGGATCGGCTCGTTCGTCGCCGACGTCCGCGACCCCGAGGCACTGGCCGCCGCGGTCGCGGTCGCTGAGTCCAGGTGGGGCGGGCTCGACGCGGCGATCGGCTGTGCGGGCGTCATCGCCGGCGGCTTGCCGCAGTGGGATGTCCCGCTGGGCCAGGAGCGGGCCGTGCTCGACATCGACCTCGGCGGGGTGCTGAACCTCGCCAGGGCGGCAGTGCCCGCGCTGCTACGCCGGCCTGCGCCGCGCAGCGGCCGGTTCCTCGCGGTGGCATCGGCCGCGGCAACCCGCGGGCTGCCCATGCTTGCGGCCTACTGCGCCGCGAAAGCCGGGGTAGCCGGGCTGATCCGGGCCCTCGCCGTCGAGCTCGGCAGCACCGGGGTGACCGCGAACGCGGTCAGTCCCGGATCTACCGACACGCCGATACTGGCCGCCAGTGCCCGGCTCTATGACCTTGCCAGCCCGCAGGACTTCGCCGCCCACCAGCCAGCGGGCCGGCTGCTCGCGCCGGCCGAGATCGCCGCTGTTCTCGCGTTCCTGGCCGGACCTGCCAGCAGCGGCATGACCGGCGCCGTGATTCCGGCAGATGGCGGACTGGCGTTGTGAGCGGCGGCGGCGGCGCGGACAGCCTGGCCGGCCTGCCGCGAGGCTTCCGGATCGAGCTGGACCCTGGCACGAAGAAGCTGACCGTCGACTCGCTGTTCGGCGGCTCACCTGCCCGGGTGATGCGGCTGACGCCCGCGGGCGTGGCTGCGCTTGCCGACCTGGAGGCCGGCCCGGTCCGGACAGCGGCAGCCGGCCAGCTCGCCCGCCGGCTCACCGACGCCGGACTGGCGCATCCGGTGCCGCCGTCCGCGGGCTCGCCGTCCGCCGGCTGTGACCAGCCGGGCACGGCTACCGTGACCGTGGTCATCCCAGTCCGGGACCGTGCCGCCATGCTGGAGCGCTGTCTGGCGGCAGCCGGTTCCCGGTACCCGGTCGTGGTGGTCGACGACGGCTCGGCAGACCCGGCTGCCGTCGCTGCGATCGCGGCACGACACGGCGCGGCTGTCCGGCGCCGGGTGACCAACGGCGGCCCGGCTGCCGCCCGCAATACCGGCCTGACCGGCCTGGCCACCGACCTGATCGCGTTCCTGGACAGCGACTGCGTGCCCCCGGACGGCTGGATCGGCAGGCTCGCTGTGCACTTCACCGACCCGCAGGTGGGGGCGGTCGCGCCGCGGATCGTCCCGATCACGGCTTCCCCCGCTGCGCGGCGGCGGGCCGACGGGGCACCAGCCGCCGCCAGGTACGCGGCAGCCTGCGGCAGCCTCGACCTCGGCGCGCAACCTGCCCGGGTGCTGCCGGGGGGCCGGGTCGGTTACGTGCCGACGGCGGCGCTGGTGGTGCGGCGCAGCGCACTGGCCAGCGTCGCCAGCGGCCGGCCGCCCTTTGATCCAGCGTTGCGGTGCGGCGAGGACGTCGATCTGATCTGGCGCCTGCACGACACGGGCTGGCGGATCAGGTACGAGCCTTCCGTGCAGGTACCGCACGACGGTCCGGTGAGCTGGGCCGGCCTGCTGGGCCGCCGGTTCCGGTACGGCACCTCGGCCGGCCCGCTCGCCCGCCGCCACCCCGCGGACTTGGCTCCCCTGGTCCTGCATCCCTGGCCTGCGCTCACCGTCGCTGCTGTGCTGGCGCGCCGTCCGGTGGCCGCGGCCGCCGGACTGGCCGCGGGCTGGTGTGACCTCACGGCGGCGCTCCGGCGGGCCGGCCTTCCCGCGGACGGAGTGCCGGCGGCAGCGCTGACCGCTGCCCGCCAGACATGGCTAGGCGTCGGCCGTTATGCCACCCAGTTCTGCGTGCCTGCTGTCGCGCTTGCGCTGGCGAGGCCAGGCGGCTCGTCGGCCCGTCGTCGCTGGGGCCGCCGCATCGCCGCGGCAAGCCTGCTTATCGGCCCCGCTCTCACCGACCACGCGCAGCGCAGGCCGGACCTGGATCCGGTCACCTTCGCGCTCGCGCGCATCGCCGACGATATCTGCTACGGCGCCGGCGTCTGGGCTGGCTGCCTGCGCGAGCGAACCCTGGTGCCAGTCACCCCGAGGATCTCCTGGCGGATGCTGCGGCTCAGCGGTCGCCGTGACGGAAAGGACTGACGCCACATGGGCAACGGCT
>JAJYUU010000143.1 GCA_021792405.1 Actinomycetes bacterium
ATGAAGGACCTGGAAGAGCGTTCGATCCGGCGGAACGAGTTCCACGGGGAGTGGAATTACACGCTGCTGCCTGCGCCCCGGACGACACACCCGACACAACCGAAGTAATTTATCGGCGCATCCTAACGAGGCAAAGTACGCCGAAGCCAGCGAGAGCCTGCAGCCGGGCGATGTCCTGCTGCTGTACACCGATGGCCTCATCGAGCAGCGCGGCGTGCCCATTGATGACTCACTGGCAAAGCTGACCGAACGCGCTCGTCAGCAGGCGCGCGATACCGGCAGCCTGGCCGACGAGATCGTGGCCAGCTCGATCTCGGACACCGCGGACGACGCCTGCCTGCTCGCGATCAGCATCCGATGAGCTGGAGAGCGTCCCTGAACCATCCGGCCGGCCCCGGGGTTGCGCTCGTGGCCTAGTTCTCGCCCCGGCCGGCCAGCGCGTCCCGTACCTTGTCTGCGGCTGCGACCGCTGGACCGGCGGCCTTGAGCAGGTTGGGATCTGGCGGCGTGCGCGGATGCGGACGGGTCGGCGCGATCTTCTTGGCGCTGGCAATGTTCTTACCGAGCTCTTCGGCCTCCGCCGCGGTCAGCTGGACCTGCAATGCCGGCCACACAGTGCCTTCCTCGTAACTGATGTGCTCGCGGGCCGCCGGGATGTATTCCGACAGCAGCTCATCGAACTCGGCATCGTCAGGAGACAGCCTGTCGAGCCTGGCCAGCGCCTGCTTCGCCGCGGTCTCCTGGTCGACGGCGTGGTCGGCGAGCCGGTCACCATCGGGCAGGCGATCGCGGACCGTGGGCCAGAAGTACTCTTCCTCGGCGGCCTCGTGCTTGGCGGACTCGATCGTGAGCTTTTCGGCGAGCTTCTTGCGCGTTTCGGGTCGCATCGGGCCATCGGGGCTGGCCTGGGTTGTATCTCCGCCGAGCACGGTAAGCATCTGCTCGATCTCGCGGTGATCAGCGCGAAGAATGTCGAAGACGTCGGGCATTACCGTTCCCCGTCCTGTCGGTTGTGCTCAGAAACCTCAGTCGTAACCCGTCTGGCCGACCTCAAACCGGGCGGCAGGTCGCTGGTACCGCGCGCGGCCTAGGGGAGCCTGACCGACGCCACCAGGGCGGCCAGCGCGCTGGCCTGGCTGGCGGGCGTGACGCCGGCGATCGGGCCTGACCAGTAAACGCCGAACTGGTGCGCGGCGCTGGTGTCGTGGTCTCGGATCGCCCTGGCCTGCGCCCTGAAGAACGAGTTGAACTGAGTCGTCCTCGCCGTTACGGCCAGCACCTTGAGGTCGCGGACGAAGATTCCCTTGAATGACTGGGCGGACGTGCCGAACTGGTCGGCGCAGACATCGCTCTGGCAGGGCTCGCTCAGCACGCCGCCGATAACGAGATGGCTGGTCGCCGCGGTGGCTATGCGCTCGGCCTCGGTGAGCAGCGCGCGGTTCCCGGTGGCCCGGTAGAGCTGGGCGAGACCGGCCAGTATCACGCCCTGGTTGTAGGTCCAGGTGGGCTGGTGATTGTTCCTGCAGTCGTTGCCGAGCCCGTCGTTGACCAGGTTGTCCTTGTTGATCATGCCGCTGTGGCTGAACCAGGACCACTCGGCGTTCGCCCAGGCCAGGTACTTGGTGTCGCCGGGGATGCTGTTGTGCAGCCACGCGGTCAGTTCCAGGAACAGTTCGTTGGCGATGGCGTTCTTGTACGACCGCGGGTCGCGCTGCCACCAGACTCCGCCGCCGCAGGTGCTGTCCCAGTCCTGGTGAATGTAATCGGCTTCGGTCTCGGCCAGCGCCAGGTAGGCGTAGCGATGGGTGAGGTGGTAGGCCCGCAGCCAGGCCAGTGCCCACCAAGCCGTGTCATCGTTTGAGCCGTTCTCGAATTTGCCGCCCGAGTTGATCGCGAACGCTTCCGTGATCGCGGCGTCGTAGCTGGTGTCGCCGGTGGCCTCCGCATAGCTCTCGACGGTTGACAGCGCCACCGCGGCTTGCCACCAGGAACCGCCGATGAGGCCCGTGTTCACCTCGTACGACCGGAATAGCTGGGCCATAGCGGCCTTCAGCAGGCTCCGCGTGCCGGAAGCGCCCGACGCGGTGAAGGCGGCGAGTGCAGTCGTGGCGACGGCGAGCGCCATTGCCGTGATCACCGCGGTCCGGATGCCCGGCCGCGGCCGGGGGACCGGGCCCGTGACCGCCGTCAATCGTGGCAGCGTGGACAACGGCCTGCTCTTCCTCGTCTTCGTTACTAGCAACACATCGGGGCATTACTGTAACTTTGCAGAACGAATTAGAGCAAACCTAGTAATAAGCTCCTTGCTGTGGTGGATAATGTCAGCCCAATGCCCTTGCGGGCCTTCAGCCCAGGCCGGCCGACTGCGGGCCGACCTGGGCTGAACCGGATTCAGGCGAGGTCGTACCGGTCGAGGTTCATTACCTTGTCCCACGCAGCCACGAAGTCGTGCACGAACTTCTCCTGCGCGTCGTCGCTGGCGTAGACCTCCGCGAGTGCGCGCAGCTCGGAGTTCGACCCGAAGATGAGGTCGACGCGGCTGGCGGTCCACCGGAGTTCGCCGGTAGCGCGGTCGCGGCCCTCGAAGGTCTGCGCGTCCGCGGACGCCGGCTGCCACGTGGTGCCGAGGTCGAGCAGGTTCACGAAGAAGTCGTTGGTCAGCGACTCAGGTGCGCAGGTGAAGACGCCGAGCGGTGACTGCTGGAAGTTCGCGCCGAGAACTCGCAACCCGCCGACAAGAACGGTCATCTCGGGGGCGCTGAGGGTCAGCAAGTTCGCCCGGTCGAGCAGCAGGTACTCGGCGGGCAGGCGGTGACCCTTACCGAGATAGTTGCGGAACCCGTCGGCGGTCGGCTCGAGAACGGCGAAGGACTCGGCATCGGTCTGCTCCGGCAGCGCATCCGTGCGGCCGGGCGTGAAGGGCACCTCGATGTGGTGACCGGCCCGCCTGGCCGCCTCCTCGACGCCCGCGCACCCGCCGAGCACGATCAGGTCGGCGAGCGAGACTCTCTTCTGCCCGGTCTCCGCGGCGTTGAAAGCCTCCTGGATGCCCTGAAGGGTGCGCAGCACCGCCGCCAGTTCGCCGGGGTTGTTGACCTCCCAGCCGCTCTGCGGCTCGAGGCGGATGCGCGCCCCGTTGGCGCCGCCGCGCTTGTCGCTGCCGCGGAAGGTGGCAGCCGACGCCCATGCGGTGGAGACCAGCTGCGAGACGGTCAGTCCGGATGCCAGGATCTGGCTCTTCAGGCTGGCGATGTCGGCAGCCGCGACGAGCTCGTGACTGACCGGCGGGATCGGGTCCTGCCACAGCAGCGTCTCCGCCGGAACCTCCGGCCCGAGGTAACGGGCGACCGGGCCCATGTCACGGTGCGTCAGCTTGAACCAGGCGCGGGCGAACGCGGTGGCGAACTCGTCCGGGTGCTCGAGGAAGCGTCGCGAGATCGGCTCGTAGACCGGGTCGAACCGCAGCGACAGGTCGGTGGTGAGCATGGTCGGCTTGCGGCGCTTCGACGGGTTGCCAGGCTCGGCGGGGTCCGGGATGATCGCGTCGGCGTCCTTGGCGACCCACTGGTGGGCGCCCGCCGGGCTGGTGCCCGGCTCCCACTCATGGCCGAAGAGGATCTCCAGGAAGCTGTTGCTCCACTTGGTCGGCGTCGGGGTCCAGGTGACCTCCAGGCCGCTGGTGATGGCGTCGGCACCCTTGCCGCTGGCGTACGCGCTCTGCCAGCCCAGGCCCTGCTGCTCGATCGGCGCGCCCTCCGGCTCCGGGCCGACAAGCTCGGCCGGGCCGGCGCCGTGCGTCTTGCCGAAGGTGTGCCCGCCGGCGATGAGGGCGACGGTCTCCTCGTCATTCATGGCCATGCGACGGAACGTCTCGCGGATGTCCCTGGCCGCGGCGAGCGGGTCCGGGTTGCCGTTCGGGCCCTCGGGGTTCACGTAGATGAGTCCCATCTGGACCGCGGCCAGCGGGTTCTCGAGGTCCCGGTCGCCGCTGTAGCGCTGGTCGCCGAGCCAGGTGGTCTCCGGGCCCCAGTAGACGTCCTCGTCTGGCTCGTAGACGTCCTCGCGGCCGCCGGCGAAGCCGAAGGTCTTGAAGCCCATCGACTCCAGGGCGACGTTGCCGGTCAGGATGATCAGGTCCGCCCAGGACAGCTTCCGGCCGTACTTCTTCTTGACCGGCCAGAGCAGCCGGCGGGCCTTGTCGAGGTTACCGTTGTCCGGCCAGCTGTTGAGCGGGGCGAAGCGCTGCTGGCCGGCCCCGGCGCCGCCGCGGCCATCGCTGATGCGGTAGGTGCCCGCGCTGTGCCAGGCCATCCGGATCATGAACGGCCCGTAGTTCCCGAAGTCGGCCGGCCACCAGTCCTGCGAGGATGTCAGCACAGCCGCGATGTCCCGCTTCACCGCGGCGAGGTCGAGGGTCTTGAATTTCTCGGCATAGCTGAACGTCTCGCCCATCGGGTTGGCCACGGCGGGGTTCTTGGCGAGGATCTTCAGGTTGAGCCGGTTCGGCCACCAGACGCGGTTACCCGCGCCCTCGGTCGGGTGGCTGGGTCGGGCGGCCGCGACCGGGCAGCCTTCGCTTTCCTCGTTCATTTCGCCAACGACGGCGTCAGGAGTGTCAGACACGGGAATCCTTCCGGAATCAGATGATGTGCTAGGAACTCAGCGCAGCGGAGCAGCCGGGGCACATGCCCCAGTAGATGACCTCGGCTTCGTCGATCGCGTAGCCGCTATCGTCGGACGCGGTCAGGCAGGGCGTGTCGCCGACAGCGCAGTCCGCGTCCGCGATCGCGCCACACGACCGGCACACGACGTGGTGGTGATTGTCGGCGACCCGCGACTCGTAGCGGGCCACTGAGCCGGCCGGCTGGATGCGCCGCACCAGGCCGGCCATGGTTAGTGCCCGCAGCACGTCGTAGACGGCCTGATGCGACACCTCGGCGAGGTGCTCGCGAACGAAGCCGATGATCGAGTCGGTGTCGGCGTGCGGATGGTCGTACACCGCGGCCAGCACGGCGAGCCGGGGACGTGTCACGCGCAGCGCGGCCCCGCGCAGCAAGCGCTCGTAGTCCGTCGGTGTGGGCACGTCCTGAAGTCTGGCCCATTTTCTAGAATGAATCAAGTCTGAGTCGTCAGCGGCGAGCGGTCACGGCTTGCAACTCGCCGAGCGAATCCCGGATGAGCTGCGGCAGGTCGCGCGACTTCGGGTCGCTGACCCAGCGCGCGAACGCGACCCTGAAGACCGCTATCCCGGCCTCGGCGGTCAGCGTTGCGGCCGGCTCGCCGACGCCCCGTCGGCGCAGCGCGCCGGCCAGTGCGCCGGCCAGCGACGCCAGTTTGACCAGTTCCCGCTCGCGCAGGTCAGCATTCGCGTCGATGATCCGCTGGCGCTGCCGGGCGCTGTCCCGGCGCTCCTCCAGCAGTGGCCCGGTGGCCTCGAGCGCGGCGGCGACGGCATCGATCGGCGCCGCACTCGCCGGGGCCGCCTCGACCGCGCTCACCATTAGCCCCTCCAGCATCGGAGCGCCCCAGAACAGCACCTCGCGCTTGTCGGCGAAGTGGCGGAAGAAGGTCCGCTCGGTCAGGCCCGCGTGGGCGGCGATCTCCGCGACTGTTGTGTTCTCGAACCCTCGCTCCGAGTAGAGCGCGAGCGCCGCCTGCTCGAGCCTGCCCTGGCTGTCTGGCTGCCAACGCCCCATGGGCCGATGGTACAAGCCGGCGACCAGAGCCTGACGTCAGTCACTGACGTCAGCGTGCTAGGCTGATGGCAGTCACTGACATGGCGGGCCACGGCACCGGGGACCGCCGAGCCACTGGAGGTCTCTTCTCATGCAGTACTTCATCACCGGCGCATCCGGCTGGATCGGGTCCGCTGTCGTTGCCGAGCTTCTTGACGCCGGCCATCAGGTCGCCGGGCTGGCTCGCTCGGATGCCGCCGCCGCCGCCCTCACCTCGGTCGGCGTACAGGTGCATCGCGGCACTCTCGATGACCCCGAAGTTCTGCGCCAGGCGGCTGCGGCGTCGGACGGGGTCATCCACCTGGCGTTCAAGCACGACATCGCCTTCTCGGGAGGCTTCGAGGCAGCCGCCGACGCCGACCGCCGCGCCGTCGAGACATTCGGCGACGCGCTGGCCGGCTCGGGCCGGCCGCTGGTCATTGCCTCAGGAACGCTGGGCCTCAAGCCGGGGCGGGTCGCTACCGAGCAAGACGGGCACACCGCAGGCGAGTTCACCCAGCTGGCCGGCGGCCCGCGAACCCGGTGGGAGACTGGCGAGCTCGCGCTCTCGCTGGCGGCTCGCGGCGTCCGCTCCTCGATCGTGCGGCTTCCGCCGACGAATCACGGCGACGGCGACCGCGGCTTCCTGGCCGCCCTTGTCGCCACCGCCCGGAGCAAGGGTTTCGCCGGCTATCTCGGTGACGGAGCCAACCGGTGGCCCGCCGTGCACCGGCTCGACTCGGCGCACCTCTTCCGCCTCGCGGTCGAGAGCGCGCCCGCCGGGTCGACGCTGCACGCGGTCGCGGACGAGGGCGTGGCCATCCGCGACATCGCCGAGATCATCGGCCGCCACCTGAATGTCCCGGTGGCGTCGATCGCGCCGCAGGACGCGGTCGGGCATTTCAGCTGGCTGGCCGGCTTCATCGGCCTCGACAGCCCGGCCTCCAGCACGCTGACTCGCGAACTGCTCGGCTGGCGCCCCGCGCAGCCCAGGCTCATCGAGGACCTCGGCAAGGGTCACTATTTCCGCGCGACAGCGGCCTGACCGCGGGAGCCGCCGGGCACGCGCCCGGCGGCAAACCAGCGCGCACGGGCCGGCCGTCAGCCCGAGCGCGGCTTCCTGGCGGCCGGCTTCGCCGCGCTGCCGCGTGCACGCTGGCCGGCCGGGACCTCTGCCTCGAGCTCTGCCCGTGCGCGCGCCAGTTCCCGTCTCTCCGCTGGATCCGGCACCGGGTACTGCGGGTCTATCTCGATCAGCGCCTGCGCGATCACCGCGGCCGCGCAGATCCTGGTGAACCACTTGTGGTCGGCAGGCAGCACGTACCACGGCGCCCACTCGGTGCTGGTGGCGGACAGCATCTCGGCGTACGCGCGCTGGTAGTCGTCCCAGTACTGGCGCTCGCGCGCATCGCTGGCGGAGAACTTCCAGTTCTTGTCCGGCTGGTCGATCCGCCGCAGGAAGCGGGCCCGCTGCCGCTCCTTCGACAGGTTCAGGAAGAGCTTGACCAGCCGGATGCCGTTATCGGCCAGATAGTGCTCGAAGGCGTTGATCTCCCGGTAGCGGCGCTGCCACAGATCCGGGCCGAGGGCATCCGGCGCCAGCGTCTCGCGGGCCAGGATCTCCGGGTGCACCCGGACGACGAGCACCTCCTCGTAATGCGACCGGTTGAAAATCGCTATCTCGCCCCGCGCGGGCAGCCGGCTGGCGTGCCGCCAGAGGTAGTCATGCTCGAGTTCGCCTGCCGACGGTGCCTTGAAGCTCGACACGTGCACGCCCTGCGGATTGACGCCGCTCATCACGTGGCGGATGGTGCTGTCCTTGCCGGCCGCGTCGATGCCCTGCACAACGACGAGGACGGCGTAGGTCCGCTGCGCCGCCAGCCGTTCCTGGTACTCCGCCAGCAACTGGACACCCTGGCGCAGCATGCGGTCGGCATCGGCGCCCTTGCCCACGCCGAAGCGCTGACCGGGATCGAAATCACCCGGCAGGGTGATCTTGGTGCCCGGCTCGACCCGCAGCGAGCGGACGAATTCGCCAGGCCAGCCGGCCACCGGCTCGGTCATTCGCGTCCTCCCTGCACTGGAATCTCACCCCGCTGGAATGCCTCAGGGCTGGGCGGCCAGGCCTGGCTCAAGGGGCTCGCCGCCGTCCCTGGCAACCGCGGGCACTGCCAGCCGCTGGTCGCTGCGCCGGGCGGACACCATCAGGGCGGCGATCATGCCGAGGCCGGCCAGGCCGGCCAGCACATACAGGTCCCCGATCAGCTGCTGCGGCCCGGTCATGACATACCCCTGCACGGCAGGCGATGGCACGGCCCAGATCAAGCCGGAAAAGACGACCGCCGCTGCCGCCGCGCAGAGCCAGCAGCTGCGCCGCCAGCGCACCGCGGCGGCAAGCGAAGACGGGCGCGCCGCGAAGTCCGCCAGGGCGACCAGCATCGGCGCGATCCACACCCAGTGGTGTGACCACGAGACCGGCGACACCAGAAGGCCGGTGAGCGCGCAGATCAGCACGCCGGCCATCTCCTGGCCGCGGCGGGAGGCCCACGCCGCCAGCGCCAGGCCGCCCAGGCCGATCAGCACGTCGGCGAGCAGCTGGTAGGGCCGCGCCGCCGCAGCGCTGCCGAGCAGCCGCAGGAGCGCCCCGTACAGCGACTGATTCCCGACGTAGTGTACGTTTCCGAGGCGCTTCGGGTTGAGGAAGAGACCGTCGAGCCAGTACAGCCGGCTTGCCCTCGGCATCGCCGCGAATGGGACCAGGACCGTCACGGCGAAGGTCCCCGCCGCCACGGCGGCCGCCCGGAACCGCCGGGTGAGCAGCAGGTAGGGGATGAAGATCAGCGGCGTCAGCTTGAAGCCGGCCGCAAGGCCCACGCCAGCGCCCTTCCACCAGCGAGAATCGGGCAGGCACAGGTCGGCCACGACGATGACCATCAGCACCAGGTTGACCTGCCCGAGCGACAGCGTCAGCCGGACGGGCTCGAGCCAGAGCGCCAGCGCGGCCGCCGCCAGGACGGCCCCGATGCGGGCAGGCGAGCGCCCCCGGCCGAGTGCGCCGGTCGTCAGCCAGAGCGTGACCACCAGCGACGCGATGCCAGCCGCCACCGAGAGCAGCTTCACCGTCGGCACGCTCAGGAACGTCAGCAGCGCGAAGATGCCCGCGGCCATCGGGGTGTAGGTGAAGTGCAGGCTGTGCGGCAGGAACGTGTGGAGGTACGGGTTATGCCCGAGCCGGACGTTCCGGCCGCCCCACAGGTACACCCGGAGGTCAAGCATCGACCACGGGCGCTTGGGGAAGACCCCGAAGACGGCCAGGAACACCGCGAGCGAGGTAGCGAACGCGACGCCGCCGGCGGCGCGGTGCGACAGGGCCAGGGCGGGCCGGCGATCGCTGTCGGTCACCGGGGCCCGCCGCGCCGCCCGGGCGGCGCGGATCCAGCTGTGCCGCGAAGGTCGCGCCGCCTTAAGCCGGTTGCCCGCCGTCATCGCGACGCGTCCTTTCCTGGTCACCGCCGCTGGCGGAGCGCGACACGCGCATTGTCCCGATTGAGTTCATGAGCACGCTGATCCCGAGCGCGCCGGCCGGCACCAGGGTAACCAGCAACGGCAGCTGATACCGCCAGGAGTACACGAACAGGTCGGACACCAGCGTCACCGACACCGCCGAGGCGAAGAACAGCAGGCAGGCAAGTGCCGCCTCGCGGCGCACCGCGGGCCGCCGGACAGCCGCGAAGGCCGCGCCGGCCAGGCCGGTCACGGTCAGCAGCAGCAGCAGCGGGCCCGGCGTGTAGCCGCCGTCGAGCTGGTAGGACCGCAGGAAGGCCGCGACCGGCCGCCAGACGGCGGGCCTGCCGCCGCCGAACCGGGCGACGGCCGCCGCCACGATGGCCGGCGTGGCATGCGAGGAGAAGTACGGGAACGACGTCTGGAACTGCCAGCGCGAGATGGGCGGATCGCCGGGTGCCGTGACCCGATCCACCGCGTAGACCTTCACCACGTCGCGCAGGTAGGCGCCGAGCAACCGCAGCGGCTGCTGCCGGACGACGCTGTCGTTAAAACTCGTCACCAGCGAGTCCACCTCGGCCCGCGGCAGCGTCCGGTAGTAGTGCTGCACCGGGGAAAATGTCCCGTACTCAAGCCAGTTGTTGCCGTGGGCCTGCTGCGCGGCAGTCGGGCACAGCCCCCGCTGCGCAGGCGGCAGCCTGATCGTCGCGCAGTCGACGGCCGCCGCGGTCCGGCCGTAGAACGACGTGACGCCCTGATGGGACAGGAAGAAATTCCCGGTGAGCAGGTAGGAACCGGTGCAGTAGGCCAGGATCGGCACGGCGCAGGCCAGGCACAGCGCGGCCGCCTTGCCGGCGGCCTGCCGCCAGCCCGTGCCAGCCGCGAGCACGAAGACCGCCGCGGCCGGGATCAGGGCCTCGCCCACCTGGGCGACGGTGGCCGAGGTTCCGAGGACCAGCCCTGCCAGGACCACCCGCGGCCAGGTAACGCGCGGTTGCCAGAGCAGGATCGCGATTCCGGCGACGATCAGGGCCTCGAACCAGGTGCCCGGCATGATCGCTTGCTCGTCCTGGATCTGGTAAGCGTCCAGCAAGACCGGCGCGATCGCCAGGGCCGCCAGCCAGCGGGGGGAGCCCCGGCGCAGCAGCAGGACGTAGATCACCACGGCCATCGCCAGGCCGAGCACGTGCTGGACCGCGATGACCACATCGAGGTTGGACACCGCGGCGATGGCCCGCAGCGGCGCCTTATAGCCCTCTGGATCGTTGCCGGCCGCGTCATACAGGTACTTGACCGAGTCGATGTAGAACAGCGCCGGCCGGTACGCGAACTGCGCCAGCACTCGCAGCACAAGGCCTGCGGACAGCAGCGCCGCGGCCAGCCAGTGCCGGCGCAGGACGCCGGCCACCGCCGCGTACTGGCGGCCGGCCCGGCCGGCCAGGACCTGCTGACCACCGCGAGTCTGCTGGCTAGCCAGGGCGCCTTCGACTGGCCGCGCACGCGCGGCCATCGTGCCCCCTGGCCGTGCGCCGCGCGCCTGGCCGTTCGTCACACCGGCCCCGTTCCCTGCCCGCCGCCGGAATGCCACATGGCCAGCAGGACGGTGACGATCGTCAGCCACCTGGTCATCCGGTTGCGGGGAACCTGCGTCAGCGCTATCCAGGCGATCGCGGTATACCACGGGAAGACCCACGGGTAGACCAGGACCCAGGCGAATGTCAGTGCGAACGGAGCCACCACCTCGCTCGGCTGCTCCGAAGAAATTCGCTGGTAGATCAGCCAGGCTACGACGAACATGGCGATCGGCCACAGACTGCCGATGACAATGGTGATCGTGCCGGAACTGATGTGCAGCACGTCTCCGAGCATCTGGACGAATCGCCAGGGTGAGGGGAGTATGACCCACTTGGCGCCTTCGAAGAGCGGTTTCAGCGCGGTGAGGCCGTAGGAGCTGTACTGCAGCCCCACCACGACCAGTGACACCAGCGCGATGCGGGCGACCCGCAGCCACTCGCCCCGTCGCAGCATCGGCCAGGCCAGCCCGAGCGCGACCAGGCCCGCCGTGGCTTTGACCCCGAGGCCGAGCCCGATCAGCACGCCGATCAGCACATCGCCCCAGATGCTGGCGGCGCGACGGGCAAGCTGGATCGCGCAGATCGCCGCCCCGGCCACGAAGGTGTCCAGCTGGCCGCCGCTGACCAGCTGGTAGATGAGCACCGGGTTAGCCGTCCAGAACAGCGTCGCCCGGATCGGATCGTCGGATGTCTTCAGCAGCAGCCAGCCGACGGCCAGGAACGCCGTCGCGTTGAGGATCATCAAGATCCAGACGGTGGTCGCGGCGTCCGCTCCGCCGATCGACGCGGCAAACCTCTGGATCGCCGTGGCGAACGGCCCGTAGACGGATGGCTGCCCCTTCCAGGCAGCGCCGATCAGGCGGTAGTACGCCGCGTCGCCCGGGTGATGGAGCAGCCAGGCGGCTGGGCTGGACAGGTACGGATTGCCGCCTTGCGCGGCTATCCGGCCGTAGGCCGCGTAACTTGCCGTATCGGAGGAGCCGACCGGGGTCAGGCAGGCCATGGCCGCGACGACCACGGCGCTGACGGCGAACAGGTGCCGCGGCTGCGGGCGCCACCCCTGGCTGTGCGCCCACAGCATGCCGGCCAGCCCGAGGCAGGCGCAGACGTCGCCGGCGTAGACCAGTACCATCGTCAGGACTTTGTCGTTGACCAGCGATGGGAGCAGGTGCGAGAGCGGAAGCGCCAGGCCCGCGCGGGTGATCGGCAGGGTCGCGGTGTTCGGCGCCGTGGCGCCCACCATCATCCCGAGCAGCAGGCCGAGGCCGGATACGGCAACGGCTACCTTGGGGTGGGCGAGCCTGCTCCAGGCAAGCTTCCTGATGACCGTGCTCATCAGCCGGTCGACCGGGCCGGTCGGCGCAGGGCTGGCGACGGGGACGCGAGTTCCGGGGCGGCCAGCCGGACTGGCAGGTCCTGGCGGACCCGGCGGCTGGGTGGGTGCCTGCGTCAACTCGGCCATGCCTCCATGAGCGGTCCTGCACTTGCTAGGTGCCGTCGCAGGTAGAGCCGCGCCGTCCGGTCTTAGGTTACTCGCTACCCGACCTCGTCACGTCTGGCCGACCCTGGTGGAAGTCACGGCCCAGCGTAAGGCGTTAGCTGAAGGTACCACGCCGCATTCGCCGCGGATTGCGCGTTTGGCGGCTGCCGATACGGTTCGTAGCGACCTAAGCGCATGCGGTCAGATCTGCTGCGGGCGATGGCGGCCGGGGCCGTCACGGCGACCACTTGCCTATCGTGAAGGCAGGCCCCCAGAGGCTGAGCGGCCAGAAGAACACCGAGATCAGGTACTGCACCCAACTGTGCAACGCCGCCAGGGAGGCGATCGCGTGCGGCAGATGGGGCGGCGCGGTGTTGACGAAGATGCCGATCAGGATATAGACGACGATGCCGAGGCCGGCCGGCCCGAAAAGCGACCTGATAAAGCCCACGTCAACTCACCTCCTGCCGCCAGGCTGCCAGCCCGGTGGCGCGGGGCCGCCCGGTAACGCAGACACAACATGGCACTTCCGGCACGCTAGCCGATGCCAGGAGCTAACGGCGTCTGACACTCCGGGCGTGCCTACCAGGCGTAGATGCGGGCCGTCAGCTTGCGCAGCAAAGGCTGCCCGCCGTCGGCGTAAAACAGCATGACCGGCACGTCGTCGGGATCCCGGCCCTCGACCACGGTGGCGTCCTGACTCGTGCGCGTCTCGCGGTAAGCGGAGTTGTGCCGCAGGATTCCGGCGCGAAGCTCGAGATCGGCCTTGCTCGCCACGCTCCAGATCAGGTACTGCACTCCGATGGCGCCGAGCGGATGCGGCGCATTGGCGCCGGACTCCCGCAGCACCAGTTCCGACCCCTCCGGCGAGATCAGCAGCGCGGCAGTCGGGCTGCGGTCGGCGAGGTCGAGTCCCAGCAGCTCGCGATAGAAATCTACCGACCTGGCAAGGTTGCGCACGAACACCACGGCTGCGCTCAGCCGGACTCCCTCGGCCATTTCGCCGACCCCCCGCTTCGTCTGGCTACCATCCTGCACGCACCGGCAGGCTGGACGCCGCGCCGGGCTGGCTCACCGCCCAAAGCCGTCGCTCGTAGGCTGGCATAGTGCTCGTGACCTAAGTGAGTTGCCGGAGCAGACGTGATCAAGCAGCCCGAGTTCAGCGAAGAACCGTGGTCGGTGCGCGAGACCGGCCTGGACCTTGGCCGGCTGGCGCAGACCGAGTCAGTGTTCGCGCTGTCGAACGGACATGTCGGCTGGCGGGGCAACCTGGATGAGGGCGAGCCGCACGGGCTGCCCGGAACCTACCTCAACGGCGTCTATGAGGTGCGGCCGCTGCCGGTCGGCGAATTTGCCTACGGCCGGCCGGAGTTCGAGCAGGCGGTCATCAACGTCACGAACGGCCGGCTGATCCGGCTGTTCGTTGACGACGAGCCGTTCGACGTCAGGTACGGCAGGCTGCTCTCGCACGAGCGCGTGCTCGACTTCCGGGCCGGCACGCTGTCGAGGCGGGCGGAGTGGACGTCGCCCGTCGGCGGGTCGGTGCGGGTGCGATCCACCCGGCTGGTGTCATTCACCCACCGCGCGGTCGCGGCGATCTGCTATGAAGTCGAGCCGATCGAGGCGAGGCTGCAGATCGCGGTGCAATCCCAGCTCGTCGCGAACGAGCAGCTGCCGCCACCGCCCGCCACCGACCCGCGGGCCGCGGTGGTGCTTGAGCAGCCGCTGGTGGAGGAATACCGGGGCAGGCACGGCGAGGCCGTGGTGCTCGTGCACAAGACGCGGCAGAGCGGGCTGCGGGTGGCTGCCGCGATGGATCACATCATCGACGCGCCTGCCGGGACGCGAGTGGAGTCGCAGCTGTTCGAAGACGGCGGCCTGGTCGCCGTGTCGGTGGCGCTGCAGCCGGGACAGCGGCTGCGCGTGCTCAAGTTCGTCAGTTACGGCTGGTCGAGCCAGCGGTCACTGAACGCGGTGCGGGATCAGGTATGGGCGGCGCTGACGAGCGCGCAGCAGGTTGGCTGGGATGGCCTGCGCGCCGCCCAGCGCGCCTACCTCGACGACTTCTGGAGCCGGGCCGACGTTGAGGTGCACGGTGATGTGCACATCCAGCAGGCGGTCCGCTTCGGCCTCTTCCACGTCCTGCAGGCCGGGGCTCGCGGTGAGTCACGGCCGATCCCGGCGAAGGGCCTGACCGGCCCTGGCTATCACGGCCACGCGTTCTGGGACGCCGAGACGTTCGTGCTGCCGGTGCTGACGCTGACGGCACCGGACGCTGCGGCGAGCGCGCTTCGGTGGCGGCATGCGACACTGCCCGCGGCGCGGCGGCGGGCGGCCGAGCTCGGGCTGCAGGGGGCCGCGTTCCCGTGGCGGACGATCGCGGGTGAGGAGTGCTCGGGCTACTGGCCGGCCAGCACCGCCGCGTTTCATGTCAATGCCGACATCGCCGCCGCCGTGACGCGGTATGTCGACGCCACGGCGGACGAGGAGTTCGCCCAGGCGGAGGGCATCGAGCTGCTGGTGAACACCGCGCGGTTGTGGCGCTCGCTGGGTCATCACGACAGCCTGGGCGGGTTCCACATTGACGGGGTGACCGGGCCGGATGAGTACAGCGCGATCGCCGATGACAACGTCTACACGAACCTGATGGCCCGGCATAATCTGCGCGAAGCAGCGAACGCGGCGGAGAAGTACCCTGATCGGGCCCGGAATCTCGGCGTCGATCCGGAGGAAGCGGCGGCCTGGCGGGATGCGGCACAGGCGATGTTCGTGCCCTTCGACGAGACACTGGGCGTGCATCCGCAGTCTGCCGCGTTCACCCGTCATCAGGTATGGGACTTCGCCGGCACGGCGCCCGACCGCTACCCGTTGCTGCTGCACTACCCGTATTTCGACCTGTACCGAAAGCAGGTCGTCAAGCAGGCCGACCTGGTGCTGGCCATGCAACTGTGCGGCGAGGCCTTCAGCCCCGAGCAGAAGCGGCGCAACTTCGATTACTACGAGGCGCTTACCGTGCGTGACTCGTCGTTGTCCGCGTGCACGCAGGCGGTGATCGCGGCCGAGGTTGGCCACCTGGCACTGGCCTTCGACTACCTGGGCGAGGCCGC
>JAJYUU010000292.1 GCA_021792405.1 Actinomycetes bacterium
GCCGGGCCGGGAAATCGTCCATCCGCAGGTACACCGCGTCCGGGTCGGGACCGCGCCCTTCGGTCATGCCGAGCACCGCAGTGCCGAAGTCCCGCCAGGCTGCGGCGTCGGTCGAGCTGATCCGCAGATATCCGAGCGAGCTTATCCGGCCGGTCATGCCGCACCGCCGGCCAGGAAACGCAGCGACAGCTCGTTGAACTCGTCGAACTTCTCGAGCTGGGCCCAGTGACCGCAGCCGCCGAAGACATGGAGCTGAGCCCGCCGCAACTGCTTGACCGCGATGAGCGCGCCGTCCAGCGGGTTGACCCGGTCCTCCCGCCCCCAGATCAGCAGTACCTCGTGCCTGACCCGGTGCGCCTCGCGCCAGAGCATGCCGTCCTGCGCGTGCTCGCCGAAGAACGAGCTGCCCATCGCGGCCATCCCGGCCAGTGCATCCGGCTGGCTAGCGACGGTGAATCGCTCGTCGATCAACTCGTCGGTCACCAGGCGCTGGTCATGGACCATGATCTTCAGGAACGCCGCCATCTTTTCCCGGCTCGGGCCTGGCGGCGCGCTGAACTCCATCAGCCGCCGGACGCCCTCGGTCGGGTCCGGGGACAGCACGTTCAGCGTGAGTCCGCCCGGCCCCATCAGCACCAGCCTGCCAGCCCGGTCCGGGTAGTCCAGCGCGAACCGCAGCGCTGTGCCGCCGCCAAGGGAGTTGCCGACCAGATGCGTTTTCTCGATGCCGAGTTCGTCCAGCAGCCCCGCGAGGGCGGCTGCGGCGACGGTGAAGAAATGTCCGGTGGCGGGCCGGGCGGCGGACTGGCCGTAGCCCGGCAGGTCCATCATCACGGTCCTGAAGCGCTTGGCGAACACCGGGAAGTTCCGGCCGAAGTTGCTCCAGGACGCGGCACCAGGCCCGCCGCCGTGCAAGAAGACGACGGTATCCGCGTCGCCGCGGCTAGTCCCGACTGCTCCGGCAGGCGCACTGCCGGAGTCGTAGTAACGCACACCGAGCCCGCCGATCTCGGCCATATGGCCTACGGAGTTGAACACCGCCATCGGTTCCCCTCAAGTTCACGGTTCACGGGTCTGGTGGCGCGAGCGCCTCATGAATGTGAATCCATTGTTGCTATAGCCGCAGCAGATCAACATTCACCGACAGCGAACTCCGGCAATTTGCGCAAAGCGGCGCGCGCAACTCGCGGCGCGTGCCGCCCAGCACGCGCCGCCCAGCACGCGCCGCCCAGCACGCGCCGCCCAGCACGCGCCGCCCAGCACGCACCCACCACTTCCGCGTCCGCTCACAGCATGGCGTCGGCGGGTACGGGCAGGCCGAACTCGCCGCCGCCGAACATCGACAGTGCCCGCTCCGGGTCGTTGATCGCGTGCACTCTGCCAGCATGCACGTCCCGCCAGAACCGCTGCATCGGCGTGCCGGTCTTCAGAGCCCGGCCGCCGGAGTTCTCGAACAGCTTGTCCACTGCCTTGATAGCCAGCCCGGTGCCGCGGACCTGATCCCGGCGCACCCGTAGCCGCAAGTCGGTCGGGATCGGCTGCCCGGCCCGGGCGCAGCCCATCAGGTCGGTCATGTTCCGCTCCAGCGCGCCCCACGCGTCGTCGATCTCCGCGGCCGCCTCGGCGACACGGACCTGCGCGAACGGGTCCTGCGCCGCCTTCTGGCCGATATAGGCGACCCTGACGCGCTCCCTGGTGTACGCCACGTGCGCCTGGTACGCGCCGGTCGCCATGCCGATGATCGGCGTAGTGATCGAGTACGGGAAAACTGAGCCGTACGGCAGCCGGAAGAGCGGCCCGTGGTTGAGTTCCTGGCCAGGCACGACGAGCTTGGCCACGTCGACGAAGCTGAGCGACCGGTGGGCGGGGACGAACGCGTCATGCACGACGATGTCGTTGCTGCCGGTCCCGCGGAGCCCGACCGTGTCCCACACGTCCTCGATCGTGTAGTCCGGCGCAGGGAGCAGGAACGTGCGGAAGTCCGTCGGCCGGTTCGCCTGGTCGGTGACAATCTGTCCGAGCAGGACCCAGCTGGCGTGATCGCAGCCCGAGGAGAAACTCCACCGCCCGCTGACCTGGTGCCCGCCGTCGACCTCGACCGCTTTCCCGGTCGGGGCATAGGAGGAGGAGATCCGGGTCGCCGGATCGGCGCCCCACACGTCCTGCTGGGCCTGCGGGGGAAACAAGCCGACATGCCACGGGTGCACCCCGAGCACCGAGGACACCCAGCCGGTGGAGCCGCATGCGCTGGCGACGAGGCGGACCGCGGTGTAAAAAGCCAGCGGATCGGCTTCCAGGCCGCCGAAGCTGGCGGGCTGCAGGAGCCGGAAGAGCCCCGTTTCCTGCAAAGACTTGATGGACTCCGCGGGCACAACCCGCTCGTCCTCGGTCTCCTGCGCTCGATCGCGGAGTACCGGGAGGAGGTCGCGGACGGCCGCCAGGACCTGATCTGCCACGTTCTCAGTCAATCCGGCTCCCAGCGTTACCGTGCGCCTTCCTGGCCGCCGCGCCGACCATACCCCTAGACTAGAACATGTTCTAGTCTAGGG
Source organism: Actinomycetes bacterium (assembly GCA_021792405.1). Lineage (GTDB taxonomy): Bacteria > Actinomycetota > Actinomycetes > Streptosporangiales > Streptosporangiaceae > JAJYUU01. Next base: position 2,550 of record JAJYUU010000292.1, read on the forward strand.
GTAGCAGCTGCCAGTCAGGCGCGGGTCAGCTGGCTGGAGGAGTCATGAACGACCGGAACGGAGTGCGGAGCATCGACGCGGGCGCCCCGCCCGCCCGGTTCGCCCGCGGCTGGCACTGCCTCGGCCTGGCCGCGCCGTTTCGCGATGGCAACCCGCACGGGGTCGAAGCGTTCGGCACCAAGCTCGTGGTCTTCGCCGGCGAGTCCGGTGAGCTGCGCGTCCTGGACGGATACTGCCGGCACATGGGCGGCGACCTGAGCCGGGGAACAATCAAGGGCGACGCGATCGCCTGCCCGTTTCATGACTGGCGCTGGGGCGGCGACGGCAAGTGCGTGAAGATCCCGTACTCGCGCCGGGTGCCTCCGACCGCGCGCACGAGGTCGTGGCTGACGCTCGAACGCAACCAGCAGCTATTCGTCTGGCATGACCCGGAGGGCAACCCGCCGTCAGCAGATGTCACGATCCCGCGCATCGACGGCGCCTACTCAACCGAATGGTCGAACT
>JAJYUU010000293.1 GCA_021792405.1 Actinomycetes bacterium
TACTGGCGGCGGCAGCCCGCAGCGGCGCGGACGCCGTGCACCCCGGTTACGGCTTCCTCGCCGAGAATGCCGAGTTCGCGCGCGCTGTCATCGGCGCGGGGCTGACCTGGATCGGGCCGCCGCCAGCTGCGATCGAAGCGCTCGGCGACAAGGTGCGCGCCCGGCACATAGCGCAGCAGGTCGGCGCCCCGCTGGCGGCAGGCACCGACGGCCCGGTCAGCGGCGCAGCGGAGGCGGAAGCGTTCGCCGCGCGGTACGGGCTGCCGATCGCGATCAAGGCTGCCTTCGGCGGCGGCGGTCGCGGCCTCAAGGTAGCCAGGACGATCGAGGAGATTGCCAGCCAGTTCGAATCCGCCGTGCGCGAGGCAGTCGCTGCGTTCGGCCGCGGCGAGTGTTTCGTCGAACGGTACCTGGATAGGCCCCGGCATGTGGAAACTCAGTGCCTTGCGGACGCTCACGGCAACGTCGTGATCGTGTCAACCAGGGATTGCTCATTGCAGCGCCGCCACCAGAAGCTCGTCGAGGAAGCGCCGGCCCCGTTCCTGACTACCGAGCAGGACAAGCAACTGCGGACCGCGTCGGCGGACATCCTGCGCGCGGCTGGCTACGTAGGCGCCGGGACTTGCGAATTCCTCATCGCGCAGGACGGCACGATCTCCTTCCTCGAGGTCAATACCCGGCTGCAAGTCGAGCACCCGGTCACCGAGGAGGTCAGCGGCATCGACATGGTGCGGGAGATGTTCCGCATCGCCGACGGTGAGGCACTCGGCTATACCGACCCGGAGGCCCGTGGCCACTCGATCGAGTTTCGCATCAACGCCGAGGATGCCGGGCGCGGCTTCCTGCCGGCTCCCGGCACCATCACCGGCTGGCGTCAGCCAGCCGGACCTGGCGTGCGCCTGGACGCCGGGTACACCGCGGGCCAGACTGTGCCGCAGGCATTCGACTCGCTGATCGCCAAGCTCATCGTCACCGGCGCGAGCCGAGAGCAGGCGCTGCAGCGTGCCCGGCGGGCGCTAGGCGAGTTCGAGATCGACGGCATGCCGACCGTGCTCCCCTTCCACCGGGCGGTCGTCAGCGATCCGGCTTTCACCGCCGAGCCGTTCGAGGTACACACCCGGTGGATCGAGACCGAGTTCGCCGGGGAGATACCGCCGTACTCAGGAGGGACTCCAGCCGCCGAGCCCGGTGCACGCGAGCGCATCACTGTCGAGGTCGGCGGCAGGCGCCTCGAAGTCACGGTGCCGGCCGGCTTCGGCGTCGGCAGCACGGCTGCGCCAGCCCCGACGGCCCGGCCAGGGCCGGCCGGGCGCCGCAGCCGGTCGACGGCCAGCGCAGCGACCGCAGATGAACTGGTCAGCCCGATGCAGGGCACGATCGTAAAGATCGTCGCGGCGGACGGCGAGCACGTGGAAGCCGGCGACACCATCGTCGTGCTCGAGGCGATGAAGATGGAGCAGCCGCTCACAGCGCACAAGGCCGGCACCATCTCCGCGCTGAGCGTCGGCGTCGGCCAGACCGTGCCCGCCGGCGCTGTAATCTGCCAGTTGCGCTGATGGCCAGGCTGCCCGGCGATCCCGGCATCCTCGGCTGGCTGAAGTTCTCGGCCGGGTTCCGGCTCCCGGCCGAGAACCGGGACTGGGTGCGGCACGAGCTCACCGATGCCGGGTGGCGCGGCCGGACAGTGCTGCGGCACCTGGCGGTGATCATCCCTGTCTGCGCTGTGGTGGCCGCCATCCTGCTGGTGCTCTCGCCCGCGCCGGCCTGGTTCGCGGTGATGATGGTCGCGCTGATTCTGTGCGGCAGCGTATTCACGGTTGCCGCCTACGCCGACGACATCCGGGCTAGCCGGCTTCGCCAGCATGGCCTGGACGTCCCGGACGATCCTGATCTCGGCCGCCCTACGCACTAGCTGCGGCAGCCGCCATAGCTGAGCGATGCTCAACTGGCCATTACGTCAATCACCGGGCCCAACGGAAACCGGCCAGCCGCCGGCCGGCAAAAGACGCGGCGCGTCATCCCCGCCACAGGTGACAACATCAGGTAGAACAGAACCAGCCCGCAACCCCCGGGGAATTAGCTGACCAATGCTCCTGGGAAATTGCGTGAGCGTCCACAACAGCAGGCGATGTCACGGCATAACCCTCGGGGGGGCGGCTCCCCGCCCGCATCTTGGAGGCACAGCATGGCCTCTCTCGGAGGCACGGCGCCCGGCAGGATAGGCCGAGTGCGCTGGCGGCGGTTCGCCATCACCCTGATCCCTGCTATGGCGCTCGCCGTCATGCTCATCCTGCTCAGCACCCAGGCAGTCCTCGCCGTGTCGATCAGCATCTCCGGCGAGCCGTTCATTGTGACTGCGTCCCTGCTGAGAGGCTACGGGTTTGAGCAGTTCCCGGTAGTGGATCATTCGATTCTCAATGACCTGCCCGGCAACTCAAACCAGGTAACCCTCGAGTCCACGGCGATTCGCTCGGCCAAGATAACCAACCTTTGCCAGAGCGTCCGGGTTGGGCCGTTTTCGATGGTCATTAGAGCCGGCGGCAACGGAACCCCAGTTTCCGCGACAGACCTCGTCGTTGACGCCGACCGGTTCTCCGGGAAAAGAGCTAAGTTCACGCACCTGAGCCAGGGCGAGGATGCCAGCCAGCTCACCCAGGTGCCCGGGGTGAGGGGCCCGGCAGGCGCCTTCGCCCTTCAGGCTGCCACGGTAACCATCACTGACCTGCGACAGCATGCTTACGCCACCACCGCGGGAACTTTCACGCTGCCCGGCTTCAGCCTCCGCTTCGGCGGAAGCTGCTAACGGATGCCTGATGTGAGCCCTGCCGACGGCGGCGGCTTCGCTGAGGGCGGTCGGCTGCCGCCACGCCGCCCGGCGGATCGCTGGTGGTTGCCCGATCCGGGCACGGCCCAGCCTGGCCGGCTGCGCGAGCCCGGTGCCCGGCCGCCCGAACGCGGCGGCCCGGCAGATCGCCGTGCGCAACCCCGATCCGGGCCGACCGAACGCAACCGGGTGCCCTCGCCGCGCCCGCGCGAT
>JAJYUU010000144.1 GCA_021792405.1 Actinomycetes bacterium
TCCGGTACTGCCCGCGCGTCAGGTTCCTGGCCACCTCACGCGAGCCGCTCGGGATAGAGGGCGAGCGGGTGTACCGCGTTCCCTCGATGTCGCTGCCGCCGCGGGACGCGATCAGCGCGGCCGACCTCGCGGGCTTCGACTCGGTGAAGTTGTTCGTCGAGCGGGCGAGATCGCATGAGCCGCAGTTCGTGCTCGACGATGCGGCGGCTCCGCTGGTGGCTACCATCTGCCGGCGCCTGGACGGCATCCCGCTTGCGCTGGAGCTCGCCGCGGCGCGGCTGTCGTCGATGTCGCTCCGGCACCTGAGCGAGCGGCTGGATCAGCGCTTCCGGCTGCTGACCGGTGGCAGCCGCAACGCGCTCCCGCGGCAGCAGACCTTGCAGGCGACCGTCGACTGGTCCTTCGACCTGCTCAGCCCGGCCGAGCGGGAGGCGATGCGGCGGCTGTCGGTGTTCGCCGGCGGGTTCGAGCTTGAGGCCGCCGAGGCGATCTGCGCGGCCGATGAGATCGACGTCATCGACGTGCTGGATCTGCTCGGCTCGCTGGTCGACAAGAGCCTGGTGCTTGCCGAGCGGATAGCCGCCGACAGCCGGCCGGGCGAGCCGGGTGGCGAGACGGTCCGCTACCGGCTTCTCGAGACGGTCCGCCAGTACGCGGCCAGGGAGCTGTTCAAGTCGGCCGGCGAAGCCGAGCTCACCGCGATAAGGGACCGGCACGCCGCGTTCTACCTGCGCATCGCCGCCGAGGCCGGCCCGGCCCTTACTGGCCGGCGGCAGGGATACTGGCTCCGGCGCCTTGATGCCGACTGGGACAACCTCCGTGCGGTCTTCGGCTACCTGGCCGCCGAGGGCAGGACAAGCGACCTGCTCCGCCTCGGCGTCGCGCTGCAGCGGTTCGCCGTCAGCCGCGCCCAGCCGGAAGTGCTGAACTTCCTGCGGGCGGCTGCCGACCGCGACGACTCGGGCGTGACCGTGCTCGCCGCGAGCGCGCAGCTGGCGACCTCCGCGCTGCTGTCGATGCTGCGCCAGGCCGATCCGAGCGCGCGGGCCGGGGCCAGGGGCTACGCCGAGCGGGGCCTGGCCATGGCGGAGATCCTCGCCGATCCTGTCCTGCATGCGCGTGCCCTCGGGCTGCTCAGCGACCTGATCTTCGCCGACGGTGACCTGGACCGGGTGAAAGAACTGGCCGCACGGGCGGTGGCCATCGCACGCACCACTGGCGACCGCCAGCTGCTGGGAGAGATGCTCAAATGCCTGGCGGCGGCTGAGACTTCCGCCGAGGAGAACCGACGGCTGCGGGCGGAGGCCCTGGACTGCTTCCGGCAGTCCGGCGATGAGCTGCTCGCGGCCAACGAGCTGCACCGGCTGTACGCGCTGGACATCGCGCAGGGCGCGCTTGGTCCGGCACGGTCGCATCTGCAGGCGGCGATCGCGGCCGCCGAGCGGCTCGGGGACGAGATGTACTTGTACTTCTTTCGCGAGGACCTGGCGATCCTGCTGCTGATCGAGGGCAAGCCAGCCGACGCGGTGCCGCTGGTCCGGCGTTGCCTGCAGGTCGCGCGGCGCAGCGGCATCCGGCTGGACGTGTGCGAGGTGCTGTTCAGCGCCGCCTGCTGTGCGGCCTGGCAGGGCGATGAGATGAAAGCCGCCATGCTGCACGGCGCGGCAGACGTCCGGCTTGGCTACGCCCTGGCCGACGGCAGCATCTCCTGGTCGCCCATCGAAGAGCGGCTGCGCGTGGCCGAGCAGGGCCGGCTGCGCGAGCAGTTGGGCGAGGCACAGTTCAGCGAGACCTACCGCCAGGGTGCGGCGCTGTCCCGGCAGCAGGCGGTCGAGCTGGCCCTGCGCTAGCGACGGCAGGCCCCGTTGCCCTTCCGGCTCGGCTACGCTCGGTGCTGGTCACCCCGCTCCAGCGTGCTGCGGATTCAGTTGCGATGTGAAGCGTGACTTGAGTGGTGCTTTTGACATGACGGTAAGTAGCGGTTTAAATACATCCAGTTCAAGCTAACTGGCTGCGGCGCGCTGACCCCCCGTAACCGCGTCGCCGGGCTTGTCATGACGCTAGTGGGGCACCTGTGCCGCGCCCGTGACCCGGGCGCGGCCCGATGAGTGCTGGGTCGGCGCTGGCCGCCTCCAGCACAGGAGGCGATAGCACTCATGGCAATGGGCGCCCGCGCATCTGATGACCACCTCATTTACGAGCAGGAACTGGCCGGACACCAGCGGGACCTGTATCCCGCGGCGCTCCGGATGACGCGCAACCCCATCGACGCAGAGGATCTGGTGCAGGAGAGCATGACTCGTGCCTACGCCGGGCTCCGGCACTTCACGCCGGGCACGAACGGCAGGGCCTGGCTGTTCCGCATCCTGGCGAACACCTTCGTCAGCGGCTACCGCAAGCGCCAGCGCGAACCCGTGCAGGTGCTGAGCCCGGAGTTCGAAGCGCTGGTGTCGTCGGCCCCTAGCTGGTCGGCGACTAGCCCGGCCAGGAGCGAGCCCTCGGCCGAAGACGCCGTGCTGAGCCAGTTCGGAAACTCAGAGGTGCGAGAGGCGCTCCGGGAGTTGCCGGATTGCTTCCGCGCCACCATTTACCTGGCCGACGTGGAGGGGTACCCCTACCGCGAGATTGCCGAGATGCTCGGCGTGCCGATCGGCACGGTGATGTCCCGGTTGCACCGGGCCCGCCTGCTGCTCCGGAAGCGGCTGGCCGCGTACGCCTGACCGTGACGACCGCGCACGGTGACCGAGTTGAGTACTGAATCAGTTGCGGTTTAGAGTAGTGGCAACTCATTCCGTTCTCAAGGCGGTTGCTAGTGGCGGATACCGGATCCAGCAGCGTACCTGGTGCGGCCGGGCCGCTGTCCGCCACCTCGCGCACCAGGCACCGGAGGCTGCACGAGCAAGGCCGCGCTGACCGGGCCGAGTTGTTCGCGGTATTGCGCGCCGGGTTTGTGGGTCACCTTGGCGTGCCCACGGACCAGGGGCTGATGGTCATACCAACGATTTACGGCTTCGACGACCAGCACGCGTACGTGCATGGCTCCGTGGCGAGCAGGAGTCTCGCGGCGGAGGCCGAAGCGTGCCTTACCGTGACGGTCGTTGACGGGCTGGTGCTGGCCCGCTCGGTCTTCGAGCACGCAGTCAATTACCGCAGCGCGATGATCTACGCACGGCCGCGCGTCGTCGACGACCCGGCGGAGAAGCTAGCCGGGCTGCGGCTGGTCTCCGAGCACCTCGCGCCCGGCCAGTGGGACTATGCCCGCCAGCCCAGCCGCAAGGAACTGGCGGCGACCAGGCTGCTTGCACTGTCCCTGGCCGAGGCGTCGGTGAAGGTGCGATCCGGCCCGCCGGACGACGCGGACAGCCCGGATGCCCGCCTCGGCCTGTGGGCGGGGGAGTTGCCGCTGGACACCCGCTGGCGAGAGCCGGTAGCCGACCCGGCAATGCCCGCCGGCCTGATCGCTCCGCCGCACATTCAGCGCAGGGCGGGGAGCCAGGCGCACCCTCGCTAGTGCTGTTACGGCAGCTAAGGCGCTTGCCGCGCGGTGGTCGCATCCGGCTCGCGGCTGCCGTCGCAGGGCGCGCGCGACTATTTCGTGATCGTTTCGGCGATCAATTTTGCGATGAAGGTGGTACCCAGCAGCGAGATCTTGACGGACAAACGGGCTATAGTGCGGCGCAGGCCACGGATCCGGGTGGCGTGAGGATGGAGGCTAAGTGTTCGAGACGGTAGTGGTGGGAGCGGATGCCTCCGAGACGGCAGCCGAGGCGGTCCGGCAGGCGATCGAGCTGGTGAAACTCACCGGCGGTCAGCTGCACATCGTGTCTGCCTACCGGCCGCAGCACCTCAGTGCCCCAGGTACCGACGACCCGGGCGTGGCGACCGGCGACGTGGCGGAGTCGGTGCTGGCCGACCACGCGTCGCGGGCGCGGGCAGCCGGCCTTAGCGCGCAGACGCATGCGCGAAGCGGTGCCGCGGCCGAGGCGATCTGCGAGGTGGCCGAGGAGATCAGCGCCGACCTCATCGTGGTTGGCAACAAGGGGATGGCCGGGGTCCGCCGGGTGCTCGGCAGCGTGCCGAATTCCGTCGCGCACCGTGCGCCGTGCTCGGTGCTGATCGCTCAGACCACCTGACCGGAGCCCCCGCCTGGAAACGAGAGGGCTAGTGGTAGGACTCGGTTGAAAAGCGCAGGGTCCTGGCCTGGTTCCGGTCGTGGCCGTAGATCATCGAGGCGCTCTCGCGTGCCGCCCGGTCACGCAGGGCCAGGGCACTGACGCGGGCCGTCTTCGGGTCCGCCTGGCCACCCCAGGCGTCGTGGTCGTAGTTCTCCTGACAGTAGACGGCGTCTCCGCAGATCATCATGTTGCCGCTTTCGGGCAGCCGCAGCAGCACCGACTGGTGGCCGGGGGCGTGACCAGGCGTCGGTATTACCTCGACACCGGGGAACAGCGTGGTCTCGCCGTCGAGCAGTTCGTAGCTCAGGGCCGGCAGGTTCCAGTACTGGTTGGGGAAGGCGGGATTGTCCTTGGCGTACTGGTAATGCTCGCGCTGCACGAAGAACGTCGCGTCCGTCAGCAGGTCGTTGTTGCCAGCGTGATCGAAATGCAGGTGCGTGTTGATTACGTGCTTGATGTCGGCAGGTGCGATGTCCAGCTCTGCCAGCCGCCACAGCAGGCTGTCCTCGCGCCGCATGTCCGGCACGAGCGACTCGGCGAAGGGCGTGCCGCGCCAGGTGAGCTCGGGATCAGCGATGTGCAGGCGGCTCATTCCGGTGTCGATGAGCGCAAGCGAGTCGTCATCGAGGCGGATCAAGAACGACGGCACCGGTATGTGGATGCGCTTGCCGTCCGCGACGCCGGGAGCGATGACCTCGTAGTTACAGCAGCAATCGCCCAGCGGCAGTATGTACAGCTGCATCATGCATCTCCTTGCATAAGCTCCTCGCGATGGACTGGCGAGGTCAGCGGACAGTGACAAGGTTGGCCATATCGACGACTGGCTGGTAGCCGAGGGCCGCGTAGATCTTGTTCGAGGTCGGGTTTGCCTGGTCGGTGAACAGGCAAACCCGTGCGCCTCCGACCCGGATCCGCCGGGAGATCTCGGCGACAGCGTTGCTTGCCCAGCCACGCCCGCGCTCCGCCGGCGGCGTATACACCGGTCCTATGCGGGCCACCCCGAACGACGGCGGGTTGACGCCGGTGAGGTGTACCGGCTGCCCGGACTGGTCGACCCAGAACCACAGTCGGCCGGTGCGGAGCCGGCGCAGCAGCTCCGCACGGTCGGGTATCTCGTGCGCACTGACGCCGCGCGGCCGGCCAGCCTGTTCGTCGGCGTCGCCGGCGAAGGCAGCGAGCCACTCTGTGACTAGGTCCGCGTTGTCCTCGGTGGCGGCCTGCAGGCTTCCGGGCACTGCTGCGGGCCATCTCAGCTCGCCTAGTTCGTGCAGTCGCGTGTGCTGGCCGACCTGGACGTGACCGCCGCGTAGCCGAACCAGTTCGGCAGCACACAGCTGAACGGCAGGAAGCGCTCCGTTGACCGCCAGCACCTCCTCCCCGCGCTCGTGCAACGCGCCGGCCAGCGCCACGGCTGCCTCCGCTGGCATCGGCAGCAGGAAAGGCGGGTAAGGCGCAAAGGGCGCTGCCCGCATTCCGGCGCCGGTCACGGCGCCGGATGCGTCCCTGACGACCAGCCACCAAATGTTGTCGTGCGGCGCGCTCCGGTCAGCCTGCTGCGACGCCAGTCGGTGCGCGACCGTGGTGACGACGCTGCTGACTACCGGATCGGCGGCCAGGTAGCCGCCCGCCGCGGCAAGGAACTTGCCCGGATCGGCGCAGAACTGCAGGCTCAGCCCGGCGACGGGAATAGCGCTCATCTGCGTACGCTAGCCGCCAGCGCACCAGGCGACACCAGAATTTCACGCGGCCTGCACCAGCGTGCGCGTCCGGCGCGCCGGGGCGGGAGCGGTCAGTCCCCTTCAGCCAGGGCCGCAAGCCGATCGATCGAGGCCTGCAGGCGGTCGGCCGTGGTTGCCCGCGCTCGTTTGATGCGGTTCTCGTCGGTCAGCTGGGTCCAGTCGTAGGTGCAGGTAACCTGGGTGCGCGCCGGGCCGGCCGGGTCCAGCTCCCACCTCCACAGATGCCCCGGCGGTGCCTGCCCCGGCTCGGCCGGCATCCAGGCAATCCGGCGGCCCTCGTCGAACTCCACCACGTGGTTCTCCCGGATGACGCCGGCGGTCAGCGTCATCGTGAACACATCACCAGCGCGGCGGATCCGCTGCCCCGGCGCAGCCTGGGCCAGGTTGTCGTTGCCGTCCCAGCGCGGCTGCGCCGCCGGGTCGGCTATCAGCTCGAAGATCCGCTCTGACTCGGCCGCGATCTCACCGGTCGCGCTGACCACCCGCGGCGTTTCCTGCTCGGCGCTCATGCGCCCATCCAACTGCGCGCCATTGGGCCAGTCCGCGGGCGTGATCCAACGGCTGTGGCCATGCTTGCCGGAGGTTGCGGGCTCAGGCGATGAGCAGGCGGAGGCCGAGTTCTGCAGCGTCGAGATTGGCTAGGTCGTTGTTGCGCTCGGTCCACCGGCCTGAGGCAAGGTCGGCACGCAGGCTTCGCACTGCCCGCTGCTCGGCTTCGGGCCCGACCCTGGCCCAGCCGGAGATGCCGCGGCGGACGTTCTCGTCCAGGTATGCCTCGGGCCGACGCCAGTAGGCCTCGAAGAAGCCGTCAGCGCAGTCCCAGGGAATGAGTACCGGCTCGATCCGGGCTCCGATCGCGCCGGCCAGCTCGCCCACGGTGGGGCGCCCTGCGACAAGGTCGGCGAACTCGGGCAGGTAGTCACGCGTCAGCCAGAATTTGCTCAGCCACCCGGCTGCGGTGGTGTCATGCGTGAACACCACCACGCGGCGGGCGACGCGCCGCATCTCGCGCAGCCCGGCGATCGGGTCCGGCCAGTGATGGATCGTCGCGATCGCCATCGCGGCGTCGAAGGACTGGTCCTCGAACGGGAGGCTGTCGGCGGTGGCATCGACGCACGGCGGCGCGCCGGCCGGGCGCTGCGCCCGCATGACCGCTGACGGTTCCACCGCTGTCACGTCGCGGCCGGGCGGCTCGTAGGACCCGGTACCCGCGCCGACGTTCAGCACCGTCCGCGCGTCGCCGAGCGCGGCCCAGACCTGCGCGGCGATCCGCGGCTCGGTGCGGCGCGTCACGGTGTAGGTGGCTCCGATGGTGTCATACAACTGCGCGCTGGACATGTCGCGACCTCTCTGGCTGTCGGCTTCGGATGGCGCGGTCCAGCCAGTGATATATCGTATTGATGTATCGGCACGATATATAGAGTTTGCGACGTAGAGCAAGTCAGACATTGCTGCGGCGCTGGCAGTTCAGCGACCACGTGGCCGAGCTGCGAGTGGCAGGCATCCACGCTGGGATCTGACTGTGATCTCTCTGCTCGCGCTGAACGGCCTGCGGATGTGGAGGCGACCGGCCCGGACGGGCCGGGACGAAGTGCTCCGCACGCTCCGCGGCTCTGACTCGGCGATCTACTGCCGTGCCAGATAGCGAGACCGTTAACGGTCTGTGACCGCCCGCGGTCGGATAGGGCGCGCGTACCTGCCGTTCGGTGCTTTCATGCCGGGATCGCGTCAGCCGGTCAGAGCGCGCGTGAATGGATGATCTGGACGCCGGCTCCATCTGCCGACCGGTGACCTGGCGCTTCTCACATCCGGTTACGCGAGGTCGCAAGAACCTTCTGGACGAAGGCTGTCTTGTGCTGGGTGTAGCCGTTGCGATCGCTGCGGAACCGGGCGGCGAGATCATGCTTGAGGGCTGCGTACTGCTCAGCCAGAGTGGGATCGCTACGCAGAGCATCGCGGAACGCGAGTTCGTCGAGGTAACGGGCTGACCCGACGGGGACCAGGTGCAGGTGGTGGGTACGCCGTGCCGGGTGGGGCTTGCAAAACCAGTGCATCTCATGGCCGTGGTACGGCGCGTACAGGTAGTTCAGCGACGCCACCTTCTCGATGCACGGCCGAGAGCTGCCGAGGCTTTCGACACCGGCCAGGATGTCGATGACCGGCTTGGCGGGCAGGCCCGGGACGGATGTGCTTCCGACGTGATGGATTCCGCCGGTGATCCACTGCCCGATGCACGCCTGCAGGACAGCACGCTCAGCCTCGAACTGCACAGGCCACCCAGGATCATAGGCGTCGATGCGAACGGGTTCGTCGTCATGCCATTGTTCGGATGCAGCCACCAGGCCAGCCTAGATTCCAAGAGGTGGCGGCGCAGGCCGCCGCTAGGTGTTACTCATCGTCACCGAGCGTACGCAGTTGGACGCTTCAGAGCCGCCGTTCGGCGCGGATGGTGGCTCCTCACCAGCTGCGCGGTGGTCCTCGTCCTGCGACACTGGCCAGCATGTCCGAACTGTTGCCGCAGGAACATGTCGACGCCCGCATCCTCGCCTATTACGGCTGCGAGTTCGACGAGGGCGATCGTCTCGTCGGCAGGTCGGGGCAGGGCGTGCTGGAGTTCGAGCGGACCCAGCAGATCGTGGGCGAGCGGGTGTCCGCAGGCGCTCGCATCATCGACATCGGCGGTGCCAGCGGGCTGCACGCCGCCGCCCTGGCTAAGCGGGGCGGCCGGGCGGCTGGGTATTCGCAGCCGGCATTTCGAGGCTTTCTGCCATGGCCTGGGTCACGGTGATCGGGCCGTCGATCGAACTGGCCGCCAGCGGCAGGGCGACGTCCAGGTCCCCGTACCCCGAGAAGTGGCGGCGGCTCATCGAGGAGGGCGCTGGCGATCTCAGCCGCAACGGCTTCCCCGGTGGCCATTTCCATCTGGCAGACGAACTCGAGGAGGAGGCGCTCGCGTCCGGGCTGCGTGACGTGCGCGTCATCGGGATCGAGGGGCCGGGCGCCCAGGCCATCGAGATCAGCCGGTCACACGACCCGCTGCTGATCGCGGCAGCGCGCACGCTGGCAGAGGCCTTTGAGTCGCAGCCGGGACTGCGCGACCTGAGCCCGCACCTGCTCGCCATGGGCCGCACCTCCGGCCCATGACTCGAGGCCGACGGACGCTGCCGGGCGACGTCCGATCCCCGACGAGCGCTTTCCCGAAGAACTCCGCGTTACCTGCCACCTGTCACGACCGCGCCTGCCGCTCCCTGAGTGGTCATAACTGGCGGGCGGAGCACGGTGGCTCTTAGCTTGGCCTGGTCGACAGAGCCCGTGCGAGAGCATCGGCTTGGTCGGCTGACAGAACGAACTCGACGTAGTCGCAGTCCTCGGGAGGCGCCCCGGCGGCGCCTACGGTGACACTCAGGTAAGCGCTTCCACCAGGTCCGAGGGACAAGGCGAGGATTCCCGAAACGATCCCCGGTTCGCCGTCGATCGTAGTGCCCGGCCAGGAACTGTGTATTTCGAGCACCGCATCAGACATCCGTCCACCTGATCCTGGATTTGCACCGCGCCAGCAGTGACACACGCCGCCTAGTCATGCGGCGGAGCTGGACTGATGGTTGTGAGCGGTCGGCGAGTCCGGCCGTTCCCCGGTAGCTTCTAGATCATGGCTGCCAGCATGAGGGTCGTCGTCGTCGGCGGTGGCATCGTGGCCGCAAGCGCGGCCTACCACCTGGCGCGCGAGGGCGCATCGGTCGTCGTCGTCGAAGCCGGTCTTCCGGGCCCGGCGACAAGCGCCGGGGCTGGCATTATCTGCCCGTGGGGTGATGAGGGGGACGATGCCTGTTACCAGCTTGCCGCCGACGGAGCTGGGTATTATCCGGACCTGCTCGCCATGCTGGCCGGGGACGGCGAGACCGACACGAGCTACGCCAGGGTCGGCGCGCTCTGCGTGGCCGATGAGCCTGCGCCGCTGGAGGCCATCGAGACACTGCTGCAGTCGCGCCAGTCGGCCAGGCCTGAGATCGGCGACGTCGGCCTCGTCGGACCGGGTGAGCCGAAGCGGGCGTTCCCGCCGTTGGCGCCGGGCCTGCGCGGCTTGTGGATCAGCGGTGGTGCCCGAATCGACGGCCGCTCAGTCCGCGACTGCCTGCTGCGCGCGGCCGAGCGGCATGGCGCGCAGCGGATGCGGGGCACTGCGGCACTCGACCTTCCGGGTGTGACTGTCGACGGCGGACACCTGTCGGCGGATGCCGTGGTAGTGGCGGCCGGAGCATGGACCGCGCAGGTCTGCGCGCCGCTCGGCATCAAGCTGCCGATCGGCCCGCAGCGGGGCCAGATCATCCACGTCAGCGTGCCGGGCGCCGGCACCGGCTCGTGGCCGGTCATCGTGCCGCCCGCAGACCCGTACCTGCTCGGTTTCCCTGGCGGTCGAGTCGTCTTCGGGGCCACCCGCGAGAACGCTGGGTTCGACTACCGGGTGACGGTCGGCGGCGTCGGCGCGATGCTGGCCGCTGCTGCCAAGATCGCGCCCGGCCTCGCGGAGGCGACTCTGCTCGAGACACGGATCGGCTTCCGGCCGGCGACCGCCGACGGCCGCCCGCTGCTCGGCATGCTGACCGACGGCGTCATCGTCGCCGCAGGCAACGGTCCGGAAGGATTGACAGCCGGACCCTGGACGGGACGTGCCGCGGCCGCGCTCGCGCTGGGCCAGCAGCCAGCCATGGACATTGCTCCGTTCGATCCGGCGCGCTTTAGTTAGGCGGCGGTTGGCGGGGCGTGGCTGTGGAGTGTTCGTCCGTCGGGGCTGGTGGCGGTGGTGGTGCCGTCGGGGTTGAGAGTGAGCCGCCAGTGCCATCGGTGGATGACGATGAGGTGGTGGAACGGGCATACCAGGCAGCAGTTGCAGAGGCTCGTGTCGCCGCCTTCAGACCAGGGGACCAGGTGGTGGACCTGGCAGGCGCGGGGCCGCCGGTCGCAGCCGGGGAACCGGCACCGCTTGTCGCGGCGGGCGACGGCCCGGCGCAGGTGCGGCGGGACGATGCTGGTGGTGCGGCCGATGTCGAGCGGCATGCTGATGGCGGCGGCCGGTCCGGCGAGTGCGCTGGTGCGCAGCCAGGCGGCGAGCCCGGCCGGGCCGGACAGCAGCCTTACGGCGTCGGCGATGGTGAGCTGCCGTGCGGCGCGCAGCGCCCGGCCGCCGGCTCCGCTGCCGTCCTGGCCGCTGTTGTCGGGGAGGCTGGCGAGGTAGCGGGCGGCGAGTTCATCGGCGAGGTCGTGGTCGATGGTTCCGGTGAGGATGGGGGTGATGGCGGCGTCGCAGTCGGCGCCGGGCGGGATGGGGGTGCCGGTCGCGGTGATAGCGGCGGCCAGCGCCGGGTCGCAGTCAGCGTGGCCGAGGAGTTGGTCAAGAGTCATGTGCAGCTCGATGTGGACGGGCTGCCCAGCGGTCTCGGGCAGGCAGCCCGAGGCGACCAGGAGCCGGCAGCCTTCCTCGAGCGCGTCGTGGTCGCGCTGGTCCTTGGTCCGGGTGTCTTCCGGGCCGGCCTTCTTGCCCAGGCTGTCCAGCACCGCTTCCAGCGCCGCGGCGGCCTGGGGGGTGAGCTCGCCGGACAGGCTGGCGTGGCCGCCGAAGTGGCGGTCCAGGTGCAGGTGCCGGCGGCCGAACCGGTCGCCGTCGCCGTCGGTGTCGGGCACCGCGGTCCTAGCCCGGATCTCCTCGAACAGCGCGGCCAGGTCGTCCAGTTCGCAGCCGGCCGCGGCCGCGCCGGCCAGGATGGCGTCGGCGCCCGGCCGGGCGGGTTCGGGCAGCTGGCTGGTCCAGTCGCAGATCCGCCGGGCCCAGGAGGGGGACAGGTCCGCGGCGGCCAGCGCGCCGGCGACGGGCGGGTGGGCGGCCAGCCGGCGCATCCAGCCGATCGCCGCGCCGGCGGCCGGGCGGGTGATGCGGGTCTGCCAGCGCAGCCATGCCTTCGCCCCGGCCTGCCCGTCAGCGGCATACGAGCCGGCCGCGTCGAACGCGGCCAGCATCCTGGCCGTCGCGGCCAGGTGCACCGACTCGGCTGCGGCCAGGCCGCGCAGGCAGTCGGCCTGCTCGGCGCCGGTCAGCCCGGCCGGGTCCGCGGCGGCCAGGTAATCCAGCCCGGCCCGGACCGCGGCCAGCGCCTGCGCTACCCCGGCGAACCCGCCGGCCGGGCCGGCCGTGCCGCCGGCGGTGGAGGCGCGCCGGGCGGTGGCTGGCTGGTCGTGCTGGTCCACGACGGCTCACCTCCCCGCTGCTGCCCGACCCGGTCACGTCATCGAATCTGAGTTCGATACTACCGGCCGCCACCGACAATTCCCGGCCGTCGCGGTCGGGCAGCGGAGATGGCACGCGCGCCCGTTCCCGCAGGAAGGTCCGTCCGGATTGAGCGTCGGCTCAGTTCGCCGCCCGCCACGCGTCCGCGATGGCGGTGTAGCTTGCCTTGCGGCGCAACCGGTCCAGGCTCGGCGTGACAACGACGATCTCGTCGGCCTCGGCCTCGTTCTTCAACTCGAGCAGTCGCTCGGCGACCGCCTTCGGCTCGCCGGTCACCATCCGGCCGTCGGAGTTGCGGCTCATGCGGAAGTCCGGCGAGCTGGCCAGTTCCCTGACGCGCTCGGGCGGCAGCGGCTCGCGGATGCCGCGGCGGATGTTCTGGATGGTCAGCGTCCAGGCCGCCTCGAAGTCCAGTACCGCAGCCGGATCCTCGCTGGCAAAGGCCAGCACCGACATGGCCGAGTACGGCTGCGCCCCGTCTTCGCGGGGAGTGAACTGACGGCGGTAAGCCCGCAGCGCCGGGATGGCAAGCTCCGGGCTCATGTGGTGGGCGAAGACCGCGGCGAACCCGTTGACCGCGGCGAACTGCGGCCCGTACGGGCTGGAGCCGAGCATGAACAGCGCCGGCCGCTCGTCGATCAACGGCGCAGCGATCAGCCGCTGGTACGGATGCCCGTCAGGGAAGCCGTCGCCGAGGAAGGCCAGTAGCTCACCGACCTGGGCGGGGAACTCGGCTGCTGCGTCAGCGACCATCCCGCGGCGCAGCACGTGAGCGGTGAGCGGGTCAGTGCCGGGCGCGCGGCCGAGCGCCAGGTCAACTCGCCCCGGGTACATCGCCAGCAGCGTCCTGAAGGTCTCGGCGACCTTGAGTGAGGAGTGATTCGGCAGCATGATGCCCGCCGCGCCGATCCTGATGCTCGAGGTGAACGCGCCGATATGGGCGATCAGCAGTTCCGGTGCGCTGCAGGCCAGGCTGGTCATGTTGTGATGTTCAGAGACCCAGTACCGGCGGTAGCCCGCCGCCTCGACGGCCTGGGCGATGCTCACGGCCCCAGCCAGCGCGGAGGCGGCACTCTCGCCGTACTCGATCCCGACGAAGTCCAGCACCGCGAGCGGCAGCGAGTCGTAGGTCTCCATGGCTAAGGTCAGCACGCCAGCCGGGCGCGGCATTCCCGCTTCGGCCCCCGGCGGTACCCTGGCCAAGGTTAACGGAGGCGCCTCCGGTATAATGATCAGCATGCAGACACGACACCTTGGATCACTATCGGTCTCCGCAATCGGCCTCGGTTGCATGGGAATGTCAGAGTTCTATGGCGCCGGTGACGACGCCGAGTCGATCGCGACCATTCACCGCGCACTCGAGCTCGGCTGCAACTTCCTCGACACCGCGGACATGTACGGGCCGTTCGCCAACGAACGGCTGGTTGGCAGGGCCATCGCCGGGCGGCGTGACGAAGTAGTGCTGGCCACTAAGTTCGGCAACGAGCGGCGCGAGGACGGGTCCTTCGTCGGCGTCAACGGGCGGCCGGAGTACGTCCGCGCCGCCTGCGACGCCTCGCTGTCCCGGCTCGGCGTCGACCACATCGACCTCTACTACCAGCACCGGGTCGACCCGACTGTGCCAATAGAGGACACCGTCGGCGCGATGGCCTCGCTGGTGCAGGCTGGCAAGGTCCTCCACCTTGGCCTTTCCGAAGCTGCCCCGCAAACCATCCGGCGGGCCAGCGCGGTGCACCCGATCAGCGCGCTGCAGACCGAGTACAGCCTGTTCACTCGCGACGTAGAGGCGGAAGTCCTGCCCACGGTACGGGAGCTGGGCATCGGCTTCGTCGCCTACAGCCCGCTCGGACGCGGTTTCCTGACCGGCTCGATCAAGGCCGCGTCGGACCTGCCCGAGGGCGACGCGCGGGCCGCCAGGTTCCCGCGGTTCACCGGCGAGCACTTCGACCGCAACGTTGCCCTCGTCGGCGTCATCGAGCAGCTAGCGGTGACCAAGGGCTGCACGCCAGGGCAGCTCGCGCTGGCCTGGGTGCTGTCCCGTGGTCAGGACATCGTGCCGATCCCCGGCACCAAGCGGCGGACCTATCTTGAGCAGAACCTCGCCGCCGCGGATGTCGAGCTGACCGGCGAGGACATCGCCTGGCTCGATTCGAACGTCGGCCGGCCGTCCGGTGACCGGTACGCCGACATGAGCACGGTGAACCGCTAGCCGCCGCGACGGGGCGCCGCGGCAACGGGGTGCTCCGGCAACGGGGCGCCCGGCCTCAGGTTGCCGGTGCCGCTGTCGGGGGAGTAGCCGACTCAAGCTCGGCGGCAGTCTGATTCACCTTTCGCCGGTACCGGAACGCCTCGATCACGGCGGCGGCGCCGAGCGCGCCGGCCGGAGGCAGGCTGATCAGGGCCATGTCCTGGTAGCGCCAGGAGAACACGTACAGGTCGGCGACTAGCAGCAAGCCGAGCGCGGTGACGTAGAAGGCCAGGCAGGCCAGCGCCAGGTGACGGACCCGCGAGCTGCGCCGGCGGTAGGCCAGGGCGAGCACGGAGCCGAGCAGGCCGACCAGCGTGAACGCCAGGAACAGCGGGCCAGGGGTATAGCCGCCGTACAGCTGGTAGTCCCGCAGGAACGAGGCCAGCGGTCCGTCGACTTGCGCCTTGCCGCCGTAGGACGGCTTGAGCAGGACTTCGTCGATTGGTGAGCTGTGCGTCACCTGGATGCCGACGATGATGTTGCCTCTATCGCTGGCGGTGGCGCAGTGGTTACCGATGCTGCGCGTCATCTTCACGCTCGAGAACGGGCTGCCGCACACCACGAACTCGGGCGTGTAGCTGGGCAGGTAGTGCTGGAACTGCCAGCGGGAGATCGGGGTGATCGCGATGGAAGAGTGCCTGCTCAGCGCGAAGAGGCGGATCGAGTCCTTCAGTACCGAGCCGATGATGCGCAGCGGCTGCTGGCGCTCGACAGCGTGGTCAAAGATCGAGTACAGCTTCAGCCGGCCCTTCACCGGAGCATTGG
>JAJYUU010000145.1 GCA_021792405.1 Actinomycetes bacterium
GCCTGCACGGGGAAAGCCAGCCACAAGGTCAGTTCAGCACGCCCCGCGACAACTGCACGCGCGCGAAACTGCAGGCCAGCCGCCCCTTGACACCGACCCGCTCCTTCAGGGATGAAGGCCTCACCCGCGCGGGCCGCTGAGCTGCGGAAACGCCAAGGTTGCCGGTGACCGGGCCTGGGGCGCGTCAACGTTTGCGTCAACAAAAGTCAACATGCCAGGGCGCTGTTTTCGCTGGCGCTGAGGGCGGCGTCGATGGCGTCGCGGGTGGCCTGGCCGTCACCTGGGTCGGGGTAGGGGTGGCGGTACCAGCGGACCTCGCCAGAGTGGGCGTGACCGAGCCGCCGCTGGATCTCGTGGTCGGCCAGGCCTGCATCGCCGAGCAGCGAGGCATACTCGTGGCGGAGCCGGTGGAAGGTCGTACCAGATGGGATGCCCGGAGCCGACCGGACCAGGGGCCGCCAGGTGCGCTGCCGCCAGTTCGCCGGGTTGAGCACGTCCCCTGCGGGCGTGGTGAACAGCAGCCCGTCAGGGCCGGGTGGGTAGGCGCGCAGGTGCTCGCGCAGCACGGTGGTCACGGTGGCCGGCAGCGGGATGACCCGGTACGAGGTAGTGGTCTTGGGCGGGGCGAGCAGCGGCCGGGACGCCGCGTCAGGACTACGGCCTTTGCTGGCGGGACGGTAGCCGAGCTGCCGGTCGATGGTGACCTGCGCCCTGGCGCCGAAGTGGATGCGGTCGCGGGTCAGGCCGGCGGCCTCCGACCAGCGCAGCCCGCACCCGGCGCCAAGCCACACCATCGCCCGGTACCGGGAATCGATCATGGAGGCGAGAGTGAGGATCTGCGCCGGAGTCAGCGGCTCGATGACCGGCACCGCGGCGACCGGCAGTTCGATGCGGTAACACGGCGAGCGGGCGAGCAGCCCGTCGTCGATCGCGTCGGTCAGCACCGACTTGAACACCGCACGGTAGGCGTGCCGGACGGTCGCCGGAGCCAGCCCGGAGGCTGCCAGCGTGTTGACCCAGTCCTGGACGTCGCGGCGGGTGATATCGGGCAGCGGCATGCTGGCGAACGCGGGCAGCACGTGGGTGCGCAGCTCGGTGGCGTAAAGATCGGCCGTGCTGGGCCGCTTGGTGGCCTGCTTGGTCGCCAGCCACCGGGCCGCGACCGTACCGAAGGTCACCGCCGCCCGGCGGCCCGGCGCGTCACGCGGCAGCCGCCCGGCCTTGATCGCCGCGTCGAACTCGGCCGCCTCGTCGAAGGTGTCGAACGTTCGGCCGTGCTGGACCGCGTGGCAGTCCCGCCACTGAACCAGGAAATGGCACCTCTGCTCGCCCGTGACCGCCGGGGCAAGGGCCCGCGTCGTTACTGACATGCCTGCCTCCACGCCGGCCAGCGGGCGGCCCCAGGCAGCCCGGAACAGTTTCAGCGTAAGCAGCGACCGGTCTGCGCCCGCCAGTAATCGGTGCGGCAAAGTGGCGATGACGCGGCGATGATGCAGCCTCAGGCTTCCGTCGGCTGAGTTCGCCATGGTGACCGAGCCGTACCCGAGCGAGGAGTCGACGTACCGGCACGGCCACCGCATGGTGTACCAGAGCTGGCCGGCGGGCGCTGCGTGATGGGCGCGTGGCGCGCCGGCCGGCCGGCCGTGCGCCTTCGGCCCCCGGTTCTGCACCCCCACCATGAAGGCCGCCACGATGCTCATCGTCAAGGACCCCTACCAGCCAGGGCCGGAGTATCGCCCCGCTGCGGGCCGTGCATGGCCGCGAGCACCACGGCAGCGGCCTTGCGCGACGGGTAGCCGCCAAGCGGATGCCGTCGGCGCCCGACGTCCAGGCCCGCGGGCAGCTCCATGCCGACGTACCAGCTGCCGTGACCGCGGACCGCGGCAGCGGACACCGATCGGCAAGCTGCTGCCCGTTGCCCGATCGACGCAACCGCATCGCCGTACACGCTTCCCTGACTCGTCATCACGATCGGCCCCGCAACACCCCGAAGAACCTGTCAGGTTCAGAATCTGCCGCCGAGCGCGGAGGGAACGGGCCCGTTCCCGAGGTCGCTGCCCTGGCAGGCTCATGCTGAGGCAGCAGCCAGATCCGCGCAGACGGCGGCTCCTGGCATCTGCCCCGGCCGAACGGCTAGCGAGCCTGCCTTGCGACATGCGGTGCCGGGCGTCTGCGCTGGGTGCGGACGCCGAAGTCCGGGCTGGCTGGCCGGCTGACGTACGTCGCCGAGCCGGCGCCGTAGATCCCGGACGAGGTCGCCTGGTCGGTCTTGTAAGAAAGCCCCGAGCGCACGCCGAGGTTCCGGAGCTCCTGCAGGACGCGCCGCACGTCGCCATGGTCCTGCCAGTCGCGGGTGTACACGCAGATCAGCTTCGTCCGCGGTGATCCAGCGAGTTCGTTCAGGCGCGCAGTCGCCGCCTTAGCGGAGATGCCCAGCAGTCCCTGCTCGGTGGCGGGGCGGATCAGTTCCCACCACCGGTCGATCTGCCTAGCCGGGACGAACACAAGCCACTTTCCTGTCCGGGCTCCGTCTGCCGCGGTAGCGGCCGGGCCGTGGGCATAGACCCAGTAGTCGCTGGTGACCTTGCTGGGAACCAATCCGGACACGTTCGTGCGCACCTCCTCTTTTTATCCTGCGGGCGGCAGGCAGTTCACCCGGAGACTGCGAGCCGCTTGTCCGTCCAGAACTGCAAGCCAGCATTCCCAGGCCCAGTTTCTCGCGCTCTGCAGCCGGCGGCGCGCCGGATTACCTTTGACTGCGTGACCGACATCCTGGAGCGCTCCGACGGCCGGCTGCCGCCGGAGGTGGCGGCCGAGGTCGCGCGGCTGCGGGCGGAGAACGCGCGGCTGCTGCGGCTGCTGGAGCTGACCGGCGAGCAGGCCGGACTGCCCCGCCCGGCGCAGGCGGGGTTCTTCGATGCACCGCCGGGACCGGTGCACCGCGACTCGCCGCTGGGACAGAAGGTGGCGTTCTTCGGCGCGCTGTTCGCCGCGCGCACAGACGTGTACGCGGTCCGCTACGACAACCAGCGCACCGGCAGGGCCGGGTGGGTGCCGGCCACCCGGGGCGGGTTCCGCAAGGGCGTCCCTCACGGCCAGCGCGACTACCTGCCGCTGACCGCCGATGTGCTGGCCGCGCACCTGTCCGGGAAGATGCATATCGGCTTGTACCCGCTGCTGGACGGCGATGCGTGCTGGTGGGTGGCGGCCGACTTCGACGGGCCGGACGCGATGATCGACGCGCTGATGTACCTCAAGGCCGCCAGGGCGATTCGGGTGCCTGCGGCGCTGGAGGTGTCCCGGTCCGGTGTGGGCGCACACGCATGGGTGTTCTTTACCCGGCCCGTCCCGGCTGCGACTGCCCGGCGGCTGGGCGCCGGGCTGCTGCGCGAGGCAATGACGCTGCGCGGGCGGATGAAGCTGGCCAGCTACGACCGGCTGTTCCCCTCGCAGGACCTGCTCCCCTCCGGCGGGGTCGGCAACCTGATCGCCGCGCCGCTGTTCAAGCCGGCCCGCGACGAAGGCCGCACAGTCTTCATCGACCCCGGAACGCTGGAACCCTACGCCGACCAGTTTGCCTACCTGTCATCGCTCGGCCGGATGAGCCCGCGGGAAGCCGACCGCGCCGCGGGCAAGGCAGGGCGGGTGGCAGTGGGCTCGGAGGTGACCCGGCTGGTCAGCGCGGCATCGAGCGCGACCCGGCCTGTGCCCGCCCCCGTCGTCCATGCCCGGCTCGGCGCCGGGATCCGGCTGGAACAGGCCGAGCTGACACCCGGCCTGGCCGCCGCGCTGCGGCACGCCGCGTCGATGCGCAACCCGGTGTTCGACGAGCGGCAGCGCATGCGTGCCTCAACGTGGAACGTGCCCCGGTTCCTGTCCTGTTTCGACGAGACGATCGACGGCGGCCTGATCCTGCCCCGCGGCCTGGCCGCCAAGGTCGTGTCGTTCGCGGAGGAAGCTGGCAGCCGACTAGAGATCACCGACGAGCGGGCCGGGGGCACAAAGCAGCAGCTCACCTTCACCGGGACGCTGACCAGCATTCAGCACCAGGCCGTCGATGAGCTGGCCCGGCACGAGCTCGCGGTTCTGGTCGCGCCTCCAGGTGCGGGCAAGACGGTCGTCGCCTGCGCGCTGATCGCCGCGCACGCCACCTCCACGCTGATCCTGGTCGACCGCAAGACCCTGGCCGACCAGTGGCGCGCCCGCGTCAGCGAGTTCCTCGGCGTCAAGCCGGGGCAGCTGGGCGGCGGCCGGGCAAAGCTGCGCGGCACCATCGACATCGCCACACTGCAGACCCTCGCCCGCCGGCCGGACGTCGGCGAGCTGACCTCCGGCTACGGCCTCGTCGTCGCCGACGAATGCCACCACGTCCCGGCCGCGGCATTCACCGACGCCGTCCGCCAGATCCCCGCCCGCCGCTGGCTCGGGCTGACCGCCACCCCCTACCGGCGAGACAAGCTCGACGACCTCATCTACTGGCAGACCGGCGAGATCCGGCACACCATCACCCCGCCACGCAGCCCCAACGCCGGTGATCCGGAGCTGGCTCTGCCTGGCATCACACTGCCGGGCGGCGCGGCCCGGCCGGTGCCTGTCCTGCAGGTGCACCACACCGCCTACTGCTACAGCGGCGAGGCCAGCCCGCAGGCTCCGGGCGGGATGGCCGCGATCTACCGCGACCTGGCCGCCGACGACGACCGCGCCCGCCAGGTCACCGCCGACGTTGCCGCCGCCTTGGACCGGGGCCGTCACTGCCTGGTGCTCACCCAGTGGGTCGCCCACCTCGACAAGCTGGCCCAGGCCCTCCGGGCGATGAATTACGATCCGGTCGTGCTGCGCGGCGGGATGGGCGCCCGCAACCGCGCCGCCGCCCTCCAGCGCCTGCAGCCCCGGCCCGGCTGGCCGCCGTTGCTGGTCGTCGCCACCGGCCCCTACGCCGGGGAGGGCTTCGACTGCCCGGCCCTGGACACCCTGTTCCTGGCCGCCCCGGTCCGCTGGAAAGGACGCCTGCTCCAGTACGCCGGGCGGATCCTGCGGCCCTACCCCGGCAAGGACACCGCCGAGGTCCACGACTACCACGACGCCCTCACTGGCGTGCTCGCCTCCACCCTGGCCGGCCGCGCCCCCGGTTACACCAGCCTCGGCTTCCCCGATCCCCGCCGGATCCTCCCGACCGCGAGCGCGACAATCGACCGACAGGCCCCTGGCTGAGCCCGGTGCGGTCCGGGTCGCAGCGATCCTGCGGCAGGCCGCGGGCCGGGTGCGTTCTGCGCTGACGACCGCCAGGGTGCAGCTGTAGCGCCGAGATCGCGCGCCCCGGCCGGGCTGGTTCACTACAGTCGCTCGCGTCTAGGTTCGGCGGTCTCGGGAGGTCGGGCATGGCGGCTGCGGCGCGTGACCGGCTGGCCCGGCTGCTGCTCGGGGATGCGATGTCGGCGTTCAGCGCGCAGCTGACGGCGCGGCCGGAGGACCTGAGATTGGAGGTGGAGGGCTACGGGCGGGTTGCGCTGCCGGTGACGCCGGCCCGGGCGCGCAAGCTCGCCGGCCTGGGCGAGCCGGCCCGGTTCGGCCGCGGCGAGCAGACGCTGACCGACCCCGGCGTCCGCGACACCTGGGAGATTCCGCCGCGCCTGGTCCGGGCACAGTGGGACGACGCCGTGCTCACGGATGTGCTCGCGACGGTCGGTTACGAGCTGGGCTTCCCGGCCAGCGCCCGGCTCTCGGCGGAGCTGCACTCGCTCCTGGTGTACGAGCCGGGCCAGTTCTTCCTTCCGCACCAGGACTCGCAGAAGTCCGACGACATGGTCGCGACCCTGGTGGTGACGTTGCCGTCCAGCTACAAGGGCGGCGAGCTGGTGGTGGCGCACAAGGGCGAGCAGAAGTCCTACGCGGGCTCGAAGACGGCGATCTCGCTCGCCGCCTTCTACGCCGACTGCCGGCACGAGGTGCTGCCGGTCACCTCGGGCTGCCGGGTCACGCTGACCTACAACCTGCTGCTGCACGGCGACACCGGCCGCCCGGCCGGCGAGGAAGGCACCGTGGCCGAACTGGCCGGCCTGCTGCGCGAGCATTTCGGCACGCCGGCGCCGCGCTGCTATGGCGGCCCGCCCGGTTCCCCGCCGGACCGGCTCGTCTATCTGCTTGACCACGAGTACACCCCGCGCGCCCTGGCCTGGCCGCGGCTGAAGGGCGCCGACGCCAGCCGCGCGTCCCTTCTGCAGGCAGCGGCGGACCGGGCGGGCTGCGAGGCGATCCTCGCGCTCGCGGACGTCAAGGAGACATATGGCGCCTACCCGGCCGACGATGTATACGGATACCGCCGCGGCTGGCATGACGACGACTACTACGACGAGGAGGATGAGGACGACTCGGCAGCAAGCGAGGAGGCTCGCGAATACGTGACTCAGGACCTGGAGGTCTCCGAGATCACGCTCACGCACTGGACCGGGCCGGACGGCGCCCGGCTGGAGCAGACCTCGCTGTTCCTCCGTGAGGCCGAGGTGTGCGCCTCCACTCCGTCGGGCGACCTTGCTCCCTACTCCCAGCAGTACGAGGGTTATATGGGGAACTGGGGCAACACGCTGGACCGCTGGTACCACCGCGCAGCGGTCGTGCTGTGGCCTAGGGAGAATGCGTTCGCCAACCGCGCCGAGACATCGCCGGCGTGGGCACTCGACGAACTGGTGGCAATGGCCTCATCGGGTGACGTCGCGAGCGCCCGTGCCACCGCGGCAGACCTCGTGCCGTTCTGGGACGCCGCCGTCCGCGGCCAGCTGGCCTGGCACGAGCGCCGCCGGGCCGCCGGGCCGCTCGGCAAGGCGCTGCGGGCGGCACAAGCCGTGGCGGACGCGCCGGCCGCGACGACGCTGCTTGGCCCGTTCAAGATCGACGGCCTCGCCGCCGAGCACGTGAAGCCTCTTGCGAAGATCGCCGAGCGCTACGGCGAGCGGTGGACGGCGGACCTGCTGCGCACCTGGCTCGGCGGCGAGGCTGCCCATGTGCACATGCCGGGATCGGACCTGGGGCCGTGGGTGGCACGCCAGCTGCCCGGCCTGTGCGCCCGGCTGCATGCCACCGGCGCCGCAGGCACGGCCGCTGCCCGGAGGCTGCTCGACCTGGCATGGGAGCGGATCGCCGCGGACATCGGCGCGGCGCTGGCTTCGTCGCCGCCGAGCTACCGTGACCGCCAGCTCGGCGACCTTGGTGAGCCGCTCGCCGCGGTGCTGACGGCGTCCACCGCGATCGGCGCACGCGGCACGCCGGAAGCGGTCGCCGCATACCTGACACAGCAGCACGACGCCGTGACGGTGGTGGAGATGTCTGCGCTGCGCGCCGCGTCGGCCAAGCCAGCAAACCGGTCAGCCAGTGACGGTGACTTCGATGACTTCCGCGTCCTGGCCGGGGACTGCTCGGCGCGGCTGCGCTTCCGGCTCGCCCGCCCCGCACGCCAGCACGGCGACTGGTCGATCGCCCTGCCTGCCGGCGGTTGCGCGTGCGGGCTGTGCGGCACGCTCCGCGCGTTCCTGGCCGACCAGCAGGAGCGCACCCTGCACTGGCCGCTCGCACAGAAGGGCAGACAGCACGTCCACCAGCAGATCGACCGCGCCGAGCTGCCCATCACCCACGTGACCAGGCGTGAGGGCCGGCCCTACACCCTCGTCCTCACCAAGACCGGGCAGCTCTTCAGCCGCGAGCAGGAGGCACGGGCCAGGGACGAAGCAGACCTGGCCTGGCTCGCCAGCAAGCCGGAGCCCCCACCGGCGCCAGGCACGGCGGCTGCGCCCTAGCTCGCTCGCCAGGCGGGTTCAGCTGCCATATCTGCCGCGGCTGACAGACAGTCTCGACAAGCGGTTCAGGTCAGCGGCCGAGTGGAGCACTCGGCTACGGCGACGCACTAGCGCGGCGGGTCCAGGATCGCCTCACACCGGGTCTGCGGTCGCTAGTGTTGCGTGGTGCGCGTTACTGTCCTGGTAGATGCCTACAACTTGTATTACGCCGGGCGGAAGCTGTGCGGGCGCGGTGTGCCGGGCTGGCGGTGGCTGGATATCAGGTCGCTGGCGCAGACCCTGGTCGCCGAGCATGCTGCCGACTGGCCGGGCGCGAGGATCGACCGCGTCGTGTACTGCACCGCGCGCATCAGCGGTGCTGCTAACCCCAGCGGCGCAGCCGACCAGGACGTTTACCTGAAGGCGCTGCTCGCCTCAGGCAGTGTGGATCATATCGAGTACGGCATCTACATCTCCAAGGTGATCAAGCGGCCGCTCGCGACCGAGAACCATCAGCGCCGGCCGGTGATCGTCAGGCCGCAGTGGCCAGTCACGGTTCAGCGCAACGGGCTGGCGGTGCCCGATGCCACATTCATGGCCAGCGTGGCCACCTACGAGGAGAAGGGCAGCGACGTCAACGTCGCCGCGCACCTGCTTGTGGATGTCCTGGCGGGCGGATTTGACGCCGCCGTGGTGATCAGCAACGACAGTGACCTGCGGTGGCCGGTGCAAGAGGCGCGCCGCCGGGTGCCGGTCGGCACGGTGAACCCAGGCAGCGGGTACACGGCCGGGCAGCTGTCGGGCTCGCCAGGCGCTGGCGTCGGCAGGCACTGGTGGCGCACGCTGCAGGCACCAGACTTTGCCGGGCACCAGCTCCCGGACCCGGCTGGCGGCCACCGGCGGCCAGCCGGGTGGTAGCGGAAATTGCCGGGCCAGCTAGCACGTTGTACGCTAGTGGCATACCCGCCCGGCCCCTCGTGGGCCGGGTTTACTTTTGCCCGCTGCGCCTGCTGGTTTGCTCGTCGTTTGCTCGCATGCCGTGGCACGGCCCGTCAGCGCCCGGCACGGCCCGTCACTGTCACTCCCCGTGACGTGCACGAACCGGCATCACGCGGTATTCTCCGGTAGAGCCTGGTACCTCGTAAAACAGGATAAAGCGGACTCTTAATCCGCGGGTTCGGGGTTCAAGTCCCTGGCGGCGCACCCGTCCGTTGTGCCCCTGACCTGGGGATTCTTGATTCTCGTCGCCTTTGCCAGTGTCCGGTTCGTGCGGCTGGCTGCTCCGTGACTGCTCATTTGTCGCGATCTTGTCCACGGGACTTGACAGTCCACGGGCGTAGCTGACGAAGGGGTTTCCGCCTGCGTCGGGCACACGTCCTCCACCGCGGTGAGGAAAGCGTTGAGGCCGCCGGGGTAACCGGCGCCCTCCGTCGTGCTGACCTCGCCGAAGAGCACCGCTGCCTGCGCTTGGCCCGCCTGTGGCAGGGTCGGCGCGTCACCGTTGACAGCACGGACGGCGGCATCGTAGCGAACCAGCAACCCGGCGATCTGCCACGCTCGGCGATTCGCGCCGCTCCCGGTACATGCGACGGCACCGGCGGCACAGGGCCGCCGCGCGGGCCGCTTGGATCTGCGGAAGCTTTTCGAAAATGGTCCGGCCCGGGATCCGCCAACGGTGTGAGCCCGCTGTGAGCAGGCCGAGCCCGGCCAGGGCGGCCTCCATCCCGTCGATCGCCGGCGGCGATGGGCGGGAACGCCTGCGCAGCCGGCGTGTGCCCCAGGATGGGGGCGATGGCGTCGGGCCGGGACCGGCAGCGTCTCGTGATCCGAGCTGTCAGATGCCGTCGCGGCCGTTCCCTGGCCCGGAGTCCCGCAGCCTGAAGCCCGGTCGTGCTATGGGCGTTCTACTCCCGGCAGGAGCCGACGCGCCACGTCCTCGGCGTCAGGAACGTGCCTTTGCTGGAGTTCCTGGATGAGTGCCAGCAGCACGTAAGGCGGGCGTGGGACCACGCGGGGATGCGCCTGCTCTGCGAGGTGGCCAAGCAGGCCGTCGGGCGGTGGCAGGCCCGCGTCGTGACAGCCGGCGAGCGCGAGCACCGCGATCCGCTGGTAGCGCTGGGTGCTGAGCCCAGTCGTGACGTGCTGGAGCGCCCCGGTCAGTGCGGCCTTGGTGATTGTGGTCAGCGCCTCCGTGGAGTGGGCGCGCGCCTGGGTAGCGATCCGCAGCCAGGGGTCTTCCCAGCCGGTTCCGTAGTGGGACCACCAGCCTGGCCGGGCGAGTGTGGTGTGGGCCGGGCCCAGGAGCCAGTCCTGGGTGGCGGCGAGCGTGGTGATGTCCTCGGCGGTGAGCGGGAGGTCCATGACGTAGTGGCCGGCCAGGCGCTGGTATATCGCCGCGAGGTCGAACGGGACGCCGTCGCCGCGGAGAGTCGTGAGCAGGTCGAGGAGGCTGAAGGCGTCGACCTTCGCGCCGCGGGCTTTCTGCAGCCCGCAGGTGTCGTCGCACCATAGGGCGAGTCCGTTCTCGGCCGCGAGGCTGCGCGCGCTGGCCGCCGCGTCACCCGGCGTCCCGGGATATCGCACGTCCGCGGCGGATGCCAGCCGCTCAAGGGCTTCCGATTCCTCGCGCAGGAGTGCCTTCTGGATGGCGGTGAGAGTGGTGCGCTCGATGGTGCCGTCGGGGGTGAGGGAGGCGGTATAGGTGGCCGCGGCGACGCCGCGGAGGTTGTCGCGGGTGAGCAGGGCATCATCGACCGCGGCGCGGGTCACGATCAGGGACGGCAGCTTGGCACGTATCCGGAGCCGGTCGTCTCTGTCGAGGAGGCCGAGCAGGTGCAGGGACGACAGGTCAGCCACGCAGGAACCGGCCGCGATGGCGTCCCCGGCGGCCCGCTCACCAGCAGCGCGCAAGCCGACGGCGAGGTCAGCCGCCGGGAAGACCCCGGCGGGGCGGTGGATCAGGACGGTCCCGTACGGGCGCCCCGCCAACCGGGCGACGTCCGCCATGCTGGCGGCTCCTCGCTGGACGTCGGTGAGGAGCGCCTGGTAGGCGCGCAGGTCTGGCTGCCGCTTCTCCAGCGTGGCGCGCAGGGCGTAGTCGTCGTAGGGGTCGATCCGCAGTCCCGTGCCGGGACGGTCGGCAGTTTCGGCCTCCAGGCGGGTGATGTCCGTGGTGACGTCGTCGGGGAAGGCGCCGGTCTGGCCGGCGATGGCGGCTTCGCGGATGAGCATCGCGATGATGGCGTCGCGGAACTCACCGTCAGGGAGGCGCCGGACCAGGTCGATCATGACCCGCGCGTCCTTCGGGGTGACCTCGACACCAAGGTGGAGCTGCATCCAGACCCGCATCTCGGTCTCGACACCGGGCGGGGGGTTGTACCGTGCGAGGGCCTTCCTGGCGTCGTCGAGCTTCCCGTCGTTGACCAGTACCATGATCAGCCGCCACGCCAGGTCCGCGTCGTCACGGATCGCCAGGCCCGCGCGTGCGGTGGCCGCCGCGTCGGCGAACTTGCCCTGCTGCGATTGCTGGCCGACGTACCAGGCGCAGAGCTTCTGGCGGACGTCGGGTGGCAGGCTGGTGTCGGCGATCGCCCGCTCGATGAACGCGGCGGCGTCAGTGAACCTGCCGTGCTTTCCGAGCAGGTCGACGTAGTGGATGCGCAGCGGCGGGGCGTCCCACCGGGTGATCTGCTTCTCCGCCTCGCTGATCGCGGCGTCAGGCCCGGCGTGCTGTTCCAGGAGCCGGAGCAGTTCACCCGCCGCGTACAGGGAGGTGTCCGCGAGTTCCCGCAGCCTGCCGATCCCGGTGTCCGGGTCCCCGGACTGGGCACGGTATACGGCTTCGAGCACCTCGTATTCGACTTCCGGCAGTACCGACCGTCGGCGCAGGTCATCGGCCTGCGCCGGCCAGACGCCGAGATGGGTGAGCTTCCCCAGGACGCGGACCATCATCTCCTCGTTCGCGGGCTCATCAAGCAGCCCGCTCCAGGCGGCGATCATCTCCTCGCGTGACCGGCCCTGGTCCTCGCTGTCCAGCACCTGCAGTTCCCGGCGGTGCGGGTCATCCACCCACTGGAGGAAGAACTCATAGGCGGCATGGTCACCGGAGGCGAGCGCGGCGAGCGCGGCTCGCCGGGCGACACCCGGGTCGGCTGCTTCGGAGTCAGGGACCGTCCCCGCCTCAGACACGGGCCGTGCGGCAGTGACCACCGCGGGCATGTCCCCCGCCGCAATCAGGATGTCCAGCACCTCGGCCAGCGCGACGGCGCTGGGACCAGACCAGCGGCGCCGCTCCTCGGCCGCCGCCTGCGCGCAGCTGAGCGCCTGGCGCAGATCAGCACCGGCCCCGCCAGGCTCGGACAGCATCCGGCGACGCAGGGTGCGGGCCAGCTCCAGCCTGTAGGTGCTGTCCCCCTCTCCCGCGGCGGTGACCGCCTTCTCCCGCAGCTTCACGGCCTCGGTGAAATCGCGGTGCCGCAGCGCAATCTCAGCAAGGAAGTTCAGCAGGAACGGGTCGGAGTCCACCTCCCCCGGCGGTGCGTTCCGCAGAGATACGGGGACATCGACTGGCCGGGTGTCATCTGGCGGGATTTCCATCCCGGCCAGGCCGACGTCAGCCATGACGTGCTCGCCCTCTTCTCGGGCGCGGACAAGGTGTTCCCGTGCCTTGTCACGGTCGGTGTACATGACCTGGATTCCGGCCGATGCCCGGGCTTTCGCCGCCCGCGTCCCCAGGCAGTACGCGGCGAGCGCGAACGCCTTGCTGGACGCGCTCAGCCACCCGTGCTCTGCCGCGTATCCGGCGACAGCCAGCCACAGATCCTGTGCCACCGGGCTGGCGGTCAGCCACGATGGCGGCGCTCCGATCACTGTGGCGGCGGTCATGTCGGATGCTTCCCGGCCCGTGGCCAGCAGATCCGCCAGCCGAGCGGCGGTCAGCACATCCGCCTCGGCGGCTCGTTTCAACGGGTTCACCGCGCCGGGCGGCAGGACCGCGAGGAGATCCGGGAACGTGCCCGCGAGGCGCTCGCCGCGCTGGGCGATCGTGAGCAGCCGTTCCTTAGTGGCGATGTCGAACGGCTGGGCGCGCGGGATGAGCATCGAGAAGCCCTTGCGGGTCTCGTGCACGTTCCTGGGTGTCACCTCTTCCCAGAAGGCGTTGCCCTTGCTGTCGATGATGACCACGAGGACCGGCAGGCGGTATCGGAGCCAGTAGTCCAAGTGGTCGCTGGAGTCGTAGAACGTCCAGCCGGAGTCGCCCTTTTCGCGCGCGAACTTGGAGTCCCCTCCCTTGATCTGCAGACCGAGCATGCCGTAGATCCGGTTGTCATCGGCGACAACCTCAACCTGCGCGTCTATCCCGTAGTCGGGGGGTGGCAGCTCGCGGAACATCCACCCGAGGTCGTCGGCGATGACGCTCATGCGGTGCACAGACTTTCTGTCGCGTTCATCGGTGGAGTTCCGGTACATGCCCGGAGGCCGCGCTTTCCCTTTTCCGCACTTCTGCGACGTCATGCGCGCACATCCCTCTTGACGGTCCCGGACGCGGACCGCGCAGCCACTCATCGAGAATCTGACCGGCGCTGCCCGGTGGAACCCAAACCCCAGCGCAACGGCATACGGATGCATCGCCCCCGCCGGGGGGCTAACACCCGTGGTGACCTCGATGTTATCGGCGCGGCGGAGACGGTGCCGTCCATGAATCGGCCGAGACGGCGCCGCGGCCCGTCGCCGACCTCAGGCGGCTTCGTCAGGGCGGACTGCTCGCAGGCGTGACCGGCCCTTGCCTTTCGTCGTCCCGTTAGCCGCCGCGGAGGGCTGACGGCTCGCGGCGGAACCCTGGCCCAGTGGGGATGGCGTGGCGGTTCTGGCGGTCAGGGTGTGCCGGGCGACGGTCCTGTCGCCTGGGCGGTGCGGCCGGCCGCTACCAGCCGCGCCTGGACCCGGTCGAGGATGCGCATCAGCAGGCTTGCCAGCTGGACGGCCTCGGCTGCCTCGGACAGGTCGTCGTAGTCGATCTGCCGGTGCCCCGCGGGGTTCCGCAGCGCCCCGAACGCCCCGGCGAACAGGGCCCGCGTTCCCTCCTGCTCTCCCCTGGCGGCTGCCGAGTCCGTCAGGGGGCCGCCGGACCCGAAGGCCCGGTTCATGAGGTCCGCGCCGATCATCTGATCGCTGTACCCGCCGAGCTCGCGTACCCGGATCTCGACTCCCCTTAGCGACGCGAACACGGCCTGATCCCACTTGCGGATCATGAACTGCGGGCGGGCTTCGGCCTCGATGAGCGGGTGAAGCCGCGCCTCCCGCAGGAACGGGGCGCTCACCGAGATGCCGCGGACCGGCTCAGCCGCGACGAGCACCGAGTCCTCCGGACGGATCTGCCAGCCCTGGCGCGCAAGCTGCTCGACGAGCGCGGCCCGCAGCTCGCCGTCCGGCCCGGTAATGAGCTGGCCGTCGAGCCAGCGGCCGAGGAAACGCCGGACAAGGCGCCTTCCCATCGAGCCCGCCCGCCACACGGCAGCCAGGACCGCGTGGGCATCCGCCTCGGAGGCTCCGTCCGGGAGAGCGAGCCAGTCCGGCGGGATGCCCTGCTCCCCGAGGAAGACGATGACCTGGTCCGGGGCGTACTCACCGGTGATCGCCTCCGCGACCTGCCGGACGATGAGATCGCTCAGGTCGTGGCCATCATCTTCGCCTGGATCAGGCTCCGGCAGGACCACCATCCGGTTCCGGGCCCGGTCCTGCCCGGCGGGCGTCAGGGCCAGGTCCTGGATCTGCTGCAGGTAGTAGTTCGCGTCCTGCGGGTTGACGCGACCGTCCGTCAGACGCCAGGTGAGCTGCCCTGCCACCTGGGCGATGAACAGCTCTTGCAGGAAGCCCGGCATCAGCCGCGGGTCCGCGGCATGGGTGCCCGACATCTCGTTCAGCAGCTGGTAGGCGCTCATCCACAGGGGGCGGCCCTCGGACTGCTGCTGGCGCTCGTCGATCGCCTTGAGGATCTGGATGTTGTCGAGGTAAGCGGGCGGCACTGCGTGTCCTATGGGGTGCGGGGCCGTGGGCGGGCTGTCAGTGCACGCGGGCCGTCCAGACCGGCTGATAACGCCCCGGGCGGGCCGGGGACACTGTGTGCACGATACCGGCAGCGGACGACATGCCAGGATCACCGTGACGAGCAGCGCGCATGCCCAAGCGCCGGGCTCCGCCTGGCCTAGCGGACGACCGGATCGCCGCCGTCGCGAACGCGCTGATCCGGTTGACCGCGGACTTCGCGTCCTTCAGCTCCGGCGGCTGAGCACCGCACAGTGTCGATCCTGGTGGTTAATTCTGGATCATGCGGCGAGGCCGAGTTCGAGGCGTGCCAGGTGGCTGGTTCGCTGCCGGTCCAGGGGCGTGGCGTTCCAGTAGGCTTCGAGCCGGAGCAGGTTGAGCGCGG
>JAJYUU010000294.1 GCA_021792405.1 Actinomycetes bacterium
CTGGCCGGAACGCGCCGCTCCGCTTAACGATCTTGGTTTCTGTCATGGCCATTGCGGGACTCCTTTACTTACTGCCAGGGTGTGCTTAGCCACCGGCTTCGAACCCGGCCTGCCGGGTCGGCTGATGTGGGTGCAATGCGCTGAGGATGCGCCCGTTGGTCGAAATGACGTGTCCGATCAACTCGGCGCTGCCGGCTGAGCGACCGAGATCACGGTCTGGCTGCAATGGCTTGGACCTTCTCGCGGCTCGGAGGATGAGCTGATCGGCGGCCTTGTCGATGGCGGCTGCCTGCTCGAGATCGGGCCTATTGGTGACGTCGAGTTCGATGAGCATGCGCTCCACTGGTCCGGGCGGCGCTAGCTGCAGATGATGTGAGTCCTGCTGAGAGCTACGTCCCCGAGTGCCTACGACGTCCGTCGGCGTCTCACGGATCGGCGGCCCCGCCCACGCGCTGGGGTCGGCACGCGCCGCGGCACGGGCTGTTGCGATGACCCTGCTATCTGCCTGCAGGGCGGCGGCGATGCCGGCCATAGCCGCGGTGCTTTGCGCGCTTGCCTGCAGTGCCTGATCGTAGCTGGATAAGAGTGGCGCCGTGCTGGACGGGGGCGCGGGCGCGAAACGGTACGGGATGTCGTAGCCGTCGGGCAGGCTGCGGGTTGGCACGATGAGCCGGCCTGTCATCGACGCGATGCGGATGCTGTCGCGATCTGCCTCGGCGACCTGGGTCAGCGTGTGGCAGACGTGGTGCGCGGCGTCGATGGCGCCGCGCAGCTGATCTGCGCCGACGGCGAACTCGCCGGCCGGGCGTGGCTGGTGCACCGGACCGAGGGCCGGGGTCCAGTCCGGGTTGGCGTAAGCCAGCCGCCCGGTCCACAGCGCCAGCGCAGCTGCCTCGGTGGCGGTCGATCCCATGGCGCCGCGAGCGTCGGTGGTGATCGAGTCCCACGAATCGGTGACGGCCAGCCAGGCTGCACGGGCCCGGTCCGCGGCCTGGGCTGCTCGGGCGATGGTTGCGCTGAGGGGTGCGCATGACTTGCCATGGTCGGTGGCGAGCGCGGTCAGCATGACCTGCATGTTGGAGGCGCTGATCGCGCAGCAGCCCGCTGTCTGCCTCAGGGTTTCCCTGGTCAGCTGGCGCGACCAGGGCGCTTCCGTCGAAGCACGCTTGGCGGCCACACGGAGTCGCTCGGCGGTGCTGATTACGCCGACGTTGAGGTTGGCGACCGAATCGCCGTTGGCCGGCAGGGTTGGGTCTGGGACTGCGTTCACCGGAATGGCGTGCAGCAGCGTGAGCTGGCCCTCGCGGACGGGACGCCGTTCCTGCGCCTCGCCGATGGCCCAGGAAACTTGAGACAGCGTCTTGCCGACCGCGCTGAGGGTCCGGCGCTCCGGAGCCGGGCAGCTGGCCGTGCCCGAAAGCCGGTAGGCGTGGCCGGCGATCTGACGTGCCCAGCTGCCGACCTCGTGCAGGATGGCGCAGGCAACTGGGCCTGAGGGGACGACCGGTGTCCATTCTGACCCGCCTGCTGTGACACGGCCTGCCTGGATGGCCTCATGGGTGTGCAGAAGGTCCCGGCCGAGCGTCATCGAGCGTGTCGCCGCGCGCAGGTCGCCACTCCCGCAGCGTGGCCTGTTCGCGCTGACGTCCTCCTCGGGCCCCGCCGCCGGCAAGGCCGCCTCGGCGGTCGCCAGAGCCTGCCGCACTCAGGTAGCGGCGCGGACCCAGGCACCGAGCTGGCGGTCACCCGCGAGATACTCAGCGTCGAGAGCGCCCGAGACGTCTTCGGCGTAGCCGGCGAGCGCGTGCACGGCGCGGATCAAGTCGGCGAGTTCGCCGGCCGCGTTCGCTCGCTCACCGGACGCCGATGGCACAGCCGCCCACTGTAGGCGCCGCAGGTGATGTCTAACGTTCGCGGCGAAGTCACCGAACGTGGCGCGTCTGGTCATGGCGGACTCGCACCGCCCATCAGCGCGCGGATCGTCGCTGCCTCCGCGGCAGCGCGCTCGCAGCAAACCCGGACAGCCTCATCGGGAGCCGACGACGCGCAGGCGGAGAGCCGGGTAGCAATCGCGCGGCTCGCGTCGGCGATGACGACAGCGATCTCGGCGACGGTGGCGCCTTTAACTAGATCGTCGGCCGCCTCCTGTTTCGTGGCTTCCGGCAGCGGCGTCCAAGCTCCGCCGGTCCAGTCCCTGCCATTGGCTGCTGCGCAGCCGGCGAGCACGAACGCCGGGAACGCAGACACCTCGTCCTCCTGGTGACGCCGCAGCACGGCGACGAGGTCCTCGAACACCTTGCACGCGCTGTCGAGGGCATCGGCAGCGTCGTTGGCGGCGGCAAGGCGCTCCAGCGCACGCGAGAGATCGGTCACGAACCTGCTCCCCTCTGACCCAGGCGATGCCGAGGCGCAGACGAGGGTGGCAGCGGCAGGGACCGAGCCGCGTGAGGGCGAGGGCCGCCTGTGGAATCCGTGGCGGCCGCGCACAGGCGAACCGCCGAGACCGTCCGTCCGCGCGGCCGAACCCGAGCTGCCGACAACCCGCTCATGGCCGGAACTCCCCCGCGGTGCCGGTGCCGGTCGCGGCGCGGTACCGCGAGTAGGGCCGGTAGCCAGGCTCGTCGAGTTGGTCCTCGTCTAAGCCGAGCGGTGTGCACCATCCCGCGAGCTCCGCCCGCCGCCGGGCAGCGCGAGCCCGTGCGCGCTCACCACGGGTCCGCTCCGGCGGGCGCTTGTCCCACCATGCATCCCACACCTGGCATGTCAGGTCGCGAAGCCCGAAGCCGACCGTTTCCATCTCGCCGCGGAGGATCGCCTGGATGACGTCCGAGCGCACCCGCAGCGCATCGGCGATCCGTCGGGCGTCGTGCCCCATCGCGACGAGGGAACGCAGTCGCCACATTGTGCCGCCTGCGTCCACGTTCGCGGCCGTACCGGACGCTAGACTGGTGGAGGCTAGGGCACTCATGGCGTCGCCTCGCGG
>JAJYUU010000295.1 GCA_021792405.1 Actinomycetes bacterium
CCTGTCGCCCGCCACGATCATGGGACCGGGCTGAGCTGAGTTTCGCCAGCATGATGGGACCACCTGTCCGCCAGTTACATGGGACCACCGGGAGCCGGGCCGGTGCTGGCCTGCCGCTGTCCGGTTCACACTCGCTGCCAGGGCCGTTCAGCGGATCTGGGAGGCAGCGGTGGCGTTCCGGGAGGTCGGCGTGCATGAGGTCAGGGAGGTGCTGCGGCTGTGGCTGCGGGGAGAGGGGC
The DNA here is from genome assembly GCA_021792405.1 of Actinomycetes bacterium. Lineage (GTDB taxonomy): Bacteria > Actinomycetota > Actinomycetes > Streptosporangiales > Streptosporangiaceae > JAJYUU01. Next base: position 240 of record JAJYUU010000295.1, read on the forward strand.
TGCGCTCGATAGCACGGCTGACAGCTGTGGATCGCAAGACGGTCCGCCGGTACGTTGAGGCGGCAGTGGCGTGCGGCCTGGACCGGGCTGGCGGGGAGGGTCCGCTCGGCGATGAGCTGTTAAGCCTGGTCGCCGAGCGGGTCCGGCCGCACCGGGGTGACGCGCACGGGCGCTCGTGGGCGCTGGTGGCCGCGCATCACGAGCAGCTGAAGGACATGCTGGGGCGGCAGGGCCTGACGGTGGTGAAGGCCGGCGATCTGCTGGCCCGCAGCGGCGTGGTGGTCCCGGAGCGGACGCTGCACCGCTACGCGCTGGAGGTGCTGGGCCATGGCCGGGGCTCGGGCCGGGGCACGGTGCCGGTGGCCGACTGCGAACCAGGCAGCGAATGCCAGGTCGACTTCGGGAAGATGGGGCTGCTGTTCGACGCGCAGGCCGGGCACCGCCGGGTGGTGCACGCGCTGATCTTCACCGCCGTGTACTCACGGCACATGTTCGTGTACCTGTCGTTCCGCCAGGACCTGCCGGCCACGATCGCCGGGTTTGAGGCGGCGTGGGCGTTCTTCGGCGGCGTGTTCGCTGTCGTCATCCCGGACAACATGTCGGTGATAGTGGACAAGGCGCACCCGACCGAGCCGCGGCTGAACCGGGCGTTCGCTGAGTACGCCCAGGACCGCGGGTTCGTCATCGATCCGGCCCGTGTCCGGTCGCCGCAGGATAAGCCCCGGGTGGAGCGGGCCGTGCAGTACGTGCGCGGGAACTTCTTCGCCGGCGAGTCGTTTCCCGGCGGGCTGGCCGAGGCGCAGCGGGCCGCCGGGGCGTGGTGCGCCGGGAAGGCCGGACAGCGGATCCACCGGACGACCCGGCGCCGTCCCGCGCAGGTGTTCGCCGGCGAGGAGGCGCCGCGGCTGGCGCCGGCCCCGGTGTTCCCGTATGACTTGCCGGTGTATGCCACCGCCACCGTGCACCGTGATCATCATGTCGAGGTGGCGCGGGGGCTGTACTCGGTGCCCGGGAACCTCATCGGCGCCCGGGTCGAGGTGCGGGCTGACTCGCGCCTGGTGCGCATCTGGCACCGCGGCCAGCTGATCAAGACTCATCCGCGGCAGCAGCCGGGCCGGCGGTCGACCGACCCGGCTGACCTGCCGCAGCACCAGGCGGCCTATGCGATGCGCGATGTCGGCTACCTGCAGCGCCAGGCGCAGGATGCCGGGCCAGCGATCGGCGCCTACGCCGCGGCGATCCTGGACCACCCGCTGCCGTGGACGAAGATGCGGCAGGTCTACGCACTGCTCGGGCTGACCCGCAAGTGGGGGCCGGCCAGGGTGGAGGCAGCCTGTGCCCGGGCGCTGGAAGCCGAAGCGGTCAGCGTCGCGCTGATCGGGCGGATGCTGCAGCGCGGCACCGAGACCGCGCCGCTGCCGCACACCCCGCCGCTGCCCATGCCCGGGCTGCCCGAGCCCCGGTTCGCCCGCGACGCCTCCCACTTCGCCCTCGCCCGGCGTCAGCCCGGCCCGGACGCGGCAGGCCCGCGGTGAGCCCGCCCGTCCCGCCGGTCACCGGCGAGCTGAGATCGCTGCTGCGCCGCCTCAAGCTCGGCCAGCTGCTGCCCACCCTGCCCGAACGGCTCGCCCTGGCCCGTGCCCACGAGCTGTCCCACGCCGAGTTCCTCGAGGTGCTCCTGTCCGACGAGGTCACCCGCCGCGATGCCACCTCCGCCGAGCGCCGCGCCCGCGCCGCCGGGCTGGACCCCTCGATGCGCCTGGAGAACTTCGACGACACCGCGGCCATCACCTACGACCGGGCCGTGCTGGACGAGCTGTTCTCGCTGCGGTTCGTCGCCGACGGCACTAACGCGATCATCATGGGCCCGGTCGGCGTCGGCAAGACATTCCTGGCCACCGCGCTCGGCCACGCCGCCATCCGCGCCCGCCACACCGTGCACTTCGAGCGGGCCGGGCAGCTGCTCAAGCGGCTGCGGGCGTCCCGGCTGGACAACAGCCACGACGAGCAGGTCCGCAAGCTGCTGCACACCGACTTGCTGATCCTCGACGACTTCTGCCTCCAGCCAATGGACGGCGCCGACACCGCCGATATCTACGAGATCATCCTGGAACGGCACCGCGCCGCGGCCACCGTCACGACCTCCAACCGCGAGCCCGCCGAGTGGCTGGCCCTGATGGCCGACCCGCTACTGGCCCAGTCCGCCATCGACCGGCTCCAGTCCGCGGCCTACGAGCTCGTCCTGGACGGCGAGTCCTACCGGCAACGGCAAAAACCGGCCCTCTCGCAACCGGCAGGAACCGGGCGCCTGCGCGCCCGTCGCGGGGGCGCTGCCCCCGCACCCCCGGCCCTCCCTCAAAGATGAGCCCCGTCATCCCGCCAGCCGGCGAGGGTTCCGTCTTCCCGGACAGCCAGCCCAGCCAGCCCCCGGAACCCCCGGCACGGCAAGGGCTCGCTGCGCTCGGCCCCTGCGGGCGACCCTGGCCACGCCGGAGAACCCCGGGGCAAGCACGAGACTGCCCGACCGAGAAGACGAAGCCCCGCAGGTGGTCCCATCCCGCTGGCGAAACCCCACCCCAGGTTGACCGCCCCGGCGCCAGACCGCAATCATCGGCTACAAGCCACGCCGGACCCGGTCCCAAGCCACTGGCGAAACGCCGGTCCCTTGCTCCCGGCGGACGACA
>JAJYUU010000296.1 GCA_021792405.1 Actinomycetes bacterium
GGCTGGGTATCCAGCTGGCCTGCATTGGGTTCACGAACTACGCGCTCGGGCAGAATGGCAGGCTCGCCTCGAACATCGCACTGTTCCTCGGCATCTGCCTCGGCACGCTCTTCAGGTTCTGGTCCTATCGCAAGTGGGTGTGGATGGCGCCCGCGGCCGGCCCGCCGGCCGGCCAGGTAGCGGACTCCCGCCCCCTGTCAAGCGCGGCTCACCAAGTCCCGGCCGGCCGCCCCGCCGGCCGCACGTAGTCCCCGACGAACTGCGTCACGGGATCTCGAGCACTACCTTTCCGACGGTGCCTGCCTCCACCGCCTGGTGCGCACGGGCTACCTCGTCCAGGCCGAACCTGGTCACCGGAAGTTCAGTCAGCGCGCCGGCGCGAAGCGCGGCGGCGATGTCAGCCGCCGCCAGATCGAGCGCATCGGCAGGCACGCCGTAGAGCAGGATGAACCGGATGGCCACGTTGGCGTTCATGCACTTGCGCACCGGCAGGACGGGATCTTCCGGCTCCGCCGCATAGTCGACGATATGCGTCTGCGGCCCGGACACCGCGAGATCGAGCTCGAGGTTCGCGCCGAGTGCAAGTTCGACGATCCGGTCCATCTGCGCCGCGAATGACCGGAGCCGGTCAGCGGCGCTGGCGTCGCGGTAGTTGACGACGAGGTCGGCTCCTGCCTGCGTGGCCAGTTCGGCCTTCTGCGGGCCGCTGACGGTCGCCGCGACCCGCGCCCCGTGGAACTTGGCCAGCTCGATCGCGTAGTGCCCGACGGCCCCTGCTCCGCCGGCGACGAGCACGTTCTTGCCTTCAATCGGGCCGTCGGCGAACAGGCAGCGGTGTGCCGTCATGGCCGGCACGCCGAGGCAGGCGCCAAGCTCGGCGGACGCGCTGTCCGGCAGCGGCACGGCGTGCCGGGATGGCAGCACGCACCATTGCGCGGCAGTGCCCCACTGGTTGCCGGCTGCTGCCATCCACGTCCACACCCGCTGCCCGACGCGGCTTTGGTCGACGCCGTCACCGACGGCGTCGATCACGCCGACGCCGTCGTGGTGCGGGACCTGGAAGCCGTCGATCGGCCGCGGCGTCGCGCCGGACCGCGATTTCCAGTCCGTCGGGTTGATGCCAGACAGTTGCATCCTGGCTCGCACCTGGCCGGGTCCCGGCTCCGGCCTGTCGACCTGCACCACCTTCAGCACCTCGGCTGCTGGTCCGTACCTGTCGTAGAGCGCCGCCGTCATCCGCATCGCCATTAACCTCCTGCCGTTGCCGTCAGCCAGCCACAGGCACGATCTTGTCGATCTCGGCCAGCTCAGTCTCGGTGGGCTGCCACTCACCGGCCGCCGCGTTCGCCCGCACCTGCTCCGCTGAGGTGGCGCCGGCAATGACTGACGTACAGCCAGGCAGTGCCGCCAGGCCGCCGATCGCTACCGCCAGCATCGTCCTGCCATGCTGCTCTGCCCAGTCGGCCAGGGCCTCGACCTTGTCTAGCTTCTCGTCGGTGACGTAGTCGGACCGGTCGGCCAGCCTGGTGCCCTGCGCGGGCGGCGAGCCGCGCCGGATCTTGCCGGTCAGCAGCCCGTTCGCGAGCGGGAAGTACGGCAGCACGCCGAGGCCGAACTGCTCGGCCGCGGGCACGACGTCGAGCTCGGCCTGGCGCTCAAGCAGCGACCAGTGATTCTGGGCAGAGATGAATGGCACCGCCGTCAGCTCGCGCGCTGCCGCGGCGGCAGTAGCAATCTGCACCGCGGTGAAATTCGAGTGCCCGATGTACCGCACCAGTCCCGCCTGAACCAGTTCACCGAGTGCAGTGAGTGTCTCTTCGATCGGCGTTACCGGATCTGGCGTGTGGATCTGGTAGAGATCGAGGTAGTCGGTCTGCAGCCGGCGAAGCGAATGCTCCACCGCGCGCCGGATGTAGGCCCGGCTGCCCTTGGCGCCGGCAGCCGGGCCGTATCCCATGTCCGAGCCCTGCGAGCCGAACTTGGTAGCGAGCACGACCTGATCCCGGCGGCCGGCCAGCACCTCGCCGAGTATCTCCTCCGAGCGTCCGCGGCCGCCGTAGGTTTCCGCGGTGTCGAATAGAGTCACGCCGCAGTCGATCGCCGCGTCGACAACGTCCCTGGTCTGCTCGACGTTCAGCCGACGGCCGAAGTTGTTGCAGCCGAGGCCGACAACCGAGACGAGCAGTCCGGAATCACCCAGTGGCCTGTAACGCATGCACCCTGCCTAACGCGAGACGAATGAGACAACCCCGTTCCGGATCGTATCGGGGCAGCCGGCGGCGGGAACTGCCTGCCCGGTCACCAGCCGTCCGCGGCGGGAAGACTCCGTGCGCAAAGGGCCGGCCGACTGCGCGGAACAGCTCGGCCGCCGCCTTGGCAGGTGCTGTGGCGACCGGATAATTCAGTCGAGATTGGCAGCAGATGTCACTATAATCGAATGTGTGATCGGTTGATGTCGGTGACTTCGTAGGGGTGGCTCGGCTTGGCTTGACGGCGGAGGGAGGCGCGCGATGACGGATCCGGGCTGGGACATTCCTGGTGTTCCGCGTGCGGCGCCTCCTGATGGCGGCGTGCCTGCGGCGGACGGTTCGGTGCTGTCGCCTGGCGCTTCGCCGGCCGCGTCGTCGCCGTCTGCCGCCGGTTCGCCGCAGCGGGGGCGCAGGTCCGGCCGCCGGGAGCGGGCGGGGAGCGTGTCGGCGTCTGCTGGGTTGTCGGCGGGCGCGTTCGCCGGGTTAGCGGATGCCGGTCCGGGTGCTGATCGGCATTCCGGCTCGTTCGTCAGTGCCGGGGATCAGCGGAATGTCCTCACTCTCGATCACTGAAATTCCCCACCTGAGCTCGGCGTGTCGTCGCTGACATCCGCCATGTAGGGCGGGACTCCTTCGAGCCTGACGGTTGTCGATGCCGT
>JAJYUU010000297.1 GCA_021792405.1 Actinomycetes bacterium
CCGCGGATCTTGTTCGAGGCGATCTGCTCGCCATTGCCCGAGCCGCCGATCACGATGCCGAGGCTACCGGGATCGGCCACGGCAGAGCTTGCGGCCCGCATGACGTACACCGGGTAATCGTCGTCGGGCTGGTAACTCGACGGCCCGCAGTCGACTGGCTCGTGACCGGCCTGCATGAGCCATTCCATCAGGCGAGCCTTGAGCTCGAACCCGGCGTGATCAGATCCTAGGTATACGCGCACAGCGCAAGTCTGGCACGCCGCCGGCGCTGGCCCGCCGGCCAGGCTGGAACTGACCGCTCGAAGCAGAGGCCGCGCTGCGCGACGTGCCGCACGGGGACATCGCAGACCCGGTGGCGGTCGGCGGCCTTAGCAGCCAAAACATCCATATGAGAGACTGCGACTTCATTTCGTGATAGAATGCTCTCTGTGAGTAACCGGCACACTCCGCCACCTTCGGCCAGGCGAGGGCCGGACCGCACCACCCGCATCAGCGCAGCACACTGGCATCCGCTGGCACAGCGGGCATCCAGGGCCTGACTCCATGAGGTATCGCGACTCAGACGCACCCTGCTTAGCACCGTCGGCACCCCAGCATGCCGCCCCGTTCGGGTTCCGCAGCCGGCGCCGCCCGGCCGGGAAGGGTGGCGTTTCCAGCCCGATCCGCCGGCTGACCCGCCAGTTGCTGCAGCTGATCATCACGGCGGTGGCCTGGGCGGTCGGCCTCGGGATCGTCGCCGGTTCGATAGTGCTCGTCGTGATGACCACGGCCTCGGGGCACACCATGCCGCAACGCGGGCCGGCGCGGCAAAATCCGGCCCGGCAAAATCCGGTCAGTCAGCACCAGGCGCCGTACTCGGCCGCGCTCGGTCCTGGCAGGGAAGCCGCCACCGCGCGCTCAAGCGGCCGGGCCGGGGTCGGCATGGCCAGGTTCTCCGGTTACCAGGTAGTCGCTGTCTTTTCCGGCCGCGGTGACCGGACGACCGGGCACTTCCGTGTCAGGGCCAGGCAGGCCTGGCAACTTCAGTGGACCTACCGCTGCCCTGCCACGGTCGGCGCAGCTCAGTTCACGCTGCTGAAAGCCGACATGGCCGCGGCCAACCGGGCCACCCTCAGCACCAGCATCGAAGAGTACGCGGCCAGCGGCCACGGCTCAGCGCGGCTCACGCCAACCAGCAACGAGCATTACCTCGTAGTGATCTCGGACTGCTCCTGGGGCATCAAGGTTTTGCAGGCTAACCGGCCGCATTGACAGCGCCGCTGGCGCGCCAAGCACGCCAGGAGCGCTGTCCCCGCCCGGCTAGTCGAAGATCGGATCTGTCGTGCGGGAGCGCTTGAGCTCGAAGAAGCCCTCAGTTCCAGCGACCAGCAGCACGCCATCCCACAGCCTCGCGGCGGCCTCGCCCCGCGGGATCGGCGATATCACGGGCCCGAAGAGCGAGTGGCCGTTGACCGAGATGACCGGCGTGCCCACCTCGTAGCCAACCCGGTCCATGCCGTCCTTGTGAGACGCGCGGAGTGCGTCGTCATACTCGGCGGAGTCCGCGGCGTCAGCCAGATCGGCAGGCAGCCCCGCCTCGGCAAGCGCGGCCTCGATCGTCGCCCGGCCCCGATCCTGCTTCTCGTTGTGGAACCGGGTGCCCAGCGCGCTGTACAGCGGCAGCAGCACATCCGGCCCGAACTTCTGCTCCGCGGCAATGCAGACCCGCACTGGCCCCCACGCCTTCTTCATCACCTCCCGGTAGTGCTCTGAAAGGTCCTCCTTGTGCTCGTTCAGCACGGCCAGGCTCATCACGTGCCAGCGCGTCCGCACCGGACGAACCTTCTCTACCTCCAGGACCCACCGGCTGGTGATCCAGGCCCATGGACACAGCGGGTCAAACCAGAAATCCAGCTGAGTTGGCTCCTGCTCGGCCATCCTTGCTCCTTGCTGCCGGGATCGACTTTCCTGCGGCAACCGAGTAAGCGCGTTGCGCATTCCTGCCGCACCCACGAGCATTCATGTGGGTTCGCGGCACGGTGGTCGCGGCACGGTGGTTCGCCGTACGGGCAAGCCAGGACCTCAAGCCAGACGGAGGAAACGAGAATTGGCCAGCAACCTCACCCGCGACGAGGCGCACGAAAGGGCGGAGCTGATATCGGTCGAGTCATATCAGATCGAACTCGACCTCAGCGGCTCTGAGACGACCTTCGAGTCGGTGAGCACAGCCAGATTCAGCTGCGCACGCCCCGGTGCTTCTACCTTCCTCGAGCTGACTGCGCCCGCCGTGACAGGGATAACTCTCAACGGCCAGGAGGTGGATCTGGGTGCCTTCGCCGACGACCGGATCGCCCTGACCGGTCTTGCCGCCCGCAACGAACTGCGCGTCGTGGCGCAGTGCGCCTACTCGCGCACCGGCGAGGGCCTGCACCGCTTCACCGACCCAGCCGATGGCAGCGTCTACCTGTACACCGACCTAGAGACATTCGATGCCCACCGCGTCTATGCCTGTTTCGACCAGCCCGACCTGAAGGCTAGCTTCGAGTTCACCGTGACCGCCCCAGAGGGCTGGCAGGTGATCTCCAATGCCACGCCGGACGTCATCGCCGAACCAGCACGGCCGGGCCTGACGCGGTGGCACTTCCCCGCTGGCCCGGTCATGTCCAGCTACATCACGGCGATCGCAGCCGGCCCGTACGCCAGGGTAACGGCGGAGCACGACGGCATTCCCCTAGGCGTCTACTGCCGTCAGTCGCTGGCACAATACCTGGATCCGGAGGAGATCTTCGATATCACCAGGCGCGGTTTCGACTACTTCCACAGCGCCTTCGGCGTGCGCTACCCGTTCACCAAGTACGACCAGATGTTCGTGCCCGAGTACAAGTCGGGCGCGATGGAGAACGTCGGCTGCGTCACCT
>JAJYUU010000298.1 GCA_021792405.1 Actinomycetes bacterium
CAGTCGCCAGCAGGCGGCCATATAACGGGGCACATAGTGTCACCGTCTTGATCTGGCCGGAGCCCTCTTCGCCTACATCAGCCAGCGCCCGCACGCGTTATCGGGCTGGGGCGAAGCCCCGCTAGTAATTAGCAGGCGCTAACCGCGGAGACGGTCAGGCTGTTGCTCCGCAGCCCGCGTAATGCCAGGATCTGTTTCGCGACGCTCGGAGGGTACTTCTTTCACGCGCAGTTCTTCTCCGCCATCGCGCTGCTGATCAGGCTGTTCGTCGCGAAGGGCCCCGCCCAGGGCGTCCTGTTCCTGGAGAACGCCGTTCTGGTAGTCGTGGCTCAGTCGCCGAGGTCAGCGATGTGCGAGTCATGAACAAAGCGACGCATCCGTCGGCGGTGTTGCTGACCGGCATGGCCATGTTCGGCATTGCGCTGCTCACGCTGGGTGTGCTGCTCGCGCTGCACGTTCCGGTCTTCGTGGCCGCCCTCGTCGGAATCGCCCTGTTCTCGCTCACCGAAACCGTTTACACCCCGAGCGTGAACACGGCCTTCGCGCAGATCAGAACTTCCTCTGTGCTGGAGTCGTTCAACGCCCAGCAGCTTCTCGTCGCTGTCGGCCAGTCGCTCGGCACGCTGGTGGGAACCAGCATCTTCCTAGCCGTGGCCGACGGCGGCACCGGAGTGCTGTACTGGATAGCACTCGCTCTGGCCGGTATCGCCGTGGCCGGCCTCGCGACCGTGGGCACCAGATCCGTGGTGCTGATATTCCGGCCATGGCGGGTGCGGAGGACATCATGACCGATCCCAGGCCGGTGCTGATGATGGGCTGGAATCAGGATTGGCTCACTGCGCTCGATGAGTTCTTGCCAGAGTCGAGCGTCGTGGTCATTGAGGAGCCTGACGTCTACAACGGCAAGCGCATCGCAGCTCGCTATTCCTCGCACCGGGCCGTCCGGGAGGTTCTGCTCGCGGAATACCAGCAGTCGGACGGATTCCTCAGCACGGTGACCCAACTGCACGCCCGCGAGCCGGTGCGGTGCGTCCTGCCATCCCGGGAGTACTCGGTGGAGGCGGTTGCTCAAGCCGCCGAGGCGCTGGGGCTGCCAGGTGCAGGGGTCTGCGCGGCCCGAGTGTTCACGGACAAGATCGATCAGCTTGCCGCATGCCAGCGCGCTGGCATCGCGGTGCCGCCATTCGCGGAGGTGACAGACGCCTGCGGCGTAGCCTCCTTCGCCGCGCGAGGGCCGTGCGTGGTCAAGCCCGCCAACAGGCAGGCGAGCCTTGGCGTCGTGATCCTGCGGCCCGGCGACAGCCCGGAGCACGCGTGGCAGGAGTGCGTGGCCGCCGACGAGGGGCCGCAGCTTGCCCGCCGCCCCCTCCGGTCGCGATATCTGGTCGAACAGTACGTGCCAGGGCCGGAATACAGCGTCGAGGCGCTGGTCGTAGGCGGTGAGATCGTATTCAGCAATGTCACGCTCAAACGGGTGCTGCCAGGGCGGCACCCGGTCGAGAGCGGGCATGTAGTCCCTGCGCCCGCCGATCCAGGCGTCGCCCAGCTGCCCGCCTTGATGCAGCACCTAGTGTGCGCCGCGGGGTTCGGTACCGGGCTGTTGCATGGCGAGTGGATCATCTCCGACGGGACGCCGGTCTTCGTTGAGTGCGCCGCCCGTCCGGCTGGGGACTCGATATTCGACCTGATCGAGCTGGTGACGGGCGTCAATCTGTATGGCGCCGCGGTGTGCGCGCTCGCGGGCGAGGAGCCGCTGGCCGGTCAGCGGCGATCCAGTCGCGCGCCGGCGGCCGCCGTGCGGTTCGGGATCCCGGATGGACCAGGGATCGTTGAGCGCGTGTCGGGCGTCGAGATTGCCGCGGCGATGCCCGGTGTGGTGTGCGTTCCTCAGGTCCGCGCGGTTGGTGACGAGATCCGCTCGGTCGATTCGTCTTGGAGCAGGCTCACGGCAGTCATCGCGACCGGCTCCGATGCCGCCGGCGCCGAGGCAGCGGCGACTGCCGCCGTGGCCCAGATCGCGGTAACGCTGCGACCTTACGGGTGAGGTCCGGCCCACCCAAGGCAAACGACCAGGAGGGACCGGGAACGACTTTACGCCACTTCAATTATCACGGGATCGGCGAGTTGGTGCTTTGGGATAGGGTGGTGCCGGATGGAGGTGTTCGCGCAGTTCCCGGACCCGCGGAAGAACCAGGGCCGCCGGTTCACTCTGGTGTTCGTGCTGGCCGTCGCGGTCGTGTGCGTGCTGGCCGGGGCGAAGAACTTCCGGGAGATCGGCGACCAGGCCGGCGGACACCGCAGGCATGCAGGTAAACAGGCATCCCGGTCGCGGATGGCGTCTCGGTGACCTCGCCTAGCCCCAGCGCCCGCCGCCACTGGGTGAACAGCCCGCGCCTGCCCGCCGCGGCAAGGACCCGGCCGGACAGTGCACCGCCGGACGCGGTGACCGTCCACGCGATGACCGGGATGCCCGGGTGCGCGTCGAGGATGACTGCCAGCTCCGCGGCTGCCCGCTGCTGCCAGCCGGCGCGGTCGGCCTGCGTGATCCAGCCGCCGGTCACCACGACACTTCCCTCCCGGTGAGCCAGCCCGCCTTCTCCAGCGCAGCCCGCGCGTCCTCAACTGTCAAATTAACGGCACAGTCTGAGTCGCGGTAGGGACCGCCCTTACGGTAATAAATAACCCCAGAGTTCCCTGAGGGCTTAGTAGTTTCTGTAGCCCCTGGACCTGGAGCCTTATTCATAAGGCTAGGCTTAGAAGTAGTTGCTGAAGAAGAATAGCCCGATCACGGCGGTGAGCATCTCGTCGTATTTGGCGATGGGCGGCCGGTAGCGGCCGCCTTCCTCCGATAGCATG
>JAJYUU010000005.1 GCA_021792405.1 Actinomycetes bacterium
GGACAGAACGAGCAGATGACGAAGTTGGGCCCCTCGAAGGTCTGGTGCACCGGCGGCGGAGCGTGCGTGCGCTTCACGATCGGCTCGAAGTCGGCGATGTTGAATGCGTACGGGTAGAGGCAGCCGTCCCAGCCCACCACGTCGAACGGGTGGTAAGCGTAGGTCAGCCTGGTCAGCCCGGCGGAGTTCCGCACGATCACGGGCACGTCCTCGCCGTCAGCCAGCAGCGGGCCGGCCGGACCGCGCAGGTCCCGCTCGCAGTAAGGGGCGTGCTCCAGGAACTGCCCGTACTGCGACAGGTACCGGCGCGGCGGACGGATGTGCCCGCGCGCCTCGACCACCAGTGCATGCACGCCGCCCGGCGCAGGCCGCCAGCGGTGGATGGTGCCGCGCGGCACGATGACGTAGTCGCCGGCAGCCGCCTCGATGCTGCCGTATACCGACTCGAAAGTAGCCGCGCCTGACCGCAGGTACACGGCCTCGTCGCCGGAGGAGTTCCGGTAGAGGTCACAGGCTACGTCGGCGGCCGCGAACGAGATGCGGAGGTCATCGTTGGCCATCATGAGATGGCGGCCGAGAACCAGGTCACCGCCCGCCGGCAGGTCCTGGGTCCGGTAGTGGCGCGGCAGCAACGGGTAGTTGGGCCGGATCGCCGCTTCCGCGGCGACGTCCCGCAGCCCTTCGCTCTTGACGATCGCCGTCGGCGGGTGCCGGTGGTACAGCAGCGAGGAGTCGGATACGAACCCCTCCTCGCCCATCAACTCCTCGGCGTGAAGGTGACCGGCCGCGTCGCGGAACCGGGTGTGGCGCTTGCGCGGAACCTCCCCTGTCGTCCGGTAGTACGGCATTTCGTCTCCTCCTGACCGGCTCGTCATCGAGCGGACGGGCACACGCACTGGGCGGGTTCGCGAAGATTCCCACCAGCATGCCGCGACGCGCCAAACGTACAGTTACCGCCTGCTTGCTTGCAGCACCGCCCGTTCCTGACTATAAGGGGAACGCGGTCAGGCCGACATCGCGGAGGAAGGACCCGGCACGCCCATGAGCGCGGATACGACCAGCAGCCAGCTACTGCGTCCTGGCACTACCCGGCCGGAGCCGGCGCCCCGTGGCCTCCGGATACTGGCCCTTACTGCCGTCGGGATCGGCCTGGTGGCGCTCTGCGCGGCCACGTTCGTGCTGTCCTACGCCGGCATCCACGACCTGGCCCTGCATGCGGGCATCGCCCCGCGGCTCGCTCGCGGTTATCCGCTGCTGATCGATGCGATGCTGGTGATAGTGCTGGCCGCCGTGCTGGCGCTGCGCGGGGCCGGCCTGGCGAGCCGGGCGCTCGCCTGGGTCACGCTGCTGGCCGTGCTAGCCGCCGCGGCGGGCGCCGACGCACTGCAAGCGGTCGGCCGCAAGCTGCCGCATCATGTCGCCGCCGTGACCGCGGCGGTGCTCCCCTGGGTGCTGGTATTCGTGGCGTTCACGCTGCTGCTGGCGATGCTCAGGCACGCCAGGCTGCGCAAGCTGGCCGCGCCGCAGCCGGCTAGTTCCGCCGTTGCCCCAATCACGACCGGCCTTGACTTGTTCGTCCGGCAGCCACCGCAGGCTGCGCCCGCGCTGCCGCTCACGCCGGAACCGGACGCTGTGCCGGGCGCCGCGGCGCCGGCCTGGCCCGAGCCGGAACCAGCCGTTGATGGCGAGCCGGGGCAGGCGGCCGGCACCGAGCTATCCGACAGCGAGCCCGAACTGGCAGTCGATGCCGAGCCCGGACTGGACGACCCGAGCAGCGACGAGGCGATACCCCGGCAGGACGAGGCGTTCGAGCAGGCTGAAACGGCACGGGTGGCTGGCACCGCGGCAACTGACACCGAGGCAACTGACGCACCCGACGCCGACCCGGCCGGGCAAGACGAGTACCAAGATCTCCCAGATGACCCGGACATGCCGGTGTTCCACCGAATGCGGAGTCTGCCGACACCGCCAGAGCCGCCAGAGCCGCAGGCATGAGCGGCCGGCCCGGGCAGCGCTGGCCGGCCGCCGCTAACCGGACCGGGCCACCAGTGCGGTCGCGATCGCGGCGATTCCCTCGCCGCGGCCGGTCAAGCCCAGCCCGTCGGTCGTAGTAGCGGACAGGCTGACCGCCGCGCCGTGCAGAGCGGCCGACAACACGCGTTCCGCTTCAGCCCGCCGCAGGGAGATCCGGGGCCGGTTACAGATGAGCTGGACAGCCACGTTCCCGATGTGAAACCCGGCGGCAGCAGTCAGCCGGGCGGTTTCCTGCAGGAGCGCCGCTCCGGGCGCGCCCGCCCACTCAGCCCGGTCGGTGCCGAACTGGCTGCCGAGATCCCCGATGCCAGCAGCGGAAAGAACGGCGCTGCAGGCAGCATGCGCCGCGACGTCGCCGTCGGAATGCCCGCTCAGGCCGTCCTCGCCCGGCCACAGCAAGCCGGCCAGGTAGAGCGGCCGGCCGACCGTGATCGGATGAACGTCAACGCCGATGCCGACTCGCGGCAGCACGTCCGGCACGACCGTCAGGACGCGAGAATCTCGTCTAGCAGCGCCTCGGCCTTGTCCTCGTTAGTCTTCTCGGCGAGTGCCAGCTCGCTGACCAGGATCTGCCTGGCCTTCGCGAGCATCCGCTTCTCGCCGGCCGACAGGCCCCGCTCCCGGTCGCGGCGCCAAAGATCGCGCACTACCTCGGCGACTTTGTTGACGTCGCCGGACGCCAGCTTCTCCAGGTTGGCCTTGTACCGCCGGGACCAGTTGGTCGGCTCCTCGGTGTAGGGGGCACGCAGCACCTCGAATACGCGCTCAAGCCCCTCCTGCCCAACGACATCGCGAACGCCCACTAGCTCAGCGTTATCCGCGGGAACACGCACAGTCAGGTCGCCCTTGTCGACCTTCAGCACCAGGTAGGTTTTATCCTCACCCTTGATCACACGGATTTCGATTTCCTCGATCCGAGCAGCCCCATGGTGGGGGTAGACGACGGTGTCGCCGACCTTGAATGACATGTGGCATGTACCCCTTCCGCAGAACCTCATCTTACCACGTTCAGCGCCGGCGATTCTCCGTCGTTCGCGGCAAAGGTGCAGGTCAATGGCGCAGTTGGCGGTGCTGAAAATTGCCGGCCCGCAGCGCGCGCCGCCGGCGGCGGCCAGCGGGGGGCGCGACGGGCGCTACCTCGGGGCAGGCGGTGTCATGATGGCCGTCGCGGGCTCATACTGAAAGAAGACGTTCGCTCCCTGTCGAGAGGTAGTCGTGAACCCAGGCGGCGAACCGGAACGGGACGACACAGGCCTGCCACCGGTCGACATCGAGATTCCCGACGATGCGCGGGAACTCGATCGTGACGTGCAGGCATACCACCGGGAGCTACGGGCGGAACGGCGCCGGATGCGCCGCAGCCACCTGCACGGATCCCTCGCCAGGGACGGCGTCGTGCTGCCGGTGCTGGCCTGCTGCCTGATTCTTGCCCTCATCGCCGGCACGCTGCTGACGATCTTTACCGCGACGTCCGACCAGTACCTGGGCCGGGTTCCCGGCAACGGCACAAGCCCTGGCGGGCCGCGCACCGGCAGTTCCGCCGTCAGCAGCTCCGCGGCCAGCAAGCCGGCCATCAGCAGCCCGGCCGCCGGCAAGCCCGGCGCCAGCGCGCCCGCGTCCGGCGGCCCGTCCTCTGCTACCGCGCCGGGGTCACGCACCCGCGCCGCCAGCAGCGGAGCCAGCAGCGGAGCCAGCGCCAGCGCGCTGGCACCTCGCCCGGTCGTCGTGCCGACAGGGCGGCCGCTGCCGGCCGGCACCCTCACGCTCACCGCTAACCAGAACCCGGTCCCGCTGAACGGTCTGAGCGAGAGCGTGCTGGTGCTCGTGCCGCCCGGCTGCCGATGCGGCGCGGCGGTCAGGTGGCTAGCAGTGATCGGATCGAGCCGAGACGTGCCGACCTACCTCGTCGGCACCCCGCAGACGATCGGTGAAGTCCAGCAACTGCACTCGCGGCTGAGGGCGAGCTTGCGGACCGCCGTGGCGGTGGTTCTCGACAAGCGGAGCGTGCTGGCGAGCTACTACCCGGTTCGGGGATTGACCGCCGTTCTCGTGGCCGCGCACATCGACCTTGGCCAGTCTGCCGCCTACGCGCAGAACCTGAGCGCGAAGGACGACCCGGCACCGCTGGTTCAGGTCCTCAGCAGCTGACAGGCATGCTCCCGGAATCCGCGGCGCGGCCGGAACGGGCGGGGCCGGCGCCGGCGGCGGCCTGCCTGGTGACTACGCTTTCCGACGTCTGTCGGACTTCCTCAGGACAGAGGGGAGCAAGCTGTGATCCGGAGCGGCTGGAGAACCGCGCTGCCGCGTCGGCTGGTGCTCGGGGCAGCCGCGGTGCTGCTTCCGGTGCTGGCCGGTTGCGAGGCCGGCAACAATGCCCCGACGCTGCAGTTTCACTACCCGACGGACACGGCCGGCACCGTCGTCGGAGACCTCTCCATCAGGAACGTCTTCGTGCTCGGTGCCCCGCTCGGCTCGAACTTGCACAAGGGCCAGTCGGCCAGCCTGTTCCTGGCCGTCGTGAACGACGGCGCACCCGACAAGCTGCTGGCCATCGCCGCGCCGGGAACTGCTGCCTCGGTGACGCTGCCGAGCGGCGGTGTGCCTATCACCTACCAGCACCCGGTGTTCCTGTCCGGCCCCAAGCCTCAGCTTGTGCTCGTCGACCTGACCCGGACTGTCGCCAGCGGCTCGACGATCAAGCTGCAACTGACTTTCCAGAAGGCAGGAGTCGTCACGCTGGTGGTCCCGGTGATGCCGCGCGCGGAGCGCTACCAGACCTACGCTCCGCCGCAGCCGGGCATAGGGGCGGTGACGCCCGGCGCTACGCCAGCGCACACGGCTAAGCCCGGTAGCACGGCTTCGCCGACGCCGTCAAAGTCCGGGTAGTGGTCGCGGCCGGCATCGTGCTCGCGGCGGGGTAGCCGGCTGGCGCGAACGTGCGCCTCGTCAGCCAGCCGGCTCGAACTTGTAGCCCAGGCCCCGCACCGTCACGATGTGCCGGGGATTGGTCGGCTCAGTCTCGATCTTGGTCCGCAGCCGCTTCACGTGCACATCCAGCGTCTTAGTGTCCCCGACGTAGTCGGCGCCCCAGACCCGGTCGATCAGCTGCATGCGGGTGAGCACTCGCCCGGGGTTCCGCAGCAGGACCTCGAGCAGCTCGAACTCCTTGAGCGGGAGCTGTACTTGCTGGCTCCGCACGGTCACCACGTGCCGGTCCACGTCCATCCGCACCGGGCCGGCCTCCATGATCGAGCTGACCGGCTCGTCCGCGTCGCCCCGGCGGCGCAACACCGCGCGCATCCTGGCCACCAGCTCGCGGGACGAGAACGGCTTGGTCACATAGTCGTCGGCGCCGAGTTCGAGTCCGACAACCTTGTCGATCTCGCTGTCCTTGGCCGTCAGCATGATCACCGGGACGTTGGACCGCTCGCGCAGGGTCCGGCAAACCTCGCTGCCCGGCAGGCCCGGCAGCATCAGGTCGAGCAGGACTAGGTCGGCCCCCGTGCGATCGAACGTCTCGAGCGCGTCCGGACCGGTGGGACAGACCGCGACCTCGAATCCTTCCTTGCGGAGCATGTACGACAGCGCGTCGCTGAAGGATTCTTCGTCCTCGACGACGAGCACCCGAGTCACTTGACTGCCTCCCTGACAGATCGCGCGGCCCGGTGGTCCGCTCGCGCTCCTGGTTGGTCCGTACCACCGACCGGCATCCCGCGCCGTGGGCGCAGCGGAAGCCGGAGCGTGAAGGTGGAGCCGTGCCCTTCCTGGCTCCAGACTGTGACGTTGCCCCCGTGCGCTGCCGTGACGTGCTTGACGATGGCGAGGCCAAGTCCGGTACCGCCGGTCGCCCGCGACCGCGCTGGGTCGACCCGGTAGAAGCGCTCGAAGATCCGCTCGCGGTCCCGTTCGGGGATCCCGATGCCCTGATCGGTGACGCTGACCTCAGCCAGCCAGCTGGACGCGGTCCGGGTGGTGATCACCACCCGCGTCTTGTCCGGGCTGTAGGCGACCGCATTCTCTAGCAGGTTCCGCAGCGCGGTGACCAGCAGGTCCTCGTCACCGAGGATCTGCACGCCACGCTCTCCGGTCACCTCAAGAGAGATACCGCGGGCCGTCGCGCGCATCCGGCACCTGTCCACCGCTTCGGCGACCACGTCATCGAGCACGACCGGCCTGGGAGCCGGCACCGGCTCGGCCGCCTGAATCCGGGACAGCATGATCAGGTCCTGCACCAGGTCAGTAAGCCGGGATGCCTCCTGGCGCATCCGCCCGGCGAACCGGAGCACTGCCTCCGGGTCGTCGGCAGCCTCCTCGACCGTCTCGGCTAGCAGGGCCAGCGCCCCGACCGGGGTCTTCAGCTCGTGACTGATGTTGGCCACGAAGTCCCGGCGTACCTCGTCCACCCGTCGGCTCTCGGTCTGATCCTCGGCCAGCAGCAGGATCAGGCCGCCGTCGCCGACTTCCGGCCCGAGCGGCGCCACGCGGACGGCAAAGCTCGTCGCCCGCCCGTTAAACCGGGTGGTCATGATGTCGAGCTCGCCCTCACGCGGCAGGCCCTCGCGGCGGACTTGCCTGGCCAGCGCCAGCAACTCGCCGACCGCCAGCCGATCGGCGTCGACGAGGCCGAACTCACGGGCGGCGGCACTGGAGCTGAGCACCCGGTCGTCGCTGTCGAGCACCACCGCTGACGACAGGAGCACCGCCAGCACCGAGCTCACGCCGGCGGGCAGCTTGCTCTCCTGCGGCAGGCCCGCGTCTGACATGTCCGAAGACATGAGTGCTTGCACCCCCATCTCCACGCATCGATGGTAAGCGTCCGGCCCGGTACAGCCCACTGCCCGGAGGCGCTAGCTGCGGCTATTCGCGAAGTGTTCACGGCCGCGAAAGCTGCCGTCCATGTTGATTGTGCCTGCCGTGCACCAGTGCTGTGACCGGACGATCACCTAGCGACAGCAGCTCACCGCCCCTGAGCCCGCACCGCTGCCGCGGCCCGCGCCGCCGCCTCCGGATCCAGGTACTGGCCGCCGGGCTGCACCGGGCGGAAGGTCTCATCCAGCTCGTACACCAGCGGCATGCCGGTCGGGATGTTGAGCTCGGCGATGTCAGCATCGCTGATCCCGTCCAGGTGCTTGACTAGAGCCCGCAGCGAGTTGCCGTGCGCGATGACGAGCGTGACCCGGCCAGCGGCCAGGTCAGGAATGATTGCGTCGTACCAGTACGGCAGCATCCGCAGCACCACGTCACGCAGGCACTCCGTCCGCGGCAGCAGCTCGGGTGGTAGCAGCGCATAGCGCGGGTCACGAGCTTGCGACAGCGGGTCCTCGTCGGGAAGCGGCGGCGGTGGCACGTCGTAGGACCTGCGCCACAGCATGAACTGCTCGTCGCCGTACTGCTCCCTGGTCGCTGCCTTGTCCTTGCCCTGCAGCGCGCCGTAGTGCCGCTCGTTCAGCCGCCACGACCGGCGCACCGGCAGCCAGCCGAGATCGGCGACGTCCAGCGCGATGCCGGCGGTCTCGATGGCCCGGCTCAGCACCGAGGTGTGCACCGTGTCCGGCCGCAACCCGGCACCGGTCAGTTGCTGGCCGGCCCGCGCGGCCTCGGTCCGGCCGCGATCCGACAGCCGGACGTCGACCCAGCCGGTGAACAGGCCCTTCTCGTTCCACTCGCTTTCGCCGTGCCTGATCAAGATGAGCGTGCTCATGCCCGAAATCCTAGCCCGCCCGCTTTCGCCGGGATCCGCGCCGACCGGGAACGCGGATAAAGCGAGCCAGCGTTCTCGCACCGACAGCCTGAAAACGGCGGGAATCTGGCGGGCGGTCGCAGAGTTGACCTGATCCGGAGGTGAGAGCCTGTGCCGCGACGCTATCCACGGCGGATCGCGACCGTCAGCGTTCACACGTCACCGCTAGAGCAGCCGGGGACGGGAGACGCGGGCGGACTCAACGTCTACGTCGTCGAGGTCGCCAAGAGGCTGGCCGACCGAGGCGTCGAGGTCGACATCTTCACCAGAGCGGTTTCCCGCGATCAGCCGCAGGTTGCGGAGCTGGCACCCGGAGTGCTGGTGCGCCACCTGGCGGCTGGCCCGTTCGAGGACCTGGACAAGGCCGACTTGCCTGGCCAGCTTTGCCAGTTCACCTTTGAACTGCTCCGCACCGAGGCAGCGCACGCGCCGGGACGGTACGACCTCGTGCACGGTCATTACTGGTTGTCCGGCCAGGTGGGCGCGGTAGCCAAGGAGCGCTGGGGCGTCCCGCTCATCCAGTCCATGCACACCCTCGGCAAGGTCAAGAATGCCGCGCTGGCAGCCGGCGACACCGCCGAGCCCGACGTCCGGCTGCGCGGCGAGGCTGAGGTAGTGGCGTCGGCCGACCGGCTCGTCGCCAACACCGACGACGAGGCTCAGCAGCTGATCGGGCACTATGCCGCCGACCCGGCCAGGGTGAGCATCATCAATCCCGGCGTGGACCTGTCAGTTTTCCGGCCGGGTTCCCAGCTCGAGGCGCGCCGGAAGCTCGGCCTGCACGAGGACGGCGTGGTACTGGTCTTCGCCGGCCGGGTGCAGCCGCTGAAGGCGCCCGACATCGTGCTGCACGCGGCTGCGCAGCTGATAGCCGACGATCCCGGGCTGGCGGGCAAGCTGACGGTCGCCTTCGTCGGCGGCCCGAGCGGTGCGGGGCGGCAGGATCCGGACGGGCTTGAGCAGCTGGCCGCCCGGCTGGGGCTATCCGGCCTCGTGCGACTGGAGCCGCCGTGCCCGCAGCCGGAACTCGCTCAGTGGTACCGGGCCGCCACGCTCGTCATGGTGCCGTCGTACTCGGAGTCATTCGGCCTGGTAGCGATGGAAGCCCAGGCGTGCGGCACGCCGGTGGTGGCGGCCGCTGTCGGCGGTCTGCGCATCGCGGTCCGGCACGGGTACTCCGGGGTGCTGGTCGACTCCCGCGATCCCGGCCACTATGCCAGGGCGGTACGTGACCTGATCAGCGCGCCGGCGAGCCTGGCCAGGCTCGCGCGGGGCGCTCGCGAGCACGCATCAAGGTTCGGCTGGTCCGCGACGGTCGACTCGCTGTTGCAGCTGTACGCCAGCGTGACCGCCGAAACGGCCGCAGCGGTCGACGCGTGAGCCAGCCGCCGGATTACGACGCGGCGCTCGCAGCGGCGCTCGGTGCCCTGGATGTCGGCTACGAATCACTCCGGCCCGGCAGCTACCTGGTCACGCTGCCGGGCCAGCACAAGCTGAAGACGATGACGTGGCTGATCGCAGGCACGCACAGCCTGCTCGTCGAGGCCTTCTTCTGCCGCCAGCCAGACGAGAACCACGCCGAGTTCTACCGCTTCCTGCTCGAGCGGAACGCCCGGATGTACGGGGTGCACTTCGCGCTCGACCCCGTCGGAGACGTCTATCTCGTCGGCCGGCTGCCGTTGCGCGCGATCAGCCCGGCCGAGGTCGACCGGCTGCTCGGGTGCGTGCTCAGCTACGCTGACGACACCTTCGATCAGGCGCTGATGATCGGCTTCGCGTCGGCGATCAGGAAGGAATACGCCTGGCGGGTAAAGCGCGGTGAAAGCCTGGCGAACCTGCAGGCGTTCGGCCGGATCACGCAGCAGGGGCAAGGCACCGGCGGGCCGCGGTTCGGGGAGCAGTCCGGCTGACCCGTCCGCGCAGCCACATAGCATCCGCAACGTGCGTCACAATTCGGCTATACCAGGAATCACGCTAGACCGGGCGACACGGGCAAACCGTCCGGGCCGGCGCAAGCGGTCAATCGGAGGACATGAGCGATGGGCCCACTCAGCGGCGTGCGGGTGATCGAGATTGCCAGCCTGGCTCCCGCCCCTTTCGGCTGCATGATCCTGGCTGATCTCGGCGCGGACGTGCTGCGCGTCGACCGGGCGGAGCGGTGCGGTCCGCAGGCACCGCGGCCGAACGATCCGCTGAGCCGGGGCCGCCGCTCGATCGGCCTGAACCTGAAGGATCCGGCCGCGATCGACGTGCTGCTCCGGCTCGCCGAGACCGCCGACGTGCTGGTCGAGGGCTTCAGGCCGGGCGTGGCCGAGCGACTCGGGTTCGGCCCGCAGGTGTGCGCCGCGCGCAATCCGGGCCTCGTCTTCGCCCGGATGACCGGATGGGGCCAGGATGGCCCGCTGGCACCGACAGCCGGGCATGACATCGATTACATCGCCATCTCGGGCGCGCTGAGCATGATCGGCCGGGCCGGGGAGTCGCCGGTGCCGCCAGTGAACTTGCTCGGCGACTTCGGCGGCGGCGGCATGCTGCTTGCCCTCGGCATCCTCGCTGCCCTGCTGGAGCGGGCCCGCACTGGCCTCGGCCAGGTGGTGGACGCCGCCATGGTGGACGGCTCGGCGCTACTCACCTCGTTCGCCTACGGGATGCGCGCGTCCGGAGCCTGGCAGGACAAGCGCGGCAGCAACCTGCTGGACGGCGGTGCGCCGTTCTACGACACCTATGCCACCGCGGACGGGCAGTACGTTGCCGTCGGCGCGCTAGAGCCGCAGTTCTACGCCGCGCTGCTGGCCGGGCTGGGGCTGGCCGACGCGGACCTGCCGCACCAGCACGACAAAGACAACTGGCCGGTGCTGCGGCAGCGATTCGCCGCGGCCTTCGCGGCCCGCACCAGGGCCGAGTGGGAACGCGAATTCGCCGGCACCGACGCTTGCGTCGCGCCGGTCCTGACCATGGCAGAGGCGCCCGCGCACCAGCACGCCACAGCCAGGAAAGCCTTCGTCGAGATCGGCGGGGTCACTCAGCCGGCACCGGCGCCGCGGTTCGGCCGGACGGCGGCGGCCACGCCGGCGCCGCCACCGCGGCCAGGGCAAGACACCGACGAGGTGCTGGCCGGACTCGGCCTGGATGCCGCTGCCATCGCGGATTTGCGGGCCGGGGGCGTGGTTGGCTGACGGCAGCCAGCCAGGTCGCGCACCGGTCGCCGGCGGCGGTCAGCGGGGCCGAGCCGGGCTGCTCGCAGGGCTGCGCAGCCCGCACGACGCAGAGATAGTGCGGCTTGCCGTTCCGGCGTTCGGCGCGCTGGTCGCCGAGCCACTGTTCCTGCTCACTGACTCGGCGATCGTCGGCCGGCTTGGCACGATCCCGCTGGGCGGCCTCGGCGTCGCCAGCCAGGTGCTGGCCACCCTCGTCGGCGTGTCGATCTTCCTCGCCTACGGCACGACGGCGGCAGTATCCCGTCAGCTCGGGGCCGGCCGCCGCGATGCCGCGATCCGGCACGGCATCGACGGCCTGTGGCTGGCGGCAGCGATCGGCGTCGTCGTCCTCGCGGCTGGCTGGCCGCTCTCCCCCCGGATCGTCGCCGCGTTCGGCGGCACCCCGGCAGTAAGCCATCAGGCGGCCATTTACCTGCGGATCAGCCTGCTCGGGGCGCCTTCGATGCTCGCCGTGCTGGCGGGCACCGGCGTTCTGCGCGGGCTACAGGACACCAGGTCACCGCTACTGGTCGCGGTCGTCGCGAACGCCGTCAACATCGCGCTCAACGCGACCTTCGTGCTCGGATTGCACTGGGGGATCGCCGGCTCGGCCGCTGGCACGGTCCTGGCCCAGACCGGGGGCGGCGCCGCCTACCTCGTCGTCGTCGGCCGCGGCGCCCGGCGAGCGGGCATCCCGCTCCGGCCCGACCGCCGCGGCGTCACGACCACCGCCGTCGCCGGGGCCTCGCTTGTCCTGCGCACGCTCGCGCTGCAAGCGGTCCTGGTCCTGATGACCGCCATCGCGGCACGGCAGTCGGATGCCGCTATCGCCGCGAGCCAGGTCGCCATGCGGGTCTGGAACCTGTTCGTGTACGCGCTGGACGCGATAGCCATCGCGGCACAGGCAATCACCGGCCGCTACCTCGGGGCTGGCGACGTGTCCGGCGCGAGAGCCGCGACCCGGCGGATGATCGGCTGGGGCGCCGGGTACGGCGTGATCTTCTCGCTGCTGCTGCTCGCCCTGCGGCCCGCCATACCCGGCCTGTTCGGGGTCACGCCGACGGTACGAAGCCTGCTGCTTGCGGTGCTGCTGGTGATCGTCGTCCAGCAGCCGGTGGCCGGCGTGGTGTTCGTGCTCGACGGAGTGCTGATCGGCGCGGGCGACCAGGATTACCTGGCGCTCGCCGGGCTGGTAACGCTGGTGGTGTTCGGCGCGGCGGCCGCGGTCGTGGTCCAGGCAGGCGCGGGCCTGGTCGCGCTCTGGCTCGCGTACACCGCCTGGATGCTGGCCAGGTTCGCCACGCTGACCCTGCGCAGCCGGACATCACGCTGGCTGGTCACCGGCGCGGTGCGCTAGCCCGCCGTTGCGACGCGCCGCCCGGCCAGCCGGCGAGGCCGGCCGGCCAGCCAGCCAGCCAGCCAGCGGACCTCAGTGCCCCATCGCTACTTCGACGATGCGGACCACCACGGCACCCATCGCGATAGCCAGGTAGATCCACATTCCGGTCAGGGCGAGCCGCCGTCCGACGGACATCGGCGCCTGGGCGAGCATCGTCAGGGCCGGCATCCGCCAGTTCTCCTTGCTCATGCCTTCCGGCCGGGACAGCCGGTCAGGTTCGGCTTCACCGGCCTGCAGGGCCTGGTCAGGGCCGGCCGGCCGGCGGCCGCGTACCATGACGACGGCGACCGCGACCAGCGCGACGCCCGCGAATCCGATCATGATCAGCAGAATCTGCCGCGAGCTGATGTGCGGGAACGTCACCGACGCCACCAGGATCAGCGACAGCATGATCAGCAGGGCGATCACCGCGCCGGTGAAGGCGTTGGTGAACCGCCCGTTCACCCACGGCCCGAGTACCGCCTTGTCGTTGCACAGCAGCAGCAGGAAGACGGTCGCACTCGGCAGCAGAACGCCCGCCAGCACCTGGACTCCCTCGGTGAACAGGCCGAGCGGTGAGCCGGGGATGAGCACGATCGTCGCGGCGCCGGCGACCAGCCCGCCGTACATGACGTAGAAGCCCTTGGCCTGCTTCACGCCCCGGTGCAGCGAGTGCTTGAGGCCGAGTACGTCACCGAGTGCGTAGGCGGTGGAGAGCGAGACCGCGAAAGCGCCGATCATCGCCGCATCCAGCAAGGCAACCGCGAACAACGCGCCTGCCACCCGGCCGGCCGATGCGGCGATCCCCGCGGCCAGCCCGGCCGCGTCGGTGTAGTGGCCTGCGGCTGACGTCCCGGCGAATGCGGCTGCCGCCGCGCCCATCAGCGCCGCGCCGCCCACGATGACGACGCCGATCCCGATGACCAGGTCCGCCTTCTCGTACGGGATGAACCGCGGGGTGATGCGCTTGTCGATCACGTAGGACTGCTGGAAGAAGAGCTGCCAGGGCGCGACCGTGGTGCCGACAATCCCGATGATCAGCAGCATCACCGTGCTCAGCTGCCCGGCCCCGCCGGGCATGTTCGGCACCACGAACCCGGTCGCGACCTGGCCAGCCGCCGGGTGAGACAGCACGTAAAGCGGGATCAGCAGCAGCGACCCTGCGCAGAAGGCCATCGCGATGCGCTCGAACCTGCGGAAGCTCCCGGTCATGGCGGAAGCCACGATGACCAGCGCGGCCAGCAGCACGGCGACGATCTTGGGCACCCCGAGGTAGCCGGCCGCGAGCGTGATCCCGATGAACTCGGTGATGATGGTCAGCGCGTTGAGCAGGAACAAGTCGATGACGCTGAACGCGCCCCAGAACCTGCCGAACCGCTCCAGGATCAGCCGGGCGTGCCCGACTCCCGACACGGCGCCCAGCCTGAGCACCATCTCCTGGTTCACGTAAAGGACCGGGATCAGCAGCACGAACGTCCAGAGCAGATGCGTGCCATAGTTCTGGCCTGCCTGGCCGTAGGTGGAGAACGCGCCCGCGTCGTTATCGCCGACCATCACGATCAGCCCAGGGCCGACAATCGCCAGCAGCGTCTTGAGCTTGGCGCTCGCCGACTTGCGCGCGGCGATGTCGTCGACGGAGATCGTGCCGAGCGCGCCGCGGATGTCGCCGACGTGCGCGGTGTCGAGCGCCGCCCCGTGGTCAGCGGCGGCGCGATCGGCTAGGGCACTGTGGTCAAGGGCCGCACGGCGGAGGCCGGAAGTCGCTGAGGTCACGTCGGATCACCCCGTTCACCGCCGTTGCCACGGCGGGATCAGGGGGCACGCACGACCCGGTCGGGCGGCCTCAGGCTGTCAGGCTGCGGCCGATGACCAGGTTCACGCGTACGTGCCCAGGGGAGGCAGGATTAGCGGCGAGGGGCCATTTTCGGCCCGGACTATCAGAGTCCATTGCTCGCCTCCTTCCCGCCGCGGTCCGACCGCGTCATGCCCGGCCGCCCGCCAGGCGGCGGGCATGCCCGTAATCAGGCACCGCACGAGACAGCGACCGCCGCGCGCGGATCCGCCACGGCGAGGCACCCCCTCGTTAGAGCTTTGGCACTTCACGGCGTAGCGCGCCCAGAGGTTGCGCAGCCACCTGGCCTCACCCCTTACTCCGGGGAGAGGTGTCCTGATCCGGAGCGTCTCTCGACGGGTGGGATCAGTGGCCTGTGTCCGTGAAGACGCCTCACCGAACAAGGTGTCCGTATTACACAGCTTCTTGAGCATGCCTGCCCAGGCGGGCCGATGTCAAGCTGGCGGACATCTCGGGCAGGCAGTCATCCCCGCTACCCTTGATGCGGCACCTCAGGGCAGGAGCGCGGAACCGCCCGGCCTCCAGCCACGCGCCACCGCAATGGTATGAAGGCCACGTCAGGTGCCGGCAGAAGGGGAGGGCGCTGCAGCGTGGCCATACGACGAGCTGTCGGCAGGCTGACGCGGCGAGGCGACCTGGCTGAGGGGCTTGGCTACACCCTGAAGCGCAGGCTGCTCGGCAAGCCGCTCATCAACGAGCAGCTAGGCGAGCAGCGGCTGACCAAGACGCTGGCGCTCGGCGTGCTGTCGCCGGACGGCATCTCCTCGTCGGCCTACGGCACCGAGGAAATCCTGATCGAGCTCATGCTCGGCGGCCTGGGCGTCAGTGCGTTCACGGTGCTGCTCCCGATCACTGGCGTTGTCCTGTTCGTCATGGTGCTCGTGGTGCTGTCTTACCGCGAAGTCGTCATGGTTTACACCAGGGCCGGCGGATCGTACGTCGTGGCCAGGGACAACTTCGGCCCGCGGGTCGCCCAGATAGCGGCCCTGGCGCTGCTGGTGGACTATGTGGTCACCGTCGCGGTGCAGATCGCTGCCGGGACGGCCGCCGTGGCGTCGGCGTTCCCGAGACAGCTGAGCAGCCCGGCAACGCTGACGCTGATCTCCATCGGCGTGGTGCTGCTGATGCTCTACGGCAACCTGCGCGGCATCCGGGAGGCTGGCAAGGCCTTCGCCGTGCCCACGTACCTGTTCTCGGCGGTGATGATCATCACGATCGCCATCGGCCTGGTGCGGGAGTTCTTCTTCTCCCTGCCGCAGTGGCACGTTCACTGCCCGCCAGGCATCGTGCACTGTACCTACGAGCAGGCGGCCGCGCCGAGCCACAGCGGCTTGATCACCTTCGGGCTGATCTTCGTGATGCTGCGGGCATTCGCCAATGGCGGGTCGTCGCTCACCGGCATCGAGGCGGTATCGAATGCGGTGAGCGCATTCAAGCCGCCCGAGGGCATCAACGCGCGCCGGGTCCTGGTGTACGAGGGCGCGATCCTCGGCACCCTGGTGGCCGGCATCTCCTGGCTGGCGCACGTGACGCACGCCCAGCCCTACACCACCGGCGTGCCGACGGTCATCTCGCAGGAAGCCCAGCTGGTCTTCGGGACGTCGGTCTTCGGGCATGTCATGTATGCCGTCGTGCAGGCAGCAACCGCGCTCATCCTCTATACCGGCGGCAATACCAGCTTCAACGGCTTCCCGTTCCTGGCCAGCTTCGTCGCCGAGGACGCGTTCCTGCCCCGATGGCTGACCAAGCGCGGGCACCGGCTGGTGTTCTCCAGCGGGATCATCGTGCTGGCGACCGTGTCGATCACCCTGCTCGCGGTGGTCGGGTCGAACGTCAACAGGCTGGTGCCGTTCTACGCGCTCGGCGTGTTCACCGCCTTCACCATGGCCGGCTTCGGCATGGCCAAGTACCACCACCGGATGCGCGAGCCGGGCTGGAAGCGCAAGCTGGTGATTAACTTCTCCGCTGGCGTCACGTCCCTGGTCGTGGTGCTGATCTTCGCGATCGTCAAGTTCACCGAGGGCGCCTGGCTGGTCGTAATCCTGTTCATCGTCGGCGTCCCGGTGCTGATCCGGCTCAACCGCCAGTACCGGATGGAGGCCGCGGCCCTTGAGAACATCGAAAGCCGCGGCAAGCCCCCCGAGCCGCCTACGTACTCGCGCCGCAGCGTTTTCGTCTTCATCGACGACCTCGACCTGGCCACGATCGCTGCACTGCGGTACGCGCGCAGCCTGCGGCCCACCTCACTGCGCGCCGTGCACTTCGTCATCGACAACGTCCAGGCTGACAAGCTCCGGCAGGACTGGGTGCGGGCCAATACCGGCATCCCGCTCGATTTCGTCGACTGCCCGGACCGCCGTCTGGCCTCCGCGGCAGCCACCCTGGTCAGCGCCGAGGCGGCGCTGCCCGGCGTGGGCGTGACCGCGATCCTGCCGCGACGCAGCTTCGCACCCATCGTCGGCCGCCTGCTACATGACCGCACCGCAGACAAGATGGCCGCGGTGATCAGCCGGATTCCGCACGCCGCCGCCACGATCGTGCCCTTCGACGTGCGCAGCAGGGTAGAGAGCCTGGCCCGGCGCGGTCAGCCAGCCGGACTCGGAGCCGATGGCACCGAGCCCGAGCCGCAGGCCGAGAGCCGGGCCGGCCTGCCGGCGGCTGCCCCGGCCACGACGCCACCGCGCAGCCGCCGGGCGCGAGCCGGGGCGGAGCAGCCGGTCGCCGCGGACCTCACCACGCCGGCAGGCGACGAGTACAGCCGCCCGGTTCCGCGGCCGGGGGTGACGCCGATCGGCTCGCTGCGGCGGCCTGGCCGGGCCGTTGCCGAAGGACGGGTGCATACGGTTGAGATCCGCCCTGTGGAGCGCAACACCGTGCTGGCCTGCGACGTAGAAGATTCCACCGGGCAGCTGACCGCCCTGTTTTACGGCCGGTCGAACATTCCCGGCCTGCGGCCGGGCTCCAAGGTGCGGCTGCGGGGCCAGGTCGGCATCCGGGACGGCAGGCCTGTCATGATCAACCCCGCCTATGAACTGCTCGCCCCCGGCGTGGCGAGCACGGACGACCCCGAACCCGGTGTCCAGCGCGGAACCGGCCAGGACCAGCGGGACGAACCCGGACAATGAACGCCGCTCAGCCGCCCGGCCGCGATCAGACCCCGGATCACGGCAGGGAACCCCGGACACCGCACCCCGGCACCGCGCCAGAGCGCGACGAGGCGATCACGCACGGCGATACTGGACAGTCCGCGCACGAGCGCCGGCGGCCCGTCGCCCCGCAGGCCGGCAGGCGCGACAGTGACGGCCAGCGGCACGGACATCACGCGCACGGCGGCGGCGGCCAGACCGTGACCGGCAGCTACCGGCGCGCCCTGACCGTCGTTCTGCTGATCAGCCTGGGGATCGCTGCGGCCGAGGTGATCGGCGGGGCGCTCACCGGCGCGCTGGTGCTCTTCGCCGACGCCGCGCACATGGCCGCTGACGCGGGCGGCATCGCATTGTCGCTGCTGGCAGCCTGGTTCGCGGCCCGCCCGGCTACCGGCCGGCGCACCTTCGGTTACGCCAGGGCCGAGATCCTGGCCGCGATGGCCAACGCCCTGGTGCTGCTGGGCATGACCGCGCTGATCATCACCGAGGCAATCCGGCGGCTGCCCGCACCGCCGGCGGTGAGCTCCGGGCTGCTGATCGCGTTCGGCATCGGCGCGCTGGCAGCCAACGCCTGCTCACTGCTCGTCCTGCGGCACGGGCAGGCCGAGAGCCTGAACGTACGCAGCGCGTTCCTGGAGGTAGCCGCCGATACCCTGGGCGCCGCCGCGGTGATCGTGACCGGGATCATCATCAGCGCGACCGGCTACCTGCTGGCCGACCCGGTGGCCTCACTCGCGGTCGGCGCGGCGATCCTGCCGCGCACCTGGCGCTTGCTCAGGGAAGCTGTCGACATCCTGCTCGAGGCCAGCCCGGCGGGCATCGACCTAGCCCAGATCCGCGAGCACCTGGCCGCCGTGCCCGGCATCCGCGAGGTGCACGAGCTGCACGTCTGGACGATCACCTCCGGGCTGCCGGTTTTCTCGGCGCACGTCGTGGTCGACCCGGCCGTCATTGAGGACGGCCAGACCGCGATCATGCTGGATCAGCTGCAAGAGTGCCTGCGCGGGCACTTCGACGTGGACCATTCGACATTCCAGCTCGAACCGGCCGGGCACGCCGACCACGAGCAGCCCATGCACGAATAGGCCGCCTGGTCCGATGCCCCCGCTAGGACGCCGGGCCAGCGTCGAAATACTTCGGGTTGGCGACAGCGAGCCGGGCCGCAACCGCGTCCGCAAGGCCCGTTTCCGCGGGGAACGGGCCAAGTTCGAGTTCCCGTGCCACCACGGCCAGCGCGCCCGCGGCAACCCTGGCGTGGAACGCGACCTGCCCGGTAGTGACGGGCAGCACGCCGTCAAGCAGGTACTCACGGACTGCCTCCAGCAGTTCGCTTGCCGTCGGGCGCCCGTAGGGCGCTGGCGCTGCGGCCGCCGCACCCGATGGCCGCGGGCGCCGGGCGGCGGCTGCGGCCGCCGCCGCCGGCTGCAGCAACAGCAGCAGGTCCCACTCCTGCTCGCAGACCCGGCGGCCGATGGCGGCCAGCTCGACCGAGCGATGCGCACCGGACAGGTGCGCCGCCGCCTGGGCCAGGCAGATCACCCCCCAGCGCAGCGTCCCTAGCACCTCCCACCAGCGCAGCTCTTCGAGGCTGAGGTCGGCGCCGCCGGCGGCCGCGTAGGCGGCCAGCAGCTCTTCCCGGCTGCCCAGGCCGGCCACCGGCTGACCGGCCCCGAAGCGCCAGGCCTTGACGCAGAGCCAGCCCAGATCCTCGGCCGGGTTGCCAGCGTGGGTAAGTTCCCAGTCCAGCACCGCCCGCAGCCCTTCCGGGCCGACGATGAGGTTGCCCAGCCGGAAATCGCCGTGCAGCAGCACCGGCTCGCGGGCCGGCGGCCGGTTCCGGTCAAGCTCGGCAAGCGCCAGATCGAACACCGCGCTCGGCCGGCCGAAGGACTCGAGTTGCTCCCTGAGGCTGGCCAGCGGATCGGGCTCGGGCAGGAAAGCCGGCGCCGGCAGCGCATGCAAGCGGGCCGCGAACTCGCCAAGCTCGCCGACCAGAACCCGCCGGGCCGTGGCGTACTGCGGATCGCGGAGTATCCGCCGGGCGATCGTCTCGCCGTCGACCCGTCGCAGCACCATGCCCGCGGTGCCAAGACCCGGGCCGCGGGAACAGCAGAGCATCTCGGGCACCGGCAGGCCCGCCTGGTGCGCCAGGCCGATCGCTGCCGCTTCCCGGTCGAGCGCACCGGGCTCACCGGGCCTGCCGGGCGGGTCCCGGCGCAGGATCAGGCCGGTGCGACTGCCATCCCCGGCAACCGCGTCGAACGACCAGGTTTCCTTCGAGGCGCCGCCGGACAGCCTGGTCAGCGCTTGCACGGTCACCGGGCCGAGCCAGTGTCGCAGTGGCCGCGCCAACTCGGTCGCGTCCGGTATACCGCTGCCGGGGCTTGCCGCGTTCCCGCCCGGAAGTCGGTCTTGGTCGGGGGTTTGGGGCATCAGCTCTCGGTCACTCCCTTGGGTGCGCGCTGGTGCATGAAACCGAACAGGTAGCCGGCCACCCGGCGCATCTGGATCTCCTCGGCGCCCTCGGTGATCCGGTACCTGCGGTGGTGGCGGTAGATGTGCTCGAACGGCTTGTGCCGGGAGTAGCCGAGCCCGCCGTGCACCTGCATGGCGCGATCGGCAGCCTCGCAGCACAGCCGGTTGGCCCAGTAGTTGCACATGGAGACCTTGTCGGACACCGAGAACGGGCCGTCGCGATCCATCAGCCAGGCCGTCTTGTGGATCAGCGCACGCAGCATCTCGCACTGCGTCTGCAACTCGACCAGCGGGAACTGGACGGCCTGGTTGCTGGCCAGCGACTTGCCGAACGGCTTGCGCGCCAGCGCATAGGTGACCGACTCGTTGATGCAGTACTGTGCCGCGCCCAGGCTGGAGGCTGCCTGCCTGATCCGGTTCTCGTTGAAGAAGTGCTGCACGACCTGCAAGCCGCGGCCTTCACCGCCGAACACCGCGCTGGCCGGCACCCGGACATCGGCCAGCGTGATGTGGGCATGGTCGGTCGGCATGTTGAACGTCCACAGGTATTCGTCAACCCTGAATCCGGCTGCCGTGACCGGGGTCAGGAACGCCGTGATGCCATCGGCGTCGCCCGGCTTGCCGCTGGTGCGGGCAAAGATCAGGTCGTGCGACGCGACGTGCACGCCGGTGTTCCAGGTCTTCTCACCGCTGATGATCCAGTCCTCGCCGTCGCGCACCGCGGTGGTCTCCATGAACGTGGCGTCGGAGCCGTGCGCGGGCTCGGTAATGCCGAACGCGAAGCCCGCGCGACCGGCGGCCAGCTTGTCCACCCACTCAGCCTGCTGCTCCGGGCTGCCGTAGCTGAGCATCAGCATCAGGCCGACGTTGTTGCCGACGATCATATGCTCGTTCTGCAGGTCACAGTGCAATCCGAGGCCCTTGGCGGCAAGGTGCTCGCGGATGACGGCCATCCCGAGGTTGGTGCCGTCCCGCCCGCCGTACTCCGCCGGGAACGCGTACCGGTAATGGCCGGCCGCATCGGCGCGGCGCTTGGCCTCGGCTAGCAACGCCTCCCACTCCCGGTTCGGCAGCCCGCTGCGGTCCCAGTCGGTCCGCGCGTCCTCCCGGCGGTGGTCGAAGAACCGGATGTTGTCGTTCTCGCGCTCCAGCGGAGCGATCTGCGCCTCGATGAACTCGTCCAGTTCGGCCAGGTATGCGGTCAGGTCCGTGGGAATGTCGAAGTCCATGCTCGCTGCCTACCATGGCGGGCGCGGCCGGCACTAGAGCGATCCCGTACTGGCGAGTAATGTCGAGACAACGCCGCTGCTGATCGAGGGGGCCGCCGTGAGCACCTACGACCACTACACCACCGGCGTCGAGCCGGGTACCTGGGACATCCCGGCGGCCGGATCGGCCCGGTTCAGCTGGGAATACGACTCCGGTCGCAGTCGGCTGCTTGACCTCTACCAGCGCGGCAAGGACAAGCAGTGGGACGCCAGCAAGCGCATCGACTGGTCGATTCCGGTCAACCCGTGCAACGTCATGGAACAGACCGAGGAACTCAACCCGATCTACGGCTCCCGGCAGTGGAACGTGCTGAACCAGAAGGAGCGGGACGAACTTGATCACCATCTGTCGGCCTGGCTGTTCAGCCAGTTCCTGCACGGTGAGCAGGGCGCGCTGACAGTCGCCGCGCGGATCGTGGAGTCGGTGCCGGACATGGATTCCAAGTTCTACGCGGCCACCCAGGCCATGGACGAGGCGCGGCACGTGGAGCTGTACGCGAGGTTCATGCGGGAGAAGATCGGTCTCTACTACCCGGTGAACCCGGACCTCGCGCAGTTGCTGTCCGACGCGCTGTCCGACTCCCGGTGGGACATGCCTTACCTCGGCATGCAGGTGCTGATCGAGGGACTCGCGCTGGCCGCCTTCGGCGTGCACCGGGACCTGTCGAACAACGCGCTGGTCACCCAGCTGCTCGCGTACGTGATGCAGGACGAGGCGCGGCATGTCGCGTTCGGCAGGCTGGCGCTGCGCGATTACTACCAGGAGCTGACCTCGGCCGAGCTAGCCGACCGGGAGGAGTTCGTGGTCGAGGGCTGCTACCTGATGCGTAACAGGTTCATCGCGCGCGAGGTGTGGGAGCGGATGGGCTTCGATGTCGATGAGTGCGTCGCCTTCACCGAGCAGTCACCGGTGCAGCAGGCGTTCCGCACCCTGCTGTTCTCCCGGATCGTGCCGTGCGTGAAGGACATCGGGCTGTGGGGCCCCAAGGTACAGCACGCCTACGCCGACCTCGGCGTCATCGATGCCGCGGACTCCGATCTGGAAGTGCTCATGCGTGCAGACGAGGAGCTGGCGGAGAAGATCGACCGGGAAAAGTACGCGGCCGAGCTGGCAGCCCGCAAAGGTGAGGTGGATGAGGCCATCGGCCTGGCTGCCGACTAGCCCTCGCCCTCGCTAGCGCCAGCCGCCGTCCGCGGCTAGCCGCGATCAGCCCTCACCACAGGTCGCCGCCGGTCAGCACGTACAGGAACGGGACGAGCGGGATCAGGCAGAAGATTGCCCAGGTCAGCTTGGCCACGGTGCCGATGTCGCTGCGGGTGAGCAAGTCGATCCAGGCCAGCACGACTGCGACCGGGTGCAGGAAGCAGACCAGCAGATCGAGAATCTTCTTCATCGCCTTACGGTACCCCGCTCGCCCCGGCCGGCTCGAGATGCAGGTCGCGCAGGGCAGCGCGGGCAGCCCACAGCCCGCACATGCCGTGCACGCCAGCGCCGGGCGGGGTGGACGCTGAGCACAGGTACACCCCGGCCAGCGGCGTCCGGTACGGGTTCCAGCGCAGCGCCGGCCCCGCGATCACCTGGCGCAGCGTGCTCGCGCCGGCTGCGATGTCCCCGCCCACGTAGCCGGGGTTCGCCCTCGCCATGTCCGCTGCGGTCTTGACCGACCGGGCCAGGATGAGGCGGCGGAAGCCGGGCGCGAATCGCTCGATCTGGGCCTCGATACGGCTGCTCATGTCCGCTTGCGAGCCGGACGGCACATGACAGTAGCCCCATAGCGCCTGCCGGCCGCCGGGCGCCCGGCTGCCGTCGACCACGCCGGGCTGCACCACCAGGCAGAACGGACGGTCCGGATGCCGCCCCGCGGTCACCTCGGCCTCGCTGCGCGCGATCTCGGCGATGGTTCCGCCGACATGAACCGTGCCGGCGCCGCGGCAGCTTTCGTATTGCCAGGGAACGGGGCCATCCAGCGCCCAGTCGACCTTGCACACTCCGGGGCCATACCTGAAGCGGCGCATCGCCCGGCGGTAGCCAGCCGGCAGCCGGTCGCCTGCCATCGCGAGGAACTGCAGCGGAGTCACGTCGAGCAGGACGGCTTTGGCCCGCGGCAATTGCCCGAGCCGGTCGATCCACGCGCCCGTGGTCACGGTGCCGCCCAGGGCCGCTAGCTCAGCGGTCATCGCGGCGACCAGGCGCCCGCTGCCACCCTGGACCAGCGGCCACCCGGTGGTGTGCGCCGCCACCATCAGGACAAGCCCGAACGCGCCGGTCAGCGGCGCCGACAGCGGGCGCAGCGAGTGCGCGGCCGCCCCGGCGAGCAGCGCGCGGCCCGCTGCCGTGCGCAACCGCCCGGCCAGCAACCGGGCGGGCAGCAGGCCTTGCACCCCGAACCTGGCCGCCGGGATCAGCTCGCCGGGAACCGACCGCAACGGCGCGAGCGCGAGCGCCATGATGGCGTCGCTGTCGCGCACCAGCGGTTCCATCAGCCGCCGGTAAGCGCTGGCATCGGCACCCAGCCGGCTGGCCGTCTGCGCCACCGAGCCGCTGATCGCACTCCCGCGGCCCGCATCCAGCGGGTGCGCGACGGCAACCTCGGGCGTCAGCAGCGCCGCGCCGCGGCCAGCCAGGTCCAGGCTACGGAAAAACGGCGAGATCGCGGCAAACGGATGCACGGCGGCGCACACGTCGTGCGCGAAGCCGGGCAACGTGAGGGCGGCGGTGCGGCAGCCGCCGCCTGGTTCGGGCGCGCCCTCGAAGACCGCTACCGTCAGCCCTGCCCTGGCCAGCGTCAGCGCGGCGGCTAGGCCGTTAGGCCCAGCTCCTACGACTACGGCATCCGCTTCGGTCATAGTCCGATCCTCCCGCCGCCCGCCGCCCGCCGCCCGCCGCCCACCGCCTGCCGCCTGCCGCACCAGCATCCCGCCGGACTGGCAATCCGGCGCGATGCGGCAGCGCCGGAACCACAGCAAGTGGGCGGTTGTAGTGGTTAGAGCAACCGCAACGGCACTATCGATGTGGCTCTGCAGCAGGGGCGGCCCGGGTTCGGGTGTGATCCGGCTACGATCGCAGCGTGAGCGATCTTGAATTTCCGGCGTTTCCGCCCGGCTTCTCCTGGGGCGTCGCCACGTCCGCCTATCAGATCGAGGGTGCGGTGGCCGAAGACGGTCGCGGTGAGTCGGTCTGGGACACGTTTTGCCGTCGGCCCGGCGTCATCCGTGACGGGCAGACTGGCGACCTCGCCGTAGACCACTACCACCGCTGGCCGGAAGACGTCGAGCTCATGACCAGACTGGGCATCGGGACCTACCGCTTCTCCCTGGCGTGGCCGCGGATACAGCCGGCCGGATCGGGCGCGGTCAACGCGCCGGGACTTGACTTCTACGACCGGCTGACCGATGCGCTGCTTGCCGGGGGCATCACGCCGATGCCGACGCTCTACCACTGGGACCTGCCGCAGCCGCTTGAGGACGCCGGCGGCTGGATGGCACGCGACACCGCCTACCGGTTTGCCGAGTATGCGGCCATCGCGGCGGAGCGGCTAGCCGACCGCGTCCCGATGTGGATCACGCTGAACGAGCCGTTTGTCGTCACCGCTTACGGCTACGCGCTCGGCATCCACGCGCCCGGTAAGACACTGCTGCTGGATGCGCTTGCCACCGCGCATCATCAGTTGCTCGGGCACGGCCTGGCCACCTCGGCGCTGCGGGCGGCCGGGGCCGGCGAAGTCGCGATCACCAACAACTACTCGCCCGCCTGGACCGCATCAGATGACCCGCGGGACGTAGCCGCCACGACGGCATACGACGCGCTGCACAACCGGATGTTCACCGACCCGGTCCTGCTCGGCAGCTACCCTGCGGCACTGTCGGCGTTCGGAGTCGGCCCGGATGGCCCTGATTGCGTGCGCGACGGCGACCTCGCCATCATCTCCGCGCCCCTCGACGCGCTCGGCGTCAACTACTACAACCCGACTCGCATCTCGGCCCCGCCGGAGACGACAGCGGCAGAATCCCCGCTGCCCTTCGAGCTTCAGCCGATCACCGGCTACCAGGTCACCGCGTTCGGCTGGCCGGTCGTCCCGGCCGGCCTTACCGAGATGCTGACGATCCTGGCCCGCCGCTACGGCGACAAGCTGCCGCCGGTGCACATCACCGAGAACGGCTGCTCGGTTGCCGACCAGCCCGATGATCGCGGCGAGATCGACGACCAGCCCCGGATCAGCTACCTGGACGGCCACATCCGCGCGGTCGCGGACGCGATCGCGGCCGGCGTCGACGTGCGTGGCTACCTGGTCTGGACGCTGATGGACAACTTCGAGTGGGCCGAGGGGTTTCACCAGCGGTTCGGCCTGGTTCATGTCGACTTCGAGACCCAGCGGCGCACGCCCAAGGCGTCGTTCAGCTGGTATCGCGACCTGATCGCCGCGCAGGCAGGATCGCGATCCTGACCGGAGCCTGCCCACGTCAGCCGATGATTCCCCCGGCGGACGGCTGGACGGTCGTATCGGCGCGCATCCTGGCAGTGCCGGGTCCCGCTTCCCGGTACGTTCTTGTGGCATGAGATCGGCAGACCAGCCCGCCCGCCCGGCGCACGGCGTGGTGGAAATCTACACCGATGGAGCCTGCAGCGGTAACCCGGGACCGGGCGGCTGGGGGGCCGTGCTGTCGTACGGCGACCGGACCAGGGAACTCTGCGGCGGCGAGGCGACGCCGACGACCAACAACCGCATGGAGCTGATGGCGGCGATCTCCGCATTGGAGGCGCTGACCAGGCGGTCCACGGTACGGCTGCATACCGACAGCAGCTACCTGCGGAACGGGATCACCGGCTGGCTGGCTAACTGGAAGCGCAACGGCTGGCGGACCGCCGGCAGGCAGCCGGTGAAGAACGAGGACCTGTGGCGGCGGCTCGACGCGGCGGCAGGCAAGCACGACGTGCAATGGCTATGGGTCAAGGGCCACGCGGGCAATCCGGGTAACGAGCGCGCTGACGTGCTGGCTAACCGCGGGATGGCTGAGGCCATTGCGGGTGCACCGGGGAAGCGCCCGTAGCGGCGGCACGGCGGCGGCAGCGGCGCCACGGCGGCGGCAGACAGGACGGCCGGGAGACTCGCCCTGGCGAGTCTGACGTCCCGCCAGGGCGAGCCCGATGACCGGTCCCCCGGTTTCATCTGACTGGGTCCCCCACTGCACAGGATGACATGCCGTCACTGTCCGTGCTCGCATGGGTCCCCTAAGTCGCCAGGGCCGGCCGCAGCCTGGCAGCCTGGCCCGTGCGCGAGCCCCGGTACGCTGGCGTGGCTGACCAGGTCTGGCAGCAGCTGGATGCGCGGCCATCAGGTGTGCGTGCGTCGCAGCATTAGCTCTGGAGCGGTGCGTGGCATCAGCGGAACGCCGAGCCGTTGGCGTCACGTTCTTCGTCAACGGAGTCGTGAGCGGCACGTTCGCCTCCCGCCTGCCGTGGATCGCCGGGCGGCTGCACCTGAGCAGCGGAACGCTCGGGCTTGTCGGCCTGGCGACGAGCGTCGGCGCGCTCGTCACGATGCCCTTCGCGGCCCAGTTCGTGCACCGGTACGGCCCTAAGGCGACGACCAGGGTGCTGATCGTCGCCTTCAGCGCCGCGCTGGTCCTGCCGGCGGTCGCTCCGGACCTGCTGGTGCTCGCGGCCGTGATGCTGATCTTCGGCGCGCTCGCCGGCATCAACGACAACGCGATGAACGCGCAGGCCATCGAGGCGGAGCGGCGGATCGGCCGATCGATCATGTCCGGCCTGCACGGACTGTGGAGTCTCGGCGTCCTGGGCGGCGCGCTCATCGGCTCGCTGTCCGCGCGCTCGCACCTGAATCCGGTGATCCAGTTCGCGGTCGTGGCCATCGCGGCGGCCGGGGCCGGGGCCGTCGCGTCAGCCTGGTTCGCCGGCCAGGCGCCGGCCGGCGCGGCGGCCGGACAGCAGGTGCCACGGTTCGCCTGGCCGCACGGCAGGCTCTTGCACATCGGGCTTGTCGGCTTCGCGGCCATCTTCGTGGAGTTCGCCGCGAATGACTGGTCGGCGGTGTTCATGCACTGGGACTTGCACTCCAGCCAGGCAGCAGCGGCGATCGCCACCGGCGCGTTCGCCGGGTCGATGGCCGCCGGGAGGCTGAGCGGCGACATCGCAGTCCGGCGTATCGGCCCCGCGCTCAGCGTTCGCGGGTGCGGCCTGCTCGGCACGGCTGGCTGCGTGCTGGTCGCGGTGAGCCCGGATGCGCCCGCCGCGCTGATCGGATTCATCCTGATCGGCCTCGGCGTCTCGGTCGTTGTACCGCTGGTTTTCGCCGCGGCCGGGCGCTCTGGCCCTAGCCCGGCGATCGGCGTCGCCGGCGTGGCCACGGTGAGCTATGGCGCGGGCATGGCCGCGCCCAGCGTGATGGGCGGAGTCGCCGACATCTCCTCGCTGCGGATCGCCTTCGCGGTGGTCGCACTGCTTGCTGCCGGGGTCGGCGCCGGCGCCGGGCTCTTCGCCCGAAGTTGCCCGGACCGGAGTGATGCCGCCGGGCCGGCCGCCGTGGCCGGCGACAGCCTGGCTGAGGAATGTCAGCGGCTCAACCGCCGATCAGCTTGACTGCCGAAATGACGCCGATCAGGACGACGAAAGCCCGCAGCGCCCAGGGCGGCAGCCGGCGGCCGAACTTGGCGCCGAGGAAGCCGCCGAGGGTAGAGCCAGCCGCGATGAGCAGCACGACGAGCCAGGCCACATGTGCGAAGATGACGTACACCACCGCGGCGGTGCCGTTCACCACGGCCGCCAGCGCGTTCTTGGCACCGTTCACGCGCTGCATGGTCTCGTCCAGGAACGTCCCCATCAGGCCGATGATCAGCACTCCCAGAGCGGCACCGAAGTAGCCGCCGTAGGCAGCCGCGCCGAAGACTCCGGCCCCGAGCAACGGACTGATCCGCTCGCGGCCGCTCGCCACCGCGCCCTGCCGCGCCGCGCGCCGGTTCCGGCTCGCTGAAACCCGGCCGCTGAGCCACGGCTGGATCGCCACGAGCACGCATGCGATGAGGATCAGCGCGGGCACAATCACCTTGAACAAACTCGGCGGCAGGGCCAGCAGCGCAACCGCGCCGGCCAGCGAGCCGACCGCGGCGACGGCGCCCAGCCAGCTGAGCCTGCGCCGCTGACCCGCTAGCTCGCGCCGGTAACCGACTGTGCCGCTGATGTTTCCCGGCACCAGGCCAACGTTGTTCGATACGTTCGCCAGCACCGGCGGGAAGCCGAAGGCGAGCAAGGTGGGAAACGTGATCAGCGAGCCGGATCCGACTACGGTATTGGCCGCGCCTGCGGCGGCGCCCGCCGCGAAGATCGCGAGTGCCTCAGCCGGGCCCACGAGATCCTCGCATGAGCTTGATCGTAGGCGAACCAGACAGAGCGGACCAGGCGGCCGCAACGGGCGTGGGCGGCGCCATTCACCTTGCGAGCCTGCCGCGAGCGCCCGTCCGGGCCGCGGCAGCCGGCCGGCTGCCGCGGTCCTGGCCGCGGGTCAGGGGAACGGCACGGCCCGCGCCGACCAGCGCGCCGCCCGGCGCTCGACCTGCAGCGGTACGCCGAAGCACCGGGACAAGTTCCGCTCGGTGAACACCTCGGGCAACGGGCCCGCCGCAAGAACGGCGCCCTTGCGCATCAGCATCGCGTGCGTGAAGCCTTCCGGCACTTCTTCCACGTGATGGGTGACCAGCACCATCATCGGCGATCGCGGGTCGCGCAGCAGCGCGGCGATCCGCTGCAGCAAATCCTCGCGACCGCCGAGGTCCAGGCCCGCGGCCGGCTCGTCGAGCAGCAGCAGTTCCGGGTCTGCCATCAGCGATCTGGCGATCTGGACCCGCTTGCGCTCGCCTTCGGACAGCGAGCTGAATCGCCGCCGGATCAGGTGCGCGCAGCCGAGTGCATCCAGCAGCTCGACCGCCCTGGTCACATCGAAGGAGTCGTAGTCCTCCGCGGTCCGGCCGAGTATGCCGTAGGAGGCAGTCAGCACCAGGTCGATGACCTTCTCCTGCACCGGCACCTGATCAGCGATCACCGAGCTCGACATGCCGATCCTGGTGCGCAGATCGGCAATGTCGGCCTCGGCGAGCGGCTCGCCCAGGATCTCCACGCTGCCGTGGGTGGGAGCAAGCAGCGTCGCGGCCACTTGCAGCAGTGTGGTCTTCCCGGCCCCGTTCGGCCCGATGATCACCCAGCTCTCGTCGCTGCGCGCGGTCCAGTTGACGTCGCGCAGCAGCATCGACTTGTCATACCTGACCCCAACCCCGCGCAGCCGCAGTACCTCAGCCGCCATCCGGTTCCCTTCGGCCGCCACCATCTCAGCTTGAACTTACGGCATGGCGCCACCACCGCGACCCGCACCCAGCCCGCGCGCCCAGTTCCGCACCCAGCCCGCCGTGAACTCTCGCTCGTTGTCATCGACGCGGGACTAGCGACGCCAGGGCCAACGCGGCTATGGACGCCGCTCGCTGCGGGCACCGGTCAGGGCTGACGAGCATCAGCGGGGTGCTGCCGGTGTAGGGCGGCGCCGGAGTTGCGTCAGCCAGGAGCCGGAAAGTGGGAATAGAGTCTGCGGAAACGCGGAATACTCTACCCGGAATACGGGAAAACACCAGGGTACAATGAGATCATGCGCGAAGTTCTGACCGGCCTGGTGACGCGCCGTCTGGTTGACGTCGCCGCAGCCAGGTTCGCTGAGGAGCCGGTGCTCGTCCTCAACGGCCCGCGGACCGTGGGGAAGAGCACTCTGCTAAGCCAGCTCGCCGAGCGCCTTGGCCGGACGGTGATCGACTGTGACGACCCGGCGACGAGGTCGGCGGTGCGGGCCGATCCCGGGAGGTTCGTTGAGTCGCGCGAGCCAGTACTGATCGACGAGTACCAGCACGTCCCCGAGCTCCTGGATGCAATCAAGGCGCAGCTGAACCGGGATCTGCGCGCGGGCCGGTACGTCCTCGCGGGCTCGACGCGGTACGCCGCTGTTCCCTCGGCCGCTCAGGCCCTGACCGGCCGGGTAGACGTTATTCCCGTGCTTCCGCTGACCCAGGGTGAGATCGACGGCGCGCCGGGGACTTTCGTCGCCAGGGTTCTTGACGGCAGCGGCATTGAAGTGGCCGCACCGCGAATGTCGGCAACGACCCGTGACGAATATGCCCAGCGGTCGACGTCGGGGGGAATGCCGGTGGCCCTTCGCCGCCCGCCGGGCCGTTCGCGTTCCCGCTGGTTCGCTAACTACGTCGACCTAGTTGTCGACAAGGACGTGATGGATATCTCGCGAATCCGGCAACGCGAGATGCTGCCCAGGCTCCTCGGGCAGCTCGCCGCCCGGTCGGGGCAAGTGCTCAACATGGCCGCGATAGGCGGGGCTACCGGCCTGGACCGGTCGACAGCGGAGAACTACATCAAGCTCCTTGAGGCTGTCTTCCTCATCTACCGGCTCCCCGCGTGGGGTACGACACTTGGCTCCAGAATCGTCAAGCACCCCAAGGTACACATGATCGATTCCGGAGTGATGGCGTGGCTGGTCAATCTCACCCCGCAGAAGATCGCGCAGGCAGCGCCCGCGACTTTGACGCAGTACGGTCATCTCCTCGAGACGTTCGCCGTCGGGGAGATCCACAAGCAAGTCAGCTGGTCAGATGCGCCAGTAGCGACCGGATACTTCCGGACGGAATCGGGCGACGAGGTGGATCTCGTGCTTGAGCGCGACGACGGCCAGGTAATCGCCTTCGAGATCAAGGCCGGCACCCGTGTCAGCGACGAAGACCTGCGCGGACTGCGCCAGCTGAAGCATCGCCTCGGGCCGCGCCTGCAAGAGGCCATTGTCCTGTACACCGGTGAGCACGCGTACCGCCAGCATGGCTGGATCTGGGTTCTCCCGCTCAGCCGGCTTTGGACCTGATGGCACCGCACCAGCCGGAAGTGGGTAGCGTGACAGCACTATGTCCGGTCCGCAGATCACGTTGCTGGTCACGCTCACCGGCCGGGACCGGCCAGGAGTGACGTCCCGGCTGTTTACCACGCTCTCGGCGCACGACCTCACCGTGGTCGACGTCGAGCAGGTGGTGATCCGCGGACGGCTCGTGCTGGGAGTGCTGCTGGCCGGGGACAAATCGCCCGACCTGACGGCCATCCACCACCAGGTCACTTCGCTTGCGGCCGACATGGGCATGGACGTCGAGATCACCCTGGGTTCCGGAGAGCCATCCCGGCGGACGCCAGGGCGCCTGCACGTCACTTTGCTCGGGCGACCGCTGCTGCCGTCGGCGGTGGCCTCGATCGCTGGCCGCATCGCCGCCCACGGGGCGAATATCGAC
The DNA here is from genome assembly GCA_021792405.1 of Actinomycetes bacterium. Lineage (GTDB taxonomy): Bacteria > Actinomycetota > Actinomycetes > Streptosporangiales > Streptosporangiaceae > JAJYUU01. The sequence goes on from JAJYUU010000005.1 coordinate 31,423, forward strand.
CGTATTGGCCGGCTCGCCGGAAAGCCCGTTACCTGCATTGAATTCGAGGTGTCCGGAGCCGACCCGGCCGCGCTGCGGACCGCGCTGACCCGCGACTCAGTCGAGCTCGGCGCCGACGTCGCGGTGCAGCCAGGTGGCTTGCACCGGCGGGCGATGCGGCTGGTGGTCATGGACGTCGACTCCACGTTGCTGCGGGACGAGGCCATCGAGCTGCTTGCCGCCCGGGCGGGCCGCGAGGGCCAGGTGCGCGAGATCACCGCCGCGGCGATGCGAGGCGATCTCGATTTCGCCGACGCGCTGCACCGGCGGGTCGCGCTGCTGGCCGGGCTGGACGCAGCCGTCATCGATGACGTGCTGGCCGGCGCGCGGTTGATGCCCGGCGCTCGCACGCTGATCAGGACCCTCAAGCGGCTCGGCTACCGATGCGGCGTGGTGAGCGGCGGGTTCACCCAGTTCACCGACTGGCTGACGGCAGAGCTGGGGCTTGACTTCGCCGAGGCCAACACCCTGGAGATAGCGGCCGGGAAGCTCACCGGGCGGCTTGCCGGGCCGGTCGTCGACCGCCCCGGCAAGGAGCGCGCGCTTCGGCGCTTCGCCGCCGACGCCGGGGTGCCGCTCAGCCAGACGGTAGCGGTCGGCGACGGCGCGAACGACCTGGACATGATCTCCGCCGCCGGGCTCGGCATCGCCTTCAACGCCAAGCCCGCTGTCCGCGATGCGGCCGACACCTCGCTCAGCGTTCCGCACCTGGACGCGATCTTGTACCTGCTGGGGATATCCCGCGACGATGTCGATGCGGCCGATGCGCAGGATCCCGCGCTGGCCGCCGACGGGCAGGTCCTGCGCCCGGGCGAGGCCTAATGCGCGGCGCCCGGTGACCAGGATGCCACCAGCTCACCGGCCCCTGCGGCCAGATCCGGCCAGTCGCCGGCTGCCGCGATGACCGCGATCGCGGCGGTGGAAAGCGCGATCTCCGTCCCGGTCAGCACGCTCGCCAGCTCGGCCGCGGCCGGGTTGTGCCCGATGTAGAGCAGCGTCCGGGCCGTCGCCGGAGTCAGCCTGATGATGTCCATCAGGTCGTCACAGTCGGCCCGGTACAGGCGCTGCTCCACGGTGACCTCAGGATCGCCGCGGAGCGCTGGCGCGACGTGCTGCCAGGTCTGCCTGGTGCGTCTGGCCGCCGAGCAGATGACCAGGTCGGGCCGGAATCCGCGGGAGGCCAGCCAGTTCCCGGCTGCCGCGCTGTCCCGCTCCCCCCGCGGCCGCAGCGCCCGCTCAATGTCCGGCCCGCCCGGCAGCTCGCCTGCCTTCGCGTGCCGCATCACGATCAGCCTGTGCCTGTCCTGCATGGCATCCATCGTCGGGCACCGGCTGCCGCGCTGCGCGGCCGGCCCGCTAGCCGGCCGCGGCTTCGCTTCCGGGCGGACCGGTCAGCAGCGTAACCCGCCACCCAAGCGCAGATGCGGCGGGGCAAGTGCCGCATTGCCGAACACCCGCCCCGCCGCGCCGCTGGTGACCGTCAGGCGTGCACCTCGTTGGCCGGGGCCTTCGCCTCGGTGTCGTCGGCCGAGATGCTCGTCGACCGGCGCTTGGAAACGATGATGGCGGTCGCGACAATCGCCACGGCCACGATCGCCACCGCGGCTCGCAGGCCGAGGTTGCCGCTGTATTCCACCACGCTGGTCGCGATCAGCAGGGAAACCAGGTTCATAACCTTGATCAGCGGGTTGATAGCCGGCCCGGCGGTGTCCTTGAACGGGTCACCGACCGTGTCGCCGATGACCGTGGCGGCGTGCGCCTCCGAGCCCTTCCCGCCGTAGTGACCGTCCTCGACCAGCTTCTTGGCGTTGTCCCAGGCGCCGCCGGAGTTCGCCAGGAACACGGCCATCAGCGCGCCGGCCGCGATCGCGCCGGCCAGGTAGGAGCCAAGCGGCGCGTAGCCGAAGGCGAACCCGACCGTAATCGGCATCAGCACCGCCAGCAAGCCGGGCGTAGCCAGCTCGCGAAGCGAATCCCTGGTGCAGATATCGACCACCCGGCCGTATTCCGGCTTCTCGGTGAAGTCCATGATGCCGGGGTGGTTACGGAACTGGTCGCGGACCTCGACGACGACCCGGCCTGCTGCCCGGCCTACCGCCATGATCAGCAGCCCGGCGAAGAAGAACACCACCGAAGCGCCGATTATCAGGCCGAACAGGTTATTAGGCGAGTCGATGCCCAGGTTGAAGCCGCCTAGGTGCTTGATCGACAGCTCGGCGGAGACCTGCGTGCGGAATGCGCCGAACAGCGCGGTGGCGGCCAGCACGGCGGTCGCTATCGCGATTCCCTTGGTGATCGCCTTGGTGGTGTTGCCGACAGCGTCCAGGCGGGTCAGCACCTGCGCGGCCTCGCCTTCGACTTCACCGGACATCTCGGCGATGCCCTGGGCGTTGTCGGAGACCGGGCCGAAGGTGTCCATCGACACGATGACGCCCACCGTGGTCAGCAGGCCGGTGCCGGCCAGCGCGACCGCGAACAGCGCGACGGTGGCGTTGCCGGTGCCGAGCAGGAAGGCGCAGTAGACCGCGCCGCCGATCAGCAGCGCCGAGTACACCGCCGACTCCAGGCCAACCGAGATACCGGAGAGGATCACGGTGGCAGCACCGGTCGTCGAGCTGCGGCCGATCTCCATCACCGGCTTCCGGTTGGTCTCGGTGAAGTAGCCGGTCAGCAACTGGATCGCGCTGGCCAGGATCAGGCCGACCACGACGGCACCGATGGCCAGCAGCCGGGGATTGCCGCTGTGGTGCAGGATGGCCGCATCGGTCACGCCTTTGAGCGCGCTGAACTTGCTCGGCAGGTAGACGAACGCGGCAATCACCACGAGCACCAGCGAGATGAGCGCGGAGGCGAAGAACCCGCGGTTGATCGCGGTCATGCCGCTGCGGTCCCGCTTGCGCGGCGCGACCAGGAAGATGCCGAACATCGCGGTGATCACGCCGATCATCGGCACGATCAGCGGGAAGACCAGGCCGTCTGAGCCGAACGCGGCCTTGCCCAGGATCAGGGCTGCGACCAGCGTGACCGAGTACGACTCGAACAGGTCGGCCGCCATCCCGGCGCAGTCGCCGACGTTGTCGCCGACGTTGTCGGCGATCGTCGCCGCATTGCGGGGATCGTCTTCCGGGATGTGCTTCTCGACCTTGCCGACCAGGTCCGCGCCCACGTCGGCGGCCTTAGTGAAGATGCCACCGCCGACCCGCATGAACATGGCCAGCAGCGCGGCACCGAAGCCGAAGCCTTCCAGCACCCCGGATGCGTTCGCCTTGTAGAGCAGCACCACGAAAGCCGCGCCGAGCAGGCCGAGGCCAACGGTCAGCATGCCCACCACGCCGCCGGTGCGGAAGGCGATCCGCATGGCCGGCCGCTCACCGGCCTCCTTCGCGGCCGCCGCGACGCGGACGTTACCGCGGACCGCAAGCGACATACCGGCAAATCCGACGAAAGCGGAGAAAAGAGCACCAACGAGGAAGAAGATCGACCGGCCCCACCGGACCGACTCGCCGGCGGCGGGGAGCACCAGCAGCACGAAGAAGATCACGACCACGAAGATGCCGAGAGTCTTGAACTGCCGCCGCAGGTAGGCTGCGGCGCCTTCCTGGACAGCCCTGGCGATCTCCTGCATCTTCGGCGTGCCCGGGCTGGCCGCCAGCACTTCCCTGACCAGCCAGACCGCGACAGCGAGCGCCATCGCGGCAATGACAGCCACCACGACTACCCAGGTCAGGTTCGCCCCGGCTACCGTGGGCAAGCCTCCCCCTTGGGCGAGGTAGTGCAACATCCGTCCTCCTTGACAGGGGAATACAAGCTAGTACCGAGCCCATGCGCGCGGGCACCGTCCCGGTGGCTTATACGCAGCGGACCGGCCACGCCTGCCGGCGGACGGCAGGCCGAACCTGACGCGTGGCGTGCCGGGAGTCTACGCATCTGCGTAAGCGGATGGTAAATCGGGTGCGCTTACATGCGCGGCCGCTACAGTTTCGTGACGTAACGGTACTCGGATCGAAACCCTCTCCGCTAGCGCGGCTGGCCGCAGATCCGGCTACCGGCTACCTCCGGCGGACGGCCAGCTCATCCTGATGCTGGTGCCAGCGGCAGTCTCGCTGATCTGCACCTCGTCCGCCAGGCCCTCGATGACCGCGATGCCGAGCCCGGCCGGGACTCTGGCGCCCGCACCAGGCGGGCTGCCTGCCGGATCGGCCCCTGGCCGAGCCGCGACCGCGCCCGCGCCCCCTGGCGAGCGGGCGAACGGCGCGCACGTGTCGGTGACCTCGACCTCGAACCGGCCGGCCAGGTCGGTGAGCGAAAGCCGGACCGGCTCAGCCGGACAGTACAACTGGTGCCCCTCGACCGCCCGGGAGCACGCCTCCCCGACCGCCAGCCGGACCTCGTCCAGCAGGGACTCGTCAACGCCGCTGCGCCTGGCGACGGCCGTCGCAACCAGCCTGGCGGTCCGCACGTGCGCGGGCAGCGCGGTGAAGCTCAGCTCGACAGTTGCCATAGATGTGCCGCCCGTCCGATGGCGAAGCCATCGTGTCCGGCCCGCTACTTCTCCGCTCGCCGCGCCGCAATGGCCTCGTCAACGGTGTCATGGATGCCGAACACCTTGGTCAGCCCGGTAATCCGGAAGATCTTCAGGATCCGCTCCTGGGTGCAGACCAGGTCCAGGGACCCGTCGTGAGCGCGAACCCGCTTCAGCCCGCCGACCAGGACGCCGAGCCCGGTGGAGTCCAGGAATTCGACCTTCTCCATGTTCACGACCAGCTGGTAAAAACGGTTGTTCACCAGCTCGATCAGCAATTCACGCAAGCGCGGAGCCGTGTAGACGTCGATCTCGCCTTCTACATCGACGATCTCGATCCCGTCCTTGCCGTGGTGGTCCAGCTTCAGGTCCACATATCCTCCAGCGCCTTACGGCGGTCAATGTCCGGCAATGGCCGCGCTTGTCCGGTTACGCATAGCCGGTCAGGAAAGGCCGGCCCGGCCTGGGTAACCCGCGGCAGGCATGCCCTGCCGCGCATTCAACCACGCTCCACCGTCATTCCTATACCAGATCGCGGTCGCAGGCATCTTGCGCCGTGCGCGACACTGAGATCTGATGCCTCTGGTACCCCCGGCCGACTCCGTTGCCGGCCCGCGGCCGGCACTGAAGCCGGCACTGAAGCCGGGAGCGGCTGCGGTGCTGCACGCTGGCGCGCGGGCCGGCCGGCTGACCTACCTGACGCAGCTGGCAGGCCGCGAGGGTCAGCACGCGAACTGGCCGGGCTGGATACCGCCGGAAATCATCGCTGCCCTGGCCGCACACGGGGTAGCCGCGCCCTGGCTGCATCAGGCAACGGCCGCCGAGCTGGCTGCGAGCGGGCAGAGCGTCATCATCTCGACCGGGACCGCATCGGGGAAGTCGCTGGGATACCTGCTGCCTGCCCTCACCGGCACCCTGGCCGGCGGCACGGTGCTGTACATCGCGCCGACCAGAGCGCTGGCGGCGGATCAGGCCAGGCTGGTGAACTCCCTGCGCCTGCGCGGCATCAGGGCGGCCGTAGTCGACGGCGATACCCCCTGGGCCGAGCGGACCAGGGCCAGGTCGCAGGCCAACTACCTGCTCACGACGCCGGACATGCTGCATCAGTCCCTGCTGCCCGGCCATGCCAGGTGGAACGGCTTCTTCCGGCGGCTGCGCTACGTCATCGTCGATGAGTGCCACACCTACCGCGGCGTGTTCGGCTCTCATGTGGCGCACGTACTGCGCCGGCTGAGGCGCGTTGCCTACCACCACAGCGCCGCCGAGCCGGTCTTCATCCTGGCGTCGGCGACGATTTCCGCGCCCGCCAGATGCGGCATGCAGCTCACCGGCCGCCCGGTCGTACCGGTCGGCGCGGACGGCGCGCCGCGCGCGCCGCTGACGTTCGGGCTGTGGGAGCCGCCGCTGACCGGTGCCAGCGGGGAGGCGGGCGCTCCCGTCCGCCGGGCTGCCACCGCGGAGGCGGCCCAGCTGCTCGCCGACCTGGTCCGCAGCGACGTGGCGGCCCTGGTATTCGTCCGGTCCAGGCGCGGCGCGGAGGCAGTGGCGCAAGCGGCACGCGCCCACCTTGCCGGGGCGGGGGCGGACGAGCTGGCCGTCCGGGTCGCTGCGTACCGGTCTGGCTACCTGCCGCAGGAGCGGCGGGCGCTGGAAGATGCGCTGCGGTCCGGCGAAATCAGCGGGCTGGCCACGACCACGGCGCTCGAGCTCGGCGTCAACGTGCCCGGCTTGGACGCCGTGCTGATGGCCGGGTGGCCGGGCACCAGGGCCGCGCTCTGGCAGCAGGCGGGGCGGGCTGGCCGCGACGGACGCGACGCCGTGGCGGTGCTCATCGCCCACGACGACCCGCTCGACACCTACCTGGTCCATCACCCGCAGGCCCTGTTCGGCCCCCCTGTCGAGGCGACGGTGCTGGACCCGGATAATCCCTACGTCCTCGCGCCGCATCTGTGCGCCGCGGCTGCCGAGCTCCCCCTCAGCTCGCACGACCTCGCCTCGTTCAGCCCCGCGGCGCCGCCGCTAGTCGCCCAGCTGGCCGCGGACAGGCTGCTCCGCGCTCGGGGCGGGCGGTGGTTCTGCACCCGGCAGGGGCTCGCCACGCGGACCGGCTTGCGCGGCGCGGGCGGCTGGCCGGTGCGGATCGTCGAGCTTGCCACCGGTCGGCTGGTCGGCACCGTGGACGAGCCGTCGGCGCACTTCCTCGCCCACTCCGGCGCCGTCTACCGCCATCAGGGCGAGACCTACCTGGTCAGCAATCTCGATCTGGAAGAACGCGTCGCACTGGTGGAATTGCGCGATCCGGGGTATGCGACCGCTGCCATCCAGATCACCAGCATTGAGGTAACGGGCGAACTCCAGCGGGCCGATTGGGACGCGGCGGCGGTGTCCTTCGGCAACGTCATGGTCAGCAGGCAGGTGGTCGGATACTCCAGGCGCAGTACCGAGACCGGGCTGATCCTCGGCGAGGACAGCCTGGACCTGCCCGAGCGCAAGCTACCGACGAGGGCCGTATGGTGGACGATCGCAGCAGCTCAGCGCGCCGCACTTGCTGCCGCGGGGACTGACCTGCCGGGAGCAGCACACGCCGCCGAGCACGCATCGATCGGCTTGCTGCCGCTCGTCGCGGCCTGCGACAGGTGGGACGTGGGCGGCGTGTCGGCCGATCTGCATCCGGCGACCGGCAAGCTCACCGTCTTTGTCTATGACGGCCAGGCCGGCGGCGCCGGGTTCGCCGAGCGCGGTTTCGCGGCGGCGCGATACTGGCTGTCGGCAACGGCCGAGGCAATCGCGAGTTGTGAATGCACGGCCGGCTGCCCGGCGTGCATTCAATCGCCCAAATGCGGGAATGGCAATCACCCGCTGGCCAAGCACGATGCGGTCGTGCTGCTGCGCTGCCTGCTGGCGGGGGCGCCAGAGCCGGACGGGGAACCACCGACATGCTGACGTGGACGCCGCGGCCAGGCGGCTGCGCCGGGGCGGCCCAAGCGCTGCCTGAGCCTGGAAATGGGGCGACCCCCGTCGGGGGGGAGAACGGGGGTCGCCATACGGTCCGGCTCCGGGGGGGCAGAGCCGGGTCCGTTACCCAGGAAAGCCTAGTTGCAATCGGGGCAAGTTACCAGCGGGTCAGGCCGAAGCGCAAAGGGTTGCTGTGTCTTCCCCTTATGCTGCCGGACGGCGGGTGCATCCGTCGAGAGCACCGGGACAAACTGCAACTGTTTTCTTGCCGGGGACAAGCTGGCCGGGGACAAGATAGTCACCGCCAGGCCGGACGCGCCGGGTTCCCGGCGGGCATGTAACCGGCCCGATCGATCGAGATAACGAATCCATCACGGCACGGGCTTCCCAAAACCACTGGCGGCCAGTACAAAGGAATCACGGGCCGCTGGCCCGTACACGGAAGCCGGGTACCCACGCGCGACCAGCCGCGGGAGGCGTGCCGTGGCAGGCGAATAGTGGCACGAAGAGCGCCGGGAGTAGCAGGGCGCTTGCCATCGTCTGCCTACCACGGCAGTGTAAGGGTGCACGCTTGGTAGCCCGGTCTGCCGTGTCGAAGCGACGGCGCCCCTGTCCAGGGGCGCCGTTTGCGGTGCGCGCCGGAATCCGTCCGGCAGCGGGCGGGCCTGCGTGCGGCTGACTTCGCCGCCATCCAGGCAGCCCCGGATAACGCCGCATCAGCGTTCGCGTCCGCATGGCTATTGCCAAATACCGGATGCCGGCTCCTGCCGCCATTGGGTATAAGCAAGACTTTGAGTCGACAGCATGAAACAGGGAGGTACCCCATGGCCGATCCCGCGGTCAGACGCGCGGCAGCCGGCGTGACTGACCAGTCCATCGGCGATCTAGTCTCCGTGGCGGCCAGGGACGTCTCGCAACTGGTCAGATACGAGCTCGAACTTGCCAAGCTGGAACTGAAGGCCGACGCCAAGCGCCTCGGCATCGGCGCCGGGCTCGCAGTGCTCGCGATGTTCGCCGCCTGCCTGGTGCTGATGCTGCTCTGCTTCGCCTTCGCCTTCGGCCTGAACGCACTGCACATCTGGCTGTGGGCGGCATTCCTGATCGTCGCTGGCACGTGCATTCTGATCATTGGCATCGCCGCGCTGGTCGGGCTGCGGATGGTGCGCAAGCTCGACGGGATGAGCAAGACCCGGCGCAGCCTGGCCGACGGCGTGTCGCTGCTGCGCCGCGGCAAATCCCGGAGTTCGGCCAGGGCCTCAGCCAAAGCCAGCTAGCCATGCCCGCGCGCGGCAACGACTCCATCTACCTGACCGGCCCATGGACCCACCGGTCGGTGAGCGCCAACGGCACCAGGTTCCACCTTGCAGAAAGCGGCGACGGACCGCTCGTGCTGCTGCTGCACGGGTTCCCGGAGTTCTGGTGGGCATGGCGACGCCAGCTCGACTCGCTCAGCCGGGCTGGGTTTCGCGTCGCGGCCCCGGACCTGCGCGGATACGGCGGCAGCGACAAGCCACCGCGCGGTTACGACCTGGTAACCGCGGCGTCCGACGCTGCCGGAATGGTCCGCGCGCTCGGCGAGGCGAACGCCGTGGTGGTCGGGCACGACTGGGGCGGGCTGATCGCCTGGACGATGGCCACGTACCACCCGAAAGTCGTCCGGCGGCTCGCGATCGTCTCCATGCCGCACCCGTTGCGACTGCGTGCCGCCGTCTTGTCGGCACCATTCGCCCAGGCCAAGAGCATGAGCTACGCTCTCGGCTTCCAGCTGCCCGTGCTGCCCGAGCGGCGGCTGCTCTCCGGCGGGGCCAGCCGGGTCGGGCGGCTACTCTCGGCCTGGTCAGGGCCAGGGTGGCCAGATCAGGAGACGGAGCGGCGGTATGCGGATGCGATGTGCGTGCCGTCCGTTGCCCACTGCGCCCTTGAGTACCACAGGTGGTACCTGCGGTCGAGGTTCCGGCCGGACGGGATCGCCTATACCCGCATGATGCGATCGCCCATCCAAGTCCCCACGCTGCACCTGCACGGGGCGCTCGACCCGTGCGTGCTGCCAAGTGCTGCCCGCGGTTCCGGCGTCTACGTCGAGGCGCCGTACCGGTGGCGGCTGCTGGACGGGATCGGCCACTTTCCGCATGAGGAGGCGGCCGACCGGTTCGACTTCGAGTTGCGGTCGTGGCTGGCTGACCCTGAGCCCGAACGCTAGCCCATGCCAGCCAGCCGGGATCGCGATGCCGTCGGCCGGGCGCGGAATGCCCGGCCACGCGACGCGCTGGGTCGCCCGCTGGCAAGGGACGCGGTCGGCCAGCCGCCCGCCGACGACCGTCCCCGGCCGCCGCTGGAAGTACTGGCGACCGCCCAGGAACTGATTGACGCCGACCGCCCGTTCCACGCGCATGAGGTGCTCGAGGCAGCCTGGAAGGCCGCACCGCCGGCCGAACGCGATCTTTGGCAGGGCCTGGCCCAGATCGCGGTCGGCCTGACGCACGCGCTGCGCGGCAATGCCCGCGGTGCCGCGAGCCTGCTGCGTCGCGGTGCTGACCGGCTGGCGGGCTACCCCGCCGACGGCCCGCACGGCGTCGACGTAGCCGGCCTGCGGCTGAGCTGCGCCGAACTCGCCGCGCAGATCGAACGGTCCGGCCTCCGGCAGCTAGCCGGCGGCGGCCTGCGCGTCAGGCTGCGGAAGCCGGGCGAAGCAGCCCGGACCTAGCCGTCCTGGCAGCCCTGCGTGGACACGGCCGTGGTGTCCTGACTGCCGGCCAGGACATCGCTGCGCACCTCGAGCGAGGTCAGGGCGTATCCGATATCGGAATACTCGGTAGAGGCGGCGAACACCACGCCGTACACCTGCCCGTCGCGGGCGAGCAGTGGCCCGCCCGAATTACCCGGCCGGATCTTCGCCTTGATCGGGTAGATCTGCCTGGTGACATTCTGAGTCGCGTAGATGTTCGGACCCGAGGCCATGATGCTGAGCCCGATCCTGGCCGGGACCTTGGTGAGCGGCTCATTCTCCGGATAGCCGACCACGGCGGCGCTGGTACCGTTCGCGGCGGGTCCGGCCAGTTTCAGTGGCGGCGCGGACAGGCCAGGGACATAGAGCACGGCCAGGTCGCGCTCCGGGTCATAGAGCACCACCTGGGCGGGAAGCTTCTGGCCGCCGGGCGGGTAGACGTTCAGGCTCGCGTTGACCCCGGCGACGACGTGGGCATTGGTCAGGACGTGCTGCCAGGCGATCACGAAGCCAGAGCCCTCGATTTTCTGCGAGCACTCGCGCGCGACGCCCGTGATCTTGACGATGCTCTGCTCATCCCTGGCCACCTCCGGCGCTCGCAGCACCGCGGGGTTTCCGGCAGCGAGGCTCAGGCTATCCTCGGCCCCGATGGCGCTGAAGACCTGGGAGTACAGCCCGTTCGACAACAGGCTCCGCAAGCCGGGAAAGACCGGCAGGTACAGCGCGGATCGCGGCATCACGGCGTCGACGGTGCGCAGCACCGCCGAGTTGCCAACCTGCCGGGAGATGGCCGGGAACTGGGTATTCACCAGGAACGAGCCGATCAGCCAGGCGACGATCAGGACGGCGGCGATATTCACCACGGCCCCGCCGAGCGAGTCGATAACGGTCGCAGGACGGCCGCTCAGCCGCGACCGGATCGCGACGCCGAGCCCCGATGCGATCAGCATGCCGATGACGGCTACCGCGAATACCACCAGGATCGCTACGAATGCCTGCCATTGCTGGCTCCTGGCGACCGCGCGGGAGACACCGGGCGCGATGAACGCGCCGCCTGCGACGCCCAGCACGAAGCCGGCCAGCGACAGCACGCCGATGATGAAGCCCTGCCGGTACCCGGCCACGGCGAACGCGGCGATCAGCGCGAGCAGGATGAGGTCGAGCAGGTCACCGGGCACCTCAACAACTTATAGCGCGGCCTGGCCCGGTGCGGCACGTGTAACCCGCCCGAGACGTCAACTGCCCGGCGATGGCCAGGTTGCCGACCGTTCGCCGGCCGGGAAGCTGATCAGCCGGCCCGAGTTCCATGACTGCTCGAAGCCGCCGATGGCGAGCACGCGATCCAGCAGCATGGCCGTGAAGCCCCAGATGATCAGGCCCTCGGCGCGGAACGCCGGACCTGACTGCCCGCCCGGGTAACGGATCATCATCCGGTTCGCCGGGCTCGTTAGCTCGGCCACCGGCACGCGGATGACTGCGGCGATCTCGGCCGGGTCACCTGGCGCGACCGGCACCGGCGTATGCCACCAGCCGATCACCGGCGTCACCCGGAAGTCACTGCGCCAGATGTAGTGCTCCGGCATCACCGCTAGCACGCGCACTCCGGCAGGGTCGACACCGGTTTCCTCGGCGGCCTCCCGGAGCGCAGCATGAACCGGGCTCTCGTCGGTCTCGTCGACCGCGCCGCCGGGAAAGGCGGGCTGTCCGGGGTGCTTGCGCAGCAGCGCGGACCGTTCGATGAGGAGCAGGTCGGGGCCGGCCGGGCCGATGCCGAACAGGATCAGCACCGCGGCCGGCCGACCGCGGCCGGCCGGGCGCAGCGCGGCCGGGACCTCCATGTCCGCGGCGGCGGCGGTCAGCCTGGCCAGCCACGCGGGCGCAGCATCCGCCAGATCGGCGCCCGCGGCGCTGTCGGGTTCAGCGGTCAAGAGAACGGCCCGGTCTTGACAAGCTTGCTCGCGACGGCTGCGTCGGTCGGGCCGGCGCCGAACGACGGGCAGAGGGCGGCGACCGGGCAGGCGCCGCAGGCAGGCTTGCGGGCATGGCAGATCCGGCGGCCGTGCCAGATCAAACGGTGCGACAGCATCGTCCACTCCGACTTCGGGAACAGCGCCCCGACCTCCTGCTCCATCTTGACCGGGTCGTCCTGGCTGGTCCAGCCGAACCGCCGGGATAGGCGCGCGAAGTGGGTGTCGACCGTGATGCCGGGCACTCCGAACGCATTGCCGAGCACGACGTTCGCCGTCTTCCTCCCCACACCCGGCAGCGTGACCAGGGCATCGAGCCGGTCCGGCACCTCACCGCCGTAGGAGTCCCTGATGGCCGCCGACAAGCCCAGCACCGCCTTCGTCTTGGCCCGGAAAAACCCGGTCGGCTTCAGCAGCGCTTCGACATCCGCAGGGTCGGCCGCCGCGAGGTCTTCCGGCGTGGGGTATTTCGCGAAGAGGGCCGGCGTGGTCAGGTTCACCCGGACGTCCGTGGTCTGCGCGGACAGCACGGTCGCGATCAGCAGCTCAAACGGATTCCGGAAGTCCAGCTCGCAATGCGCGTCCGGATAGGTCTCGGCCAGAATCCGGTTAATCTGCCGGGCCCGCCGCACCAGGCCGAGGTGAGTCTCCGGCTTCCGCCACCGCGCCGCCCTGGGCACGGCCATTTTCGTCACCATCCCGTCAGGGTAGGGCTTCCCCGGCGGCGCCGAGACATCCGCGGCGGCCCGGCACGCGCTGACGGCGGGAACCGCCAGCTCGAGGCTACCGTTAGTAATGTATTGTCATCTGACAGTAGCCAGCAGCTGGCAATCAACGGGTTGCCGGCGCGCTTAAGGTATCCAATCCGGTTGAGGCAGCGGTTGAGCTCGACTAGGCAGCTGCTGCCGACGAGGAGCCAGCGGGATGATGACGCAGAAAGAACCGGCATCGCTCGCTGCTGGCACGATGACGGCAGCTCACCCGGCCGCGCAGGCTCGGGTCAGCCCGCAGGTCGGCGGCGTGTTCGACCGCCGGGAGCAGCCGCTGCATGATTTCGCACTGCAGGCGGCGGCTGTCGCGGCAGCCTGCTATGAGATTGCGGTCAGGTTCCATGAAGGCGGCAAGCTAGTCGTCTTCGGCACCGGCGGGCCGAGCGCGGACGCGCAGCACGTCGCGGTCGAGTTCGTGCACCCGGTCATCGTCGGGAAGCGCGCGCTGCCGGCCATCTCGCTGACCTCCGACATCGCGACCGTAACCGGCATCGCGGCCCGCAACGGAATGGCCGCGATCTTCAGCCATCAATTGCGCTACCTGGCAACCTCCGCCGATATCGCGCTCGGCATCGACACCGACGGCAACTCTTCCAGCGTCCTGTCCGGCCTGCTTACCGCCCGCGAACTCGGCATGCTGACGATCGCGCTCGTCGGCGGGGACGGCGGCGCCATCGCCGCTTGTCCCGCCGTCGGCCACCTGCTGATCACCCGGTCAGCGGATCCGCGCATCGTCAGGGAACTTCAGGTGACCGCCTACCACATGCTGTGGGAGCTAGTGCACGTGTTCCTTGAGCAGCCCGGCGCGCTGGAACCGGAGGCAGACGCATGACGAAGGCCCGGCGCGACGTTCCCGACTGCCCCGGCGAGGCATGCATCACCTGCTCGGATACGGCCGTCCAGGTAACGGTCCTGCGCTTGCTCCCCGGCGGGCTCGCCCTCGTCGATGCTGGCGACGGCACCGAGGAAGTGAGCGTGGCGCTGGTATCTGCCGAGGTCGGCGACAGGATCCTGGTGCATGCCAGGGAAGCGATAACGGTGGTGCCGGCATGACGCCACCACCGCGATCAATCGAGTCGCTGTACCCGTTCCTGTACCAGGGCACGACCGCCGTGCCCGGGCTGCTTGACCAGGTCAGGCAGTCAACGATCACCAAGACGGCCGACATCCTCAGCCTGCGCCGGGCCGTGCGGGACGCCATGGCAGACCAGTTGCTGGCCTGCGCGCGGGAGATGGCCCGGCGGTTCGCTGCGGACGGCCGGCTGCTGGCCTTCGGCAACGGCGGCAGCGCAACAGATGCGCAGCAGCTAGCCACCCTCTTCCTCTACCCCGGCGGGGCTTCCAGGCCATTGCCGGCACTGAGTCTCGCCAGCGACGCGGCGGTGCTGACCGCCCTCAGTAACGACATCGGCGTCGACGTCGTCTTCGCCCGGCAGGTGGCTGCGTTCGGCAGCAAGTCCGACATCGCCGTGGGGTTGTCGACCAGCGGCAATTCCGAGAACCTGCTGCGCGCTCTTGACGAGGCCAGCAGGCGCGGCATGCTCACGGTGGGCTTCGCCGGCTACGCCGGGGGCAAGATGGCCGAGCTGGACAGCATCGACTACCTGTTCGTCGCGCCATCCACATCTGTGCATCGCATCCAGGAAGTCCAGACCACGATGTGCAACATCCTCTGGGAGCTGTGCCAGGACGCGCTGAGCAGCAGTGCTGCGCCCGCCCGGGCGACACCGAAGGAGCAGGCTCATGTGCCTCGGCATTCCCGGTGAGGTCATCGAGTTCCTGCCCGGCCAGGCAGATCTGGCCAAGGTCAGCGTGAGCGGGGTCAAGCGCGTCATCAACGTCGGCTTGCTCGCCGATGAGCACGTCGGGCCGGGAGACTGGGTACTCATCCATGTCGGGTTCGCGCTGTCGAAGATCGACGAGGCCGAGGCCGCCGCGACAATGCGGTTCCTGGCGGCGATCGGCCAGGCGTACGAAGACGAACTCGCTGCCCTGGCCGACTCACGGATCGAGTAGGCACACCCGGATCGAGCAGGCAGGAGCAGCGATGAGATTCGTCGACGAGTTCCGTGACTCCGGCAAGGCACGCGCACTCGCGGTCAGGATCGCCGCCCTCTGCGAGCCTGGCCGGCAATACAAGCTCATGGAAGTGTGCGGCGGCCACACTCACACCATCTACAAGCACGGCCTTGAGGACTACCTGCCCGAGCAGGTGACGCTGGTTCACGGCCCTGGCTGCCCGGTCTGCGTGATCCCGATGGGCCGGGTAGACGACGCGATGACCATCGCCAGCCAGCCGGGCGTCATCCTGACGTCATTTGGCGACATGATGCGCGTCCCCGGCAGCAACGGATCGTTCTTCGACGCCAAGGCTCGCGGCAGCGACATCCGCATGGTCTACTCGCCGCTCGACTCGCTCAAGATCGCCCGGCAGAACCCGGACAAGCAGGTGGTCTTCATGGCGATCGGGTTCGAGACAACCGCGCCGTCCACCGCCATGACGGTGTTGCGTGCCGCCGCCGAGGGCTTGCCGAACTTCTCGGTGTTCTGCAATCACGTCACGATCATCCCGGCGATCAAGGCCATCCTCGATTCGCCTGACCTTCGCCTTGATGGCTTCATCGGGCCGGGTCATGTGTCCGTGGTGATCGGTTGCCGGCCGTATGAATTCATCGCCCGCGACCACCGGAAGCCCGTCGTGGTGGCCGGCTTCGAGCCGCTCGATCTCCTGCAGTCGATCTACCTGCTGATGCTGCAACTGTCCCGCGGGCAGGCGGTGATCGAGAACCAGTACTCTCGCGTCGTTTCCC
The DNA here is from genome assembly GCA_021792405.1 of Actinomycetes bacterium. Lineage (GTDB taxonomy): Bacteria > Actinomycetota > Actinomycetes > Streptosporangiales > Streptosporangiaceae > JAJYUU01. Next base: position 47,211 of record JAJYUU010000005.1, read on the forward strand.
CGGACGGGAATCCGGCGGCGCTGCGCGCCATCGGGCAGACCATGGAGCTGCGCCCCTATTTCGAGTGGCGCGGGCTCGGGTTCATCTCGTACTCAGCGCTGAAAGTCCGGGACGCCTACGCGAGGTTCGATGCCGAGGCGCAGTTCTCCGTGCCGGGCATCCGGGTCGCCGACCCCAAGGCATGCCAATGCGGCGAAGTGCTGAAGGGCGTGCTCAAGCCGTGGGAGTGCAAGGTATTCGGCACCGCGTGCACGCCCGAGACGCCGATCGGTACCTGCATGGTCTCGCCGGAAGGCGCCTGTGCCGCGTATTACAACTACGGCCGGCTCACCCGGCGCCGGGTCAGCGAGGCGAGCGCCCGGTGACCGCGCCGCACGACACTCCGGCCAGCGCGGGCAGGATCGAGGAAGCCCGGCGCGAGCATGGGGAGGAGTGGCCGTTCGCGCGCGAGGAGCGGGTGCTGGCACGAGTCGACCGCGCCAGGCAGGCTCGCCCGCGAGTCAGGGAAGCTCGCATCACGATGTCCCACGGCGCGGGCGGCAAGGCGACCCAGTCGCTCGTCGAGGCGATCTTCCTCGATGCCTTCCGCAACCCGCTGCTCGAGCCCCTGGAAGACGCAGCCCGGCTGACCGTGCACGGCGCCAGGCTCGCAATGACGACCGACTCCTACGTCGTCAGGCCGCTGTTCTTCCCCGGCGGCGACATCGGCGATCTCGCTGTGAACGGCACGGTCAACGACCTGTCGATGGCCGGCGCGGTACCGCTGTACCTGTCCGCCGGATTCATCATCGAGGAGGGGTTCCCGGTCGCCGACCTGGCCAGGATCGCCGCCTCGATGCAGGCTGCCGCTAGCCAGGCCGGCGTTCAGGTGGTGGCCGGCGACACCAAGGTGGTGGAAAAGGGCAAGGCCGACGGCTGTTACGTCAGCACAGCCGGCCTCGGCGTAATTTCTCGCGACACCGACCTCGGCGTGGCGCAAGCGCGGCCAGGCGACGTGATCCTGGTCTCCGGCCCCATCGGTGATCACGGCATCACCATCATGCTGGCCCGCGGCGAGCTGGACATCGAGGCCGACATCTGCTCGGACACCGCGCCGCTGAACGGCCTGGTCGCGAGCTTGCTCGCGGCGGCGCCCGGAGTGCGGGCCCTGCGCGATGCCACCAGGGGTGGCGTCGCCACGATACTCAACGAGATCGCCACCGCGGCCCGGGTCGGCGTCATGGTCGCCGAAGACGACATCCCGGTTCGCGCTCAGGTACGCGGAGCCTCGGAACTGCTGGGCGTCGATCCGATGTACGTCGCCTGTGAGGGGCGGCTGGTGGCAGTCGTCAGCCCCGGCGATGCCGGTCCCGCGCTGGCAGCGCTGCGGGCACATCCGCTGGGCGCCGAAGCGGCCATCATCGGTACCGTCACTACCGGGCCGCCCGGCATCGTCGCGCTCACGACCGCCTTCGGCGGGACCAGGATCATCGACCTCCTGGTGGGCGACCCGCTGCCGCGGATTTGCTGATCCGGCATCCGGCTAGCCGGTCGCGGGTGCCCGCTACCGCGGCTTGCCCCAGGCTGATCCCGCCGTCGTTGCACGGCACCCGGCTATGCACCAGCACCCGGAAACCCCTGTCCGCAAGCCCAGCCACGACCTGGCCGGTCAGCAACTGGTTCTGGAACACCCCGCCAGAAAGCGCGACTACCGAGAGCCCGCTCAGCTCACGCAGCCGCGCACAGACGGCAACGATCGCGGCCGAGAGGCCACTGTGGAAACGGGCGGCGATCACGGCCGGCGCTACGCCAGCCAGCATGTCCTCCGCGGCCGCGCGCACCAGGTCCGCGCCGTGCACGGACAGCCGCCCGGCACGGCTGCCGATCGCGGCCGGGTAACTGCCGCGCTCGTGCGCATCGGCGGCCTGCTCCAGTTCGATGGCCGCCTGGCCTTCGTAGCTGACAACGTCCCGGATGCCAGCCAGGGCGGCCACGGCGTCGAATAGCCGACCTGCGCTCGACGTCAGCGGCGAGTTGACGTGGCGATCCGCCATCGCGAGGACCGTTGCGAAGCGGCCCTCGTTCCGCCGGACGACTGCCAGCCCGGCGGGCAGCCCGGCCGGGTAGCAGGCGGCCAGGTACGCGGCGGCCATCCGCCACGGCTGCCTGATCGCCGCGTCGCCGCCCGGCATCGGTACCGGCTCCAGGCAGCCGGCCCGCTCGAACCCGGCCAGGTCGGCGATCAGGAACTCACCGCCCCAGATGGTTCCGTCGGCCCCGTAACCGGTCCCGTCGAAAGCCACCCCGATGACCGGCCCGGCTTCTGCGTTGTCGGCCAGGCACGCGGCGATGTGCGCGTGATGATGCTGGACTGCCAGCAGTTCGACGTCAGCCAGTTGCGCCGCGTACTTGGTGGAAAGGTAGTCCGGATGCAGGTCATGCGCCACGACCTGCGGCACCACGTCGAACAGCCGCCGGAAGTGCTCGATCCCGTCGGTGAAGGAGCGCAGCGTCTCGGCGTTCGCCAGGTCGCCAATGTGCTGGGAGACGAACACCCGGTTCTCGCTGGCGAGGCAGAAGGTGTTCTTGAGCTCGGCGCCGCAGGCCAGTACCGGCCGGCGGAACCGGAGACTGGTCGTGATCGGCTCGGGCACGTAGCCACGGGAGCGGCGGATGACCGACTCGCGACCGCCGAGCACGCGGACGACCGAGTCGTCGGCCCTGATCTGAATCGGGCGGTCGTGCAGCAGGAACGCGTCGGCGATGCCAGCCAGCCGCGCCAGAGCCTCGCCGTCGCCGTAAGCGATCGGCTCGTCCGACACGTTGCCGCTGGTGGCCACGATCGGCCCGGCCACCGCCTCGAGCAGCAGATGATGCAGCGGGGTGTACGGCAGCATCAGCCCGAGCTGCCGGTTACCCGGCGCCACGGCCGCCGCGACCGGCGAGCTCGCGCCGGATCGCCGCGGCAGCAGCACGATCGGCCGCCGGGGACTCATCAGCAGCCGCCGCGAGGTCTGGTCCAGCACGCACAGCCGGCCGGCCGTGGCAAGGTCGGGCACCATTACCGCGAACGGCCTGTCCTCACGGTGCTTGCGCGCGCGCAGCGCGGCCGCAGCCTCGGAGTTTCCGGCGTCGACCGCGAGGTGATAACCGCCGAGTCCCTTGACGGCGACGACCCGGCCGGAACGCAGCAGCTCAGCCGCGGCCGCCACGGGATCGCTGCCGGGCAGTCGCGTTCCGTCCGAGGTCACCAGTGACAGGCGCGGGCCACAGGCCGGGCAGCAGACCGGCTGAGCGTGGAAGCGGCGGTCCGCCGGATCGTGATACTCGGCCGCGCACCGCGCGCACATTCCGAACCCGCTCATTGTGGTGAGCGGCCGGTCATAAGGCACGTCGCGGACGATCGTGAAGCGCGGGCCGCAGTTCGTGCAGTTGATGAAGGGGTAGCGGTACCTGCGGTCGGCCGGGTCGGCGAGCTCGCGCAAACAGTCTGCGCAGGTCGCGGTGTCCGCGGCGATCAGCGTACGGCGCTGCCCGCCAGCCTGGCTGGGCACGATGACGAAGTCCGCAGCCCCGGTCACGCCGAGCCGGGTCGAGCTGATCCGCTCGATCCTGGCCAGTGGCGGCGCCTCCTGCCCGAGCAGGGTGAGGAACCTCGCCACCACCTCCGCGCTGCCCTCGACTTCGGCGAACACGCCGTCGACGTCGTTGCCCACCAGGCCGGCCAGCCCCAGGCCGGTCGCCAGCGAGTAGACGTACGGGCGGAAACCTACGCCCTGAACTACTCCCTCGACCCGTATCCCGGCCCGGACGCGATCGCCCACCAGCCCAGTGTGACCGTGGTGCGGTCAGCGCGCACGCACCGCCGCTCGTGCGGATCTGCTCACCGGTGACGGCGCGCGGCCGGACCGCCCGCCTGCTCGGCGACGGCGACCAGAAGCCGGTCGCCTGCCTGGATCACCGGATCGTCGCCGATCCCGAGTTCGAAACTGCCATCGTGCACCAGGCCGAGCACCAGGCCGTCGCGCTCGTCCCGGATGGCGCTCAGCGGCCGGCCGACCGCGCTCGCACCAGCCTCGATCTCGCTGAGCCGATGGTTGTTCGATCCGACTAGCTGGGCGAGCATGTCCCCGGCGTGCGGCGCCTCCAGGCTCTTCGCCAGCGTGGACGCGATCAGCGCGTGCGCCGAGATGACCTGACGGACGCCAAGTGCGGTGAGCGCCTCGCGCACCGATGGTGAGCTCACCAGGGCGGCCATCTCCAGGCGCGGCGCCAGCTTGCGCACCAGCACCGAGCTGACCAGCACGTCACCGTCCGACTGCCCGATGATGAGTGCCTGCTCGGCGCCCTCCGGCTGAGCCGACCTCAGGACCGTCTCGTCGGTCGGGTCGCCGCGCACCAGGTGCACCTCGGGCGGAACGCTGGCCGGATCGGTGTCGGCGACGAGCACGACCGGGATCCCCACCAGGGCCAGTTCGGCCAGGATGGCGGGCACCGCGTCGTTCATGCCGATGACCAGGCGGTAGCGGCCCTCGGGGAAGTGGCTGCGCATAGCCAGGATCCTTCGTATTCCGGCCGCTGCCGCGTCGGCGCTCGCGAGCGCGAAAACCGAGGCCAGCAGCGGGATCGTGATGAGCATGACGAGCGAGGCGATCACCCGGCCGACCGCGTTGTGCGGCGTCACGTCGCCGTACCCGACCGTCGTCGCGGTGGTGATCGCCCAGTACAAGCCGGTGCTGAACGGCAGCCCCTGGGTGGCGGCGAACGCCCCGGCACCAGCCAGCACGCAGCAAGCGGCCGCCATGAGCAGCACCGCGATGTGCTTGCGGTGATGCGGGCCGAACAGGCGAACCAGTAGCGTGAGCACGCATCAATCGTGCCGTATCGCTCCTCGTGCTACCGCCAGAACCCAGCTAGCGCAAGCCGGCGAACAAGTCATCTTCCGGCACCGCGGTCCCGGTCGTGTCGGACACCTTGACGAAGCTCTCCCGCCCGAAGGTCTGCGCGGCGATCTGCGGTGGCAGCTTGCTGAACCAGGACTCCTGGATCTGGCTGGCGTGCGCGAACAGCGCCTCGCGCTTGCGCTCGAGGACCGGCCGGATGTCCACCGTTGTGGTAATCCGCTGCTCAGCCTCCTCCATCTGGCTGCGCTGCTCGGCCGTGAACTCGCCAGGGTCAGGCACCTCGGCGCCGAGTTCGCGCAGGGCCTGCCACACCTTTCGCCAGTCGCTGCCGCGCATCGCCGTCTGGTAGTACTTCGCCGGGATGCCGGACTGCGCCGCTGCCGCCTGCGCTGCCCTCGCGGCGTGCACATGGTCGGGGTGCTGGTACATGCCCTTGTCGTCGTAGGAGATCACGATCTGCGGGCGGTACAGCTCGATCAGCCCGCCGATTCGCTCGGCCACGAGGTCCAGCGGCACGTTACAGAACGCGCCCGGCCGGTCCTTGAACTCCCAATCCGGCATGCCTGAATCGTGGTAGCCGAGCAGCTCCAGGCTGCTCACGCCGAGGATCTTGCACGACTGGTGCAGTTCGGCCAGCCGCAGGCTGGCCACGGCCTGCTCGTCGTGCCCGTCCTCGCCCGGCTTGATCTGGCCGGGAGCATCGCCGAACTCGCCGTTGGTGCAGGTGACGACGACTGTCCGGACGCCCTGGTCAGAGTAGAGGGCGAGCACGCCGCCGGTGCTCGAGGCCTCGTCGTCGGGATGTGCATGCACGGCCATCAGGGTGCGGGGGTCGGATGCCATGGTGGCAAGCCTGCCCTATTTCGCCTGGCAGCGCACATTGGGCGGCAGTGGTAAGCAGGAAGCATGACGGCTGACAGTAGCCGTGGCGCCTTGCTGGCAGCGGAGCGGCGGGCGGCACTGGACCGGCTAGCGGCACTAGGCCGCGACTTCAGCGCGATCGTCGAGGCCGCCGGGCAGGCCAACGCCGACGACGAGCACGATCCGGAAGGTGCCACGATCGCATTCGAGCGGCAGCACATCGCTGCCCTGATCGACCAGGCCACCCGGCAACTGGCAGCGGTGGACGCGGCCATCGGCAGGCTCGAAAGCGGCCAGTACGGCCGGTGCGAACGGTGCGGCCAGCCCATCGCCGCGGCCCGCCTGGCGGCCAGGCCGACCGCGACCACCTGCATCGGCTGCGCTAGCCGCAGGTCAGGCTGAGCATTCCGGCGAGCCGCGAGTAGCCCGGCCGGTCATGTCAGGCGCCCTCGTCGCCGGCGCTCGGGCCGGCCGATGCCTCGCCGTCGGGAACCGGCCCCGCACCGGGCGGCTCGGGCGGCTCGGCACCCCCCGGTCGCTCCGGCGCAAGCTGCGGATCCCCGATCCGGGTCGGCAGCCATAGGGTGCCAAGCGTGCCCTGGGCCGCCCTGGTCCCGGCTAGCCCGCCGCCCGGCCCGCGCAGGATCTGGGCGATGGCTACCGCGACAATCGCGCCGATAGCCGGTCCCAGCAGGTACGCCCACCATGACGTCCAGTTGCCGGTCACCAGGGCTGGCCCCAGCGACCGGGCCGGGTTCATCGAGGCTCCGCTGACCGGCGCGCCGAACAAGCCGGCTAGCGCGATGTAGCCCCCGACACCGAATGCGGCGACCGCCCCGATTTGCTGCGCCCCGGACGCGGTGCCGAGCACGACGCTGATCAGGCCGACTGTCAGCAGCGCCTCCCAGGCCAGCGCGATCGGAGTCGAGATGCCTGGACCCGGCAGCGTCAGCCCGGCACTGCCCTGCTGACCGAGCAAGCCGACGAGCAGCAGTGTCGCCAGCACCGCTCCGGCTAGCTGTGCCACGACATACAGCGGCACCCGGCGCCACGGAAAATCGCCGCGCAGCGCGAAGGCAGCGCTGACCGCAGGGTTGAGATGGGCTCCCGAGACCGCGCCCATGAACAAGATGATCGCCATCACCATGAGGGCTGGTGCGACGACGCGCGCCGGGCCGGGCACCACGTTACCGCCGAACCTCGAATTGACCATGCCGCCGCCCACGGCTGAAAGGACGAGCAGGAACGTCCCGAACAGCTCGCTGAATACCCGGCGCCACTCATAGCTGGCGTTCCAGAAGTCGAACTGGCGAGCGAACGCGTTCGGCCGGCCGAATGACCGTAGCGCCGCCGTGACGTGGGCGGTCGCGTCGGCCGAGGCGTTCTGAGGCTGACTGCTCATGCCTGTCTCCTTCCGCTAGCAACTGCTAAGCCGGCCGGGCCATCCGGTCCAGAATCTGCCTGACCAGGCTCATCGGTGTCTGCGGATGCAGGAATGCGAGCCTGGCCACGGTCTCGCCGTCCCAGCGGGTCGGCTGCGCGAACGCCACCTGGTCGTCAAGCAGCGCGTCGGCCCAGGCCGCGTAGTCGGCGGGCTGCCAGCCAATCCGCCGGAACAGGACTACCGACAGCTGAGGATCCCTGACGAGTTCCAGGTAACCCCTGGCGGAAATCTCTGCCGCAGTCTGCCTGGCGAGATCGATGGCTGACTCGATGGCCGCGCTGTACGCGCGCACGCCGTGCACGCACAGCGAGAACCACAGCGGCAGGCCCCTGGCGCGCCGGGTCAGGTGGTAGGCGTAGTCGGTCGGATTCCACCCGGTCGACTCGGAGTGGATGACATCGAGGTATCCGGCGTCCTGCGAATGGACGGAACGGGCTAGTTCCGGGTCACGGTACAGCAGCGCCGCGCAGTCGAACGGCGCGAACAGCCACTTGTGCGGGTCGATCACGAACGAGTCAGCGCGCTCGATGCCGTCGTAGGCCGCCCGGACGCTCGGCGCGAGCAGGCCGGCGCCGCCGTAGGCGCCATCCACGTGAAACCACAGCGCGTGCCTGCTCGCAACGTCCGCAAGTCCGGCCAGGTCGTCGATGATGCCGGCATTGGTAGTGCCGGCCGTCGCCAGCACCGCGGCCACCGACTCGGGTTCGCCATCAGCGGCGATCGCCGCGGCAACCGCGTCCCCGGTCAGCCGGTGATCCGCGGTCGGCACCACGAGCGGGTCCATTTCCAGCAGCCGGAGGGTATTGCCGACCGAGGAATGCGCGTCCGAGCCGACGATCACGCGCCACCGCCTGCCCAAAGTAGCGGACCTCCGCTTGGCTGCCTCGCGGGCGACGGCGAGCGCGGAAAGGTTAGCCGCAGAGCCACCGGACACAAAGCAGCCGCCTGCTTCGTCCGGCAGCCCTGCCCGGTCCGCGAGCAGCCTCAGGACCTGATTCTCGGCGTGGATCGCGCCTGCGGCTTCCAGCCACGAGATGCCCTGGATCGACGCGCAGGAGACGAGCATGTCGAACAGCAGGGCTGCCTTGGTCGGCGCTGCCGGGATGAAGCCGAGGAAGCGCGGGCTGTCCGCGGAGATCACCGCCGGCGCGAGCGTCGAGGCATACACACCGAGAACCTGATCGGGGTTGTGGCCCTCGTCGCCGAGCAGTCCGGACAGCGCCACGTCCAGCTCGGCCGGATCACGCGAGCCGGAATCCAGCGGCACCGGATCAAGCCGGAGCCGGTTCTCCGCGTAGGCCAGCACCGACCTGATCATCATCTCGGTCGTCGGGTCCACGCTGTGCATGGCGGCAACCTAGCGCACTATGTCGGCGGCAACCCCGCGGATCCGCCATCGTCGGCCGCGTCCTGCGGCTCGCTGACCCAGGCGGAGAAGGCCGGAAGCCCGTGCCACGGCCCGGGGCGGGCGCTACTGGACCCAGCGTCAGCCTTCCCGGCGGCGCCGGCGCCGGCCGGGTCGGTCGTGATCGCCACCGCGGCATAGGGATGCGCGAAGCGCAACTCGGCTTCCCGCCGCCTGGACGGCTGCCGCATCGCGAGCATGATCCCCACCGCGGTGGCCGCCGCAGCCTCGAAGCCGGTACGCGAGTACCGGGCCGTCGCCGACTGGCTGGCCTGCCAGGAGCCCGGACGGGGCGCGAGCGCGTTCCTGGCCGCCTGGAAGCCCAGCGACGGGTCAGTCAGTTCGTGCTGCGATGTAGCGGACCAGGCAGGCAGCACCGCGACACAGGAATCTGAGCCGGCCGTGACCTCGCGCAGCCGCCATAGCGGTCCCTCGCCGAGCGGGAGGTCGGCGAGGGACCTGCGCCGCACCGGGCCGCCGGTCGCGTGCTGGATCCCGATCCGGTGCGCTACGGTCAGCACCGTGCCGGCGGGCACGTCCGCCGCGGCGGCGACCGAGATGACGAGGAGGCCGCCAGCCGCCCGGGCCACGTGCACGATCACGTCCCCGGCACCGGGCGTGACCGCAACGTACTGCGTGTGCCCGCTCTGCCGGGGGGTTCGCAGCACCAGGCTCAGCCGTCCGGCCCACGGGCTTGCACTGCCGAGGCTGGCTGCCGGGGCCAGCTCGAATGGAACCGTCCACGACACCTTGCTGGCCAGCACGGACGCGAGGACCAAAGTCAGGCCGTCGCCGCGAATCGGGAACCGGTCGATCAGGCCGAAAGTGTGCTCCCGAGCCCACTGGTCCAGCCCGTCCTGGCCGGGCACTTCGCCGACGGTGACCTGAGCTGGCAGGCCGGCGCGCCAGCACCGGAATCCGGGACCGGGATCGGATCCGCCGCTGGTCCAGACCGCGGCCGCGGTTGCGACTACGGGATGCGGACGGGCCAGCAGGTCAGCGGCCGCGCGAGCGGCGTCGTCGGCATCGCAGCCAAGCACCTCGGTCAGGGCTTCGCGATCCGGCCCGGAGCTGGCGGGCGCGGCAAGCGCCAGCAGCAGCCAGGCCCCAAGCGGCGAGGCGACATGGTGCCTCGCCCCGATGGCCGAATGCAAGCGGGCCGCATAGCGAACTACGCAGGTCGCGACGAGGCTCGTCGAGGCAGCCATAAAGACAACCTTGCCAAACTGTCGCCGCGACCGCGACGCGCCGGGGCAACGGAACAGTATGGCGGCCGGTCAGACCGCCGAAGTGACCTGGGCCGTGGCGCCGGTGTTATCGCCGCCAGGCTGCTTGCGCCTGAGCCAGAAGAAGGTGGCGATTCCGGCGGCCAGTACCAGGGCTGCCGCCAGGTACAGCGCGGCGTGCAGCCCGGACTCGAAGGCGCTGTACGCCGCCTGGATGACTTCCTGAACCAGTTTGGGCTGGCCGGCGCCAGCGGCTCCGCCCGCGCCCTGGGCGTGCCCGCTGGACGGTTCGAGCCCCGTCTCGACGCCGTTGATGACTATCTGCTGGATGCTCTTGGGCAAGCCGAGCGACTGGAGCCGGGTGGCGATGTAGGCAGACAGCCGGGCGGACACCAGGGCACCGAGCACTGCCACGCCGGTGACGGCACCGATCTCGCGGCTGGTGTTGGTCGTAGAGGCCGCCATGCCCGAACGCTCCGGCGGCACCGCCGACAGCGCCGAGGAGGTGGCGGGCACGACCGTGGCGCCGATGCCGATTCCGGTAAGCGAGAGTGCGGCTGCCAGCGGCAGGTAGCCCGGATGCGGGTTCACGGTGACCGAGGTCAGCAACAGCCCGAGAGCGAACAGCAGGCAGCCGGTGACGATCGTGAACCGCTCGCCGATCACCACCGTCGAGCGGCCGGCCAGCAGCGCCGCAGCCACCAGCAGCACCGTCATCGGCAGGAATATCAGTGCGATCTGGTAACCGGTGTAGCCCACGACTTCCTCAAGGTACAGCGCCGTGAAGAAGAACACCGCAAAGGTAGCGAAATATGCACAGAACGCAACGACATTAGCGACCGCGAAACGTGGCACCCGGATGAAACGCAGGTCGAGCAAGGGGTGTGCGGCCCTGGTTTCCCACCAGAAGAAGGCGATCACGGCGACAAAGCTCACGCACAGCAACGCGATCACCCGGGCGGAGCCAAAGCCTGATTTCTCGGCCAGGATCACCGCGAAGGCCACCGCGGACAGCGCGACCGCGCCGAACGCCACGCCCGCGGTGTCCACCCGGTGCGCATCGGGATCAGCGTTCTCTGGCAGCACCGCCAGCACGCCCGCCAGCGCGATCGCGCCGACGATCAGGTTGAACCAGAAGATCGCGCGCCAGTCCCATTCGCCGACCAGCGCGCCGCCGATTACCGGGCCCATGGCGAGTGCCACCCCGGTAACCGACGTCCAGACGGCGAGCGCCCTGGCTCTGATGCGCTCGTTGGTGTAGATATGCCGGATCATCGACAGCGTGCCCGGCTCGCTTGCCGCCGCGCCGAACCCCATGACGGCCCGGCCGGCGATCAGCACGCCGACGTTGGGTGCCTCGGCGGACAGGATCGAGCCGGCGCAGAAGATCACGACGCCGATGACCATGACGCGTTTGCGGCCGAACTCGTCGCCGACCATCCCGAAGCCCAGCATCGCCCCGGCGAATGTCAGGGCGTAGGCACCGACCACCCACTGCAGGCCGGCCACGCCCGCGTGCAGCTGAGTCTGCACGTTCCCGAGCGCGACGCTGACCACGGTGTTATCGAGGAAGGTCAGGAATACCACTACGCACAGCACGATGAGGGCAAGGGGGCGGCCGCCGTGCCTGGCCGCCACCGCCTCGCCGTCGTCGGCGCCGTCCGGGCTGACCACTATCAGGTGGCTGACTTGCATGCGGCGGGCAAGCCTGACGTCTTGCCCGCGTTCTCGATGATCAGCAGCCCGCAGAAGCTTGCCACGCCCACCTTCCAGGTGCCGTTCTGCAGCACGGCCGTCCCTGTCTGGTTCTTCAGCTCAGGAGTGCCGCTGACGAGGATCTCGTATTTCACCGTCGCCTGGGTAGGCGAGGTGACGGTGACATTAGTGACCTTAGCGGTCGCCAGCGACGCAAGGCTAGAGCCCGACTGGCTCCTGATGACCGACGCGAACGTCGGTCCGTCCTGGAGCAGCGTTACCCGCTTGCTATCCGGTGTCTTGGCGCTGAAGAAGGCCTCCCAGTTCGCGGTGATCGCGGCAATCGTCGCGGCGCTCGCGCTCGACGAGGTTCCGGCCGAGGCGGCCGGGGACGACGAGGCCGGGGATGTGGCGGCCGGCGAAGAGGTGCCCGCCGGGGATGACGAACCCGCCGACGTCGGGCTGCCGCCGCCGCAGGCCGCCAGGGTCACGGTCAGGGCGGCAAGCGCGGACGCCCCGAGCAGCTGCGAGATGTGCCTATGAGAATTCATACAGCAATCCTCCAACTGTCCTTCAGCCGGTGGCATTCCACCCTGGACCTGATCTTCTCGCAATTGCCCGCCGGCCGGTTAACCGTGAGGTGACAGCCATGTCATGCTGGCAGGATGTCCGACCTCGAACTGCTCAGGGGCCGCGTGCGCCAGTTCACCGCCGACCGGGACTGGAGCCGTTACCACGATCCGAAATCCGTGCTGCTCGCCCTGGTAGGTGAAGTCGGCGAACTCGCCGAGTTGTTCCAATGGCTGCCCGCAGGCACAGCGGCCAAACTCGCCGGTTCCGAGCCACTGCGGACCAGGGCTGCCGAGGAAATGTCGGACGTGCTGCTGTACCTGATCCTGCTGGCCGATGTCCT